>PAAT01000098.1 GCA_002698965.1 Rhodopirellula sp. | reverse complement strand
TTGGATTTTGGATTTTGGACTGACGACGACGACGACGACGACGACGACGACGACGACGACGACGCGCGCAGACGACCATCATGGCGGTTAAGTACGCGGACGGTGTCGTGCTCGGGGCGGATTCGCGCACGAGCACGGGGACGTACGTGGCGAATAGGGCGAGCGACAAAATCACGCGGATCTGCGACAACGTGTGGATGTGTCGAAGCGGAAGCGCGGCGGACACGCAGAACGTGGCGGCGTACGTCTCTAGGTTAGCGGAAGAACACGCGGTGTCGGTGTCGAGCGCGGCGGCGGGAGCGGAGGAACGATTGACGTGCGACGTGAAACTCGTCGCCAATTTGACCAAAACAATCGCGTACGAAAACAAGGAGCGGCTGCAGGCGGGGATGATCATAGCGGGATGGGATCGAAAGCTCGGTCCGCAGGTGTACGGGATACCACTCGGTGGCGCTCTCGTTGAGGCTCCGTTCACGGTGGGCGGGAGCGGGAGCGCGTACGTGTACGGGTGGTGCGACGACACGTTTAAGGAGGACATGTCTCGCGACGAGGCGGAGACGTGGGTGACGCGCGCGATATCGCTCGCCATCGCGCGCGACGCGTCATCGGGTGGGGTCATTCGACTCGTCACCATCGATGGGAACGGGTGCGAGCGAAGGATGATTCAACCGATCGAACAACCGCCGTGCGACGACGAGTTGCCGCAAATCAAACGCGCGGCGGATGTCGAGATGACGACGTGAACGGGCGGTTGACTGCTATACAGGCAAATGTAAGTAATACACGAGCATTCCTTCGCGCTCATCTCTTCTTTCGACCTCTCGGTCTCGGCTTTGACTCCACCTTGACCCTCTCTTCGCGCTGCCGCGCGTAACTCGCTCGATTCGTCTCGATCTGTCGCTCGTACTGTTCGCGGGCCTCGCGCGCGTTTTTCACGACCATGGCTTCGACTTGTTCCGCGGTGAGATTATAACAGTGTTCATAGTACGTCTTCAGCGGCGCCACGCGGCCTCGACCTCCCCACATTCCTCTCTTCACCGCCTCCACCCTGAGCGCCTCCACGCACGCGTCGTGTCGCGCCTGAATCCCCCAATCCACCGGCGCCCTTTTCCAACAATCTCTCGGCTCGAGCTCGCACCCTCGACGCAAGAGCTCCTCCACGACGTCGAGACGACCGAATCCCACGGCGAAGTGCAACGCGGTGCGTCCGGCGGGATCTTTCGCTTCTAATTCAAACGCTCCCGAGTCCAACAATCGCATCACCTCTCGCGCGTCCCCCACTCTCGCGCATTCGTGCAACTCGGGCGCGTGAAATAACGCTCGCGCGTTCGCCCCGCGCGTCGCGCGATCGCCACCGTCGAGCGCGCACCACGACCACGCCGACGTCCAACCTTCGGGAGGATCGACCGCGTACTCTCTCACCTCGGATCTCGTCTCATTCGTCGCTTTCGTCGCGCGCATCGTCGACCCCACCTCCATCGAAAACGCAATGTGGCGTCGCATCCGTCACGAATGCGTGCGTTTCTTCTCGCGCATCAATCACGCATGCGTGTGTTGGGTGTTCGGTGATGACGATGACGATGGATGGATCCATCCATCGACGACAGAGGTCGACGAGGCGGACGAGGACGATGGTGACGATGGTGACGACGACGACGACGACGACGACGACGAGGACGACGTCTCGCGAGGTGTCGCGGTGTCGTCGTCGCTCGAGAATGACGATGCGTGCGGGACGGAACGGAGACGCCTCGGCGACGAGCGCGTCGGCGGCGAGCGCCTTCTTGGGGACGTGGACGCGAGACTCCAAGCACAATCAACACGTCGTCGCGTATCTCGTCGCGCACGGCGTCGGCGCGGACGCGGTCGATCGCTCGAGAGCGCCGTATGAACAGACGTGGACGCCGAGCGCGTCGGGCGTCGACGGCGAGTTTACGGTTCGCACGACTACGCCGGGGACGGATCGAACGTTGACGTACCCGATCGGTGCGTTCGTGGAAAAATACGAGACGAGCGCGATTTTTGGTAAAGGTCCCGGGGAGGTGACGCGCGTCGCGTCGTTCGACGCGTCCACGCGCACGCACGAGGTGAAGACGGAGTCGTCGTTGGGACGCGAGACGACGACGCGCACGGTGAGCGACGACGGGAAACAGATGATGTGCGTTCGACGATTCGTCGCCAATTGCGAGGATGAGACAGATTATGAGCAATTGGAAGTGACGAGCGTCGAGCGTTTCGTTCGCGTCGCGTGAGCGCGCGACGGTAAAACACCACGTCGAGGGGGATGGAATACGAATAGTATTTTCAATACAACGTTAGAAACTCGACCCCGAGAAACTCACTCAATTCCGACGAGAGGTCCGAACGCACCGCGTCGCGCCATCCGGGCGGATTCCGCTCCTGGGCCGACTTACTTTTTCCGCGCCGCTCGCGTCTCGATGATGAGATCGGCGAGAAGTTCTCTACATCCCTGCGTGCACACGTCCAGAGGCGTCTCATGATCGTCATCCTTCGTCTCTAAATTCGATCCCGCCTCCGCGAGCACCTTTAAGCACTTCTTCTCCCCCTGCGCGCTCGCGTAGTGCGCCGCCACGCAGCCGTCGACGCACCTCGCGTCCACGTCCACCCCCGATTCCAACACGCGTTTCAACATCTTGTGTTCGCCGCTGTACGCCGCCTGATGCGCCGCCGTCCATCCATTCTTATTCACGTGCGTCACGCTCGCGGCGTCCTCTCGAAGGATGCGCTCGAACGCGTCCGCGTCCCCATCCTCGATCGCCCCGAAGAGGGACACCTGGGACGTGGACGACCCGGACGACCCGGACGACCCGGACTCGGACTCGTCCGTGTCCGAGTCATCGCGTCGCGAGGATGCGCTCACAACCTTGCGTCTGTTTCCTCCCATCCCTCGACTCGTTCGTCCGGGCATCGTCGTCGTCGACGTCGCACACTCTCGTCGCGCGCCCTCCGCGTCGTTTTCTCGTGCACTTTTTTTCCTTCGTGTCGTGAGACTTCTGCGACGATAGTCATGGACAAAAATGAAAACGTGTCGATAGCCCGATCGGGACGAATGGTACGGCATGGAATGTGTAGCGCTGTTAGTTTTTCTAGCTCCATTGGTACGAATGGCACAGCACGGAATGTTTGATATCATTACACACGCGCGCGCGACGAGGCTCAGTTCGCGAGAGACAACAAGAGCGCGGTTCCTCGTTTTATCCAGTGTTCGGGCGCCGCGCCGCCGGCGTGTAACTCGACGTAACACACGAAGCTCGGTCGCTCGCGCGTACCCGTTCGCTTGCCGTAGACGTACAGAGGACACTGATAATACGTACCGGTTTTGCTCGATTTCTTCAGATGCGTCGGCTTGAAGTGAATCACGGGCATCTCGACGACGAGTTCTGTGAGCGGCGTCGGTTCGCACAGACACTTTTCTTTCGCGTTCCACCCGGCGCCTTCGAGAAACAAGCCACGAACGTACACGCCCTCTGTGGGAGGCTCTTCTATGGACGCCTCGCACGCGTTCATCACCTCAAATGAAAACGAAAGTTCGTCGATGGGAACAAAGTTTTTGCGCGCCGTCATCTGCAAGACGGACGTCAAGAAGCACGAAGGATACGTAAATCCCGCGAGCCAAATCGTCGCTGGATACTGCGTGCTCTCGAGTTGCGACCAATCGCTGAGCTGGCGAATGCGAGTCACCAAGTCGGACGTCCACGCGGACAGCGACTTGAGCGAAGGATACGCGCGCAAAAAGAGCTGTGGTACTCGGTTCTCTGCGACGGCGGCGTACATTTCGTCCAAATCCTGCGACATCACGACGAGACCGCGAATGCCGCGATCCAGTTGACGCAACCATTCGTGCACAGAGCGTAACAGTTGATTGTACCTTTGAGTCTCTTGAATCAAATTTATGTTGAGGGGAGACAAGTTGCTCGATTTGGTGTCTCTGATTGCGTCAACATTCAATTCACTCGGAATGGCGCTCAAAATCTCTTCCACCGCTCGCAGAACCCTCGCTTCGACTCGGTCGTCATCGTTCCCGCCAGGCTTACCCGTGCGTTTACCTCCATCCGCTGAGCTGCGCATCTTCGCGCACGCGCTCAAAATAGCATCGCTTGCGGTGATCATATACGATATGTCCGCGTTCGAATGCTGACCGAACGCTTCGGCGTGGTCTACGAGAGGAAGCGCATCGATAAAGTCGCGATGCGCCTTGAGCTCGTCCGTTTTCGCCGGCACGTGATATGTCGCCGCCAGCGGGCTGAGGCCGCATTCTTTCTCCGTGATGACTCTTTCGCAGAAGAATTCCGAGAGGTACGCCTCCACAACGCGTCTATCGAGTTCGTCTGTGATTCTACCACCATAATTCGCTTGTCCGATGAGGTAGCGCAACGCTTGCCAGGGAACATCCTCGTAGCCGTCGAGGTACGACTTTAACAAGTCATCGCTGACTGCGAAATCGGTGTCGTTAAAGTCGTACGCGATGTTGAAACCAAGCATGCCGAATTTTCGTCGCTCGAGAACGACGGCGTGGAAGAACGCCAACGCGAATAGTAGTTTGCCATACTCTTCTCTTCGTGTGCACTGCCTGAATGAGTCCTCAGACACGCACGTCGCGTACAGTCTCGCAAGGTTGGCTCGGAGGCCTTTCGGAGGTTCAGTCGTCATCTTCAAACTTCGCTGCAGCAAGGCGAGCGGAAACTCCGGAGTCGGGTTTGAACTCAACCAAAGACGGAAATCTGGGTGCGGTTTTTCGATTTCAAACTCTTCTACAATTTTTTGAAGCTCTGGAAGCCAAGATATCATGAGGTGACAGTTTGCTAAGAACACCCACCCGCCTTGCTGATGAGCTCGACGAATGAACTCGGTCGCGATCGACGCTTGGCCTTGCCCGAGGGCGACGGTGTACAGTTTATCGCTCATTTGGAGCGTCTCTGCGAGTTGCTTCAAATTTGACGTCGGATCGACACCGGAACTTAGCACGAAGATGCACGGCGCCTCGCTCGTCGAATCGAGGAACACTTCGTGTAGATTGAGCACAGGTGGATCGATGAACTTCTTACCCAAAACTTGAGAAACGTACTTTCTGATGCCGTTTTCGACGCGATCGAGGCGCACAGCGCGTAGGATGATTAATTGTTGAAGCGCACTCAAGCGCGAATTCCATTCGCCGGGAAGCGGACAAGCCTCCGGTTTCTCATGCCGGTACCACGATTGCCAATCTTTCGCGTGCGACTCCTTCATTGAAAGCTTCAATCCGGAGAAGGTCTCTTTAAAGTTTTCTTCGAGAGCGACGACATTCGACCACGGCGTTTCGCTCAACCAGGCGCACGTATCGCCGACGTCGTTTCGAGCAACATTCGCGATGCTCCCACCGTGGACGAGATATTCCCATTCAGAGAGAGGGATGGAACCGTCGGTGGCTTGAATGCGGACACACATTTGTAAACTGAGGAGGAGCTTGTGCGATTCAAATAGAGCGCGAGAAGTGTACCGGTACACTGCGTACGTGTGATAATCATTCAGTGCGGACAAGCGTTGTTCGACGTCGTCTGCGGTCGATCGGTTTTTTCTTCTCGACTTGACGATCGACGCGTTGAATAGACTGACATACGCGTCCAGACTGAACTGATACATGGGATCTATGTCCGCCAAGTTGTAGAGTGTGAAATAAAGAATCGTCGCGCGAATCGCCACGGGCGCGTACGCCGATGACGCTCGTTCAATCTCTGCGGCGGTGGAGTCTGCTATTTTCAAGCTCGCCTCGACCTCTTCACTCGTAGATTTGCTTCGCGTGAGCGAATCGATGAGCTCAACGTTGTCCAACAGTGAGCCCGAGGCTTTGCTGAGTAGATCAAGTATCAAATCTTCCAATTCGGCGAGTTTTTTCTTGCCTCTCGCCACTTTCACGATGAGATCTTGCTTTTGAGCTGCGAGCTCTGGCTTTTCGCGGCGCACTACCAAGTCCCTCAGCTGCGCGTTCAAGCCTTGTTCTTTGACTGTAAAGTTTATGACGGACAGTTTCGTGCTCACTTCGGGGGTGTAGCACGGATTGCTCATCTTTGTGGTGAAATACAGTCGGAAATTCGGAGAATACTCCAAATCCTTGTCGCCAAGTTTTACTGTGATCGATCCACCCTTTTTCGTGAACGACTTTGCAACCACGTTTTCCAAAATTGGATCGATGATTTCCTTGACGTCTTGTATCAGAATCGGTAAGCCAAATTGTACTGCGTGCTCAACCTGACGAACCATGTTCGGAGCGTCGAGAGTGGTGACAATCAGCTTGTTCGGAGCTTCCAACGCCTTTATCCATTTGTTGCCTTGACCCTGAGGATCGATGAGCAGTGGCCAACGATGTCCGCGCGTGCAGATGACGCCGTTCTCAGTGCTAAACGAGTCTGCCGGCAATCCTTGTATATTCCAATCTCTCACATCCGACGAATTCGCGAGAAAGTCGGCAAAGCTGAAATCAGGCGAAAACACTATTCCCGCGTCGTTGAGCATCAACTTCCAGTTTTCTTCGACGAGCGCATCACGATATTCTGATGGGAACGCACCCGCGTAACTCATAAAGGCGGCCGCGATGCACACGTCTCCTGGAAGTCTGCTCATTTGTGATTGAATGTCTTGAATCGTATCCGCCCACCTCTGTTTCTCACCAGAAAGTCCGTCAACCAAGGCTTCAGCGCGTTCGAGTTTCAACTTCAACTCTGCGAGCTCGTCCTCGAGAGATGCCTTGTTCGACGCTGATTCCTCATACTTTTCTTTCAAGTTTGCCACTTTTTGCATGACGTCAGCCAGATCAGCTTGAGTGACTGCGAGCGCTTCTTGTTTCATTCTCAGCTCGTCTTGCGCGCGTTTCAAAGTGAGACGCTTGGGCGCTATTTCCCTCGCGACGTTACCGTACGAGTACATCGCGTGCACCCACTTGCACAACCCTTTTGCCGCGTTCGATACTTTACCGATCACTTCCGGTTGGTAGTCGGGATTATTCACAAACTTTGCAATTTTTGCGAGTAAATTATCCACGAGCGCGTCTTTGTCGAATCTGAGTAATCGGTCGAGGAAGCCCGAGTCGCCGAGTTGCTTTTTGGCCTCTTCCCAAGTCGTTGGACGCTTTAAAACTGTCAAAACACCCTTCAGGCAGAGCTCGACCAAAGCTGGAGGTTTAACGTACGACTTGAGCTCGCCCATGTCCTTTTTTGTGAGAACGTTTAACGCTTCCTCCGCCTCTCGCAGAGCCGGCAACGCCTCGTCAAGCTTTAGTTGACACTCTCCCGCGATTGCGTTTGCGTTTTGCGCTTCAATTTCGATTCGTTCCGCTTCAGCACTTACGAGGACGCTTTGTTCGTCAGCGGCGCGTTTGTCTTTGATGATGATTTTCAGCAAACCTTCGCAGTCTTGTTTCGCCGCAGCCACGACGTTCGCTTTGTCAATGCACACAGCCTGCATCTCTCGTACTTGCGTTTCCGTTTCATCGAGTTTGTGCAAACCACCTTCAAGTTTTTGAATTTTCGCCGTACATTCATTTCTCTTCTCCTCGAGCAACGATCTGAATAGATTGACGAACTCGATGTAATTGGTCGGCGTGACGTACATTTTGCGCTTGATCGCGGCGAACATTTGTTCGGCGGTCGACGAAGTGGACGCATGAATTTTACCAAACACTTCGCATAATCTATTTTTAGCGTCCAAATCGTCATCCCTTAGTTTTCTTGCCGCCACCTCGAGCAGGGCTTCGACCGGCCACTCTTTGAACCAATCCAAAGTGCAACAATTGATAAGACCGGGAAACATCCTCAGTCTTTCACGATAGACGTCGCCGATTGGCGAAAAGCACAAGACGATGTGAAGATTTTTCATGACACGTTGCATGAAGAAGGCAAAGAGCTCAGCGTGAGTGACTGCGCTGTGGTTTTCGGCACGAGCGATTTTGCGCACCTCTTCGCACACGCCACTCGTCTCGTCTCTTGAAAAGAGGCCGGGGATGTCGCCAGACGTCAGAGCGTTGTTGACGTCTTCTAAAAACACTTCGTCGACTATTTGACTATCATCCAATACGAATACGGTTGGTTTTCCCGCAACACCTGTTTGCCGATAAAGCGCTTTGAGATCCTCTCTAAATTCAGTGTGATTGTAGTTCTTGGTGATTTCGATCGAAAACGTCTTCATCTCTGCGACGTACGCAGCCAACCGAGCGAGTGATTTCCGCCCACTTCCTCCGACACCGACGAGCATCGCATGTCCGCGCGGTTGGGTCAAAATACGATGAATGCGGCACACGTGTAAGACCGCGTCGTCGAAGAGCACCAAATCCATCGGTGCGTTACCCGACTCTAACCCGTAGTCTTCCAACTTTTCCGTGAGACACTCCCTCAGCGCATGCTCGTCGGAGACTGCTTCATAGGGCGGAAATTCCAAGCCCTGACGTAAGAAGGAAACGAATGGAACGGAGTCAAAGCGAGCGGTGTCATCTTTGACGGGCTCATGTTCACCATCCGCGAATACATCTTTCCAGCTAGTCCCAAAGTGCACTCGCATACTCGTGTCGAGTTGTCGCGCCAACCAGTCGAAATCAACGTCGTCCCAAAGCCTATCACCAAACACTCGTAGGTTCTCGTGAGCCCAGAGCTGAATGATTGAATCTTTCGCGTCATAAAAATGCCGCGTCGCTCGACACACACCTTGAATCACTTTCGCCAGATCGCGAGTGTTGAACAAGTAATGGCTCTTCGACGGCGTCGGCAAGAGTTCCTGGCAGAGTGAATTGTAAACTGCGATGCTCGCCTTGGCGATGCTGCTTCCCATGGATGCTATTGATTGATCGAAGTTTGCGAGTTTCTGTGAAACGATCGTTCCGTAAATGTGTTCCAACTGGGTATCAGACGGGTCTGTGATGTTTAAGACTGCAAAAATCGATAGTATTCGCTGAGAAAATTGATTTCTTCCACCACCGGGAGGAGCCATGGCGGCGAGAAGTTTCATATCATTAATGTGTGTGCGCTCCTGTTTTGATCGATCGTACCAAAACCCGTTGTCGTGCCAAAGTTTCAATAGTTCCAAGGGTGGGATGAAACCGAACTCACTCTTTTTTGGCATGTTCAAGTCGTCGATTGCGAGCACGAGTTTTTTCCCACCGGGTGGAGCGAGGTTACCTTTTGAACGTTTCTCGAGTCTGACTTCGACTGTTTCTTGAAGCGATGCCGAGCTCGTCTGTGCGCTGAATGAAACTTTGCTCGTCGTGTACTCCTCGGGCAGTTCACTCAGGCACGAGTCAATAATCATCGATTTACCAACGCCGACGTTTCCGACAACGAGCGCATTCATTCCAACGCCCAAGAGCATCTTCATGAGATGTTTGGTTCGCACGGAATCAATCGTCGGAACCATAATTTTGAAAAACGGCACGTCGCTGCCCGGTACGTTATACTTTGGTATCTTTTCTTCCCACAACACGAACTTGTGAATTTCGCAGGTGTAAAAGAAGTCGAAAACAGTCGTGTCTCCTTGGGACGACGCCGGCGTGTGAGGAAACATTTTCGAAGGCATCACCTGATGCAACATGCCGTCGAATAAGATTCGACTGGCGTGATCGATTGACCCACCGATTGACCAGATGAGACAAAATATGAACACAGCTTCTACGTCGCGGGAATCATCGACGCCGTGAGCGTCGAAGAGTTTCGTGAGCTGGCGGACGCTAGCCAACTGATCAGTCTGCACGAGCTCCTTGCATCTCGCGCGCTTCAACGTCAAAGCGACATCAATATACTTTTCGACGCATTTTGAAAGCACTGATTCAACCTCTTCGTCTACCCGCTCCCCACTCAAGCGCTTGTTCTGCCAACTCTTGACGAAAGGCTTCCAACCGAGATCCTCGACGTTGAAGTAAATCATTCCCGTGCGTGAGACGGTCGCGGGTGATGCCTGCGATAAATCTTCCACCTCAAATAATATGGAGACCTGCGGAGACATCATGATACGTTCGCCAGAGAGAAGCGTGAGAAGTTTGTTGTCGTCCAAGAGCGTATTCATGCTCTCAATCCACAACGTGTCAACAGGACCATCCATCAGAATCCACTTTTGAGCCGATGATTCATCCTTGCAGACGGTGCGCATAATTTTGGCGAGAATTCCATCTGACCATTCGTGCGTCGCTGGATCGAACGATCCGTAGAGCTCATCGTTCGATAGTGCGAGTGGATTGATGGGATACACCTCCACATGTTGAAAATGTTCGCCGTGCGCCCCGCTTTGCTTCAATCGTGACATGGCCTTCATCAGCATTTCTCGCGCGCACGTCTTGCCCGAACCTGTTTTCCCCACGATCATGTTTCCGTGTCGAGCGGTCTTGCAGTCGAATATTTGTATGATTTTTGATATCCACGCATCCACGGGCTGAATGTTATTCAATTCACATTCTTTGATGAGCGCCTCCTTGAGCACAGCTGAAACTCTCTCTGGCGCGTTGATTTCTGGAAATAAGTCGGTGAGAAGCGCTTTGAATATTGGAATGTCTGCGTACACGAGCTTTGGAACGATGAGCTCGCGCATGGAGTCAAACAAAATGAGCTGCTCGTCGGTGTCCGGCATCGTGCGCTTCTTCACTCCCGCCGCTCGAGAGATGGGAATGATGAAAGATCGCAGAGTGTAATCGTAATGATCTTGCTTACTCAGCTGCTGTTGACTCAGTTCCATTATGGCTACCATCTTTTTCGCCAAAGACTTTGCATTCTTGAATCCTTCGCTGAACATCATGATTTCAGCAATCAAACAAAAATCGGGAACCATCATCGAGACTGGTCTGACGATTGCCTTCAGATTGTCAGGAAGCTCCGCGCGGCCTGCGTAACCGGGGTTCATCGTGACGAAAACACCACACGAAGGGATTAAGCGAATGTGCTGTCCTTCAAAGTCAAACATCTTTAGTTTCTGCTTCACAGCCGCCATCACGACGCTGATTTGTGTCGCCACGACGGACAAGACTTCAACGGTGATGCGATTAAACTCATCCAGGCATGCCCAAGCGCCGGTTTGGGCCAGTCCACTGAACATCTTTCCCGTCATTTTGTAATCCACACCATCCGAACAGTTGAACACGATCACGTACCTAGCGAGAGCTTTCCCAAAATCTTTCACCGTTTCAGTTTTCCCCGTGCCGGCGGGTCCGAGTGGATTTCCTCCGCGTCTCGTAAACATGGCCGCACCCAACGTCATGTAGCAGCGATCGGTCAAGGGCGTCACGACGAGACGTCCATTGTTACCTTGATATTCATAGCCGTAATCGAAAACACTGAGAACTTGCTTCACAGTGCAGTGCTTGCTTTCGCGATCCCAGTAAAACCGAAGTTGCGCCACCCAGTCAAAATCATGCGGCGACGAGCAACGGCTTTTGATGAGTTTCTCTATCACATCTCGCGCGTGCACTTCGATCGTGATCAAAGCCGTCAGCTTTTTGCGTGTGATGGAATCCAACGTCATGCGCGTCATTTCGACAAGCTTATTCAAATACTGCACCCACTTTCGTCTCAATCTCTTCAACGCTTCTTTTACATTCTCCTGGTCGCGCAGCGCTCGTTCACACTCCATTGTCCATGAAATACACCCTGCGGTGATGAGCATTTGACCCGGATTATTTAGAACCCACTTGTCTTTCTTCGTCCCCTTCGCGCGACACTGATCGACGGTTTTTGCCAAGTGTGTCTTGGTCGCCGCGTACATAGCCGCTTCCACGTCGTTCAACCATTCTTCAGGACGACCTTCTGTGCAAACTGGACTGTCAAACTGAAGAGTTTCACCATCGGGCGACATCATCGACACTGATTCATAACGACGTCGTCCAGTCAAAGGGTCCGGCGCGAACATATCCAATTTCTTGATTCCTTCAAACATACTTTTTAAGTGTTGCTGGACGTTCTTCGGGTCCTTTGATTGTCCAAGAATTTGTAACACGTCGTCGTTGCTCAAGAAGTAAAAGCGTGGGAAAAGCTGTCGTTTCGACTCAAGATAGTTTTCAAGTGACTTTTGGACGCGCTCAAGCTTTTCGTCCATTTCTTTGAGTTCGCTGAAAAGAGAGCGATCGGGTTCTTCGCTGATATCCGGAGCCTTCATCGTCGTGCATGCGGTGACGACGTTGCAATCTTCGTGTAGTTTTCGCATGATTTCGATAAAACGCCAGTTGATATCGGTGAAAGTTTGAGTCTCATTTGGCAATTGATGCGCGATGTCTTCGCTTCCGATGAATATGTTCTCTAAATACATCCAAGCGAGTTGAACTTTCAGGACCAACTCAATCGTGTCGTTGACTAAACCGAGTGTTTTCTCCCACGAAACGATTGTGCGTTCAAAGACGAGATAGAATTTGCTCGCTTTTAACGCACTTAGCGTGACCGTGTTGTCTTCGAGTTGAGTGAAAATTTCGTCGGCGCTTTTGAGTTTGTAAACATCATCCCTGCCCTCCCGGAATCGACCCGTATCAAGATTAATCGTCGTCCACGCGTTCGCGATGTCAGCTAGCGTGTTTTCAACGGCCAACTCCTTTGTCGCATCAGTGCTAGTCTCAGAGATAAATTGGGCGTGTTGATCTAATCCTAGTTGGACGACGCGGTCCAGAGTGAAGTCCTCGCTGTAGGGGTCAAAGCGCTCGCCGCATTCTTCCATGACGAGATTCCAGTGACGTTGTCGAACCGCCGGGTTCCGCATGTCAATGATGAGCGGCATTAAGCGCTTGAACGAATCCACCGTCCCCTTCAAGCTGATCCAAGCGCCCCATTCCTTCGCACTACCGCGACCGATTTTGATGATCTTCTTATTCACGGCGATGGCGCTGCTTTCCATGAGCTCGACATTGAGGTTGTCAAATTTTCCATCCTTCCATCTCTCGTACATGTCGTTGAATTCACAAACGATTCGCCAAAGTGACTTTACTTCTTCCAAGCCTTCCTTCAATCGTTCAACTTCACAGGATGAGGGTGTTTGAATCTCGGTGAAGACAAGTAAACCACTTTTGATGGATGCGAGACGGCTATCAAATTGAGCGAGCGAGTTTTCGGCAGAGTCGATGAAGCGCTGCGCATCACCGCAAGCCACTTTCGTACACGCAGGGTGAGTGTGCACTGGCGCTGTTTTATCGAATTGTGATCTATACTCCATCGCGTCTCTTTCGTAGTCCATGACTGATGTACGAAGTTGACTTTTGAACACGTCTTTTTCAGTTTCGAGACGCGCCTCAACGGCGTCCAACTCTTTTTTGTATTCATCAAAGTTGTGGTCGATGGACGACAGTAGCTCATGTTCGCTATCCGTGACGTCGACGAACTTGCTCAAAATTCTGAAGCTTTCCCTCGGACGGGTGAATGTGTCCGGAACTAAATCAACGTTTGCTTTCAAACGCTGCAAATCGCTCACCTGCGAGACGAGTTCTTCGAGGTTGGATGGCGCCAAACCGAATGGAGCGACGTTGGTCGAAAACGCGCTATTGACTCCATCAATCTCCAGCTCCACTTTCGCTCGTAGCTGACATAGCATCTTTTGTACGCAGCTCTCTGCGCGTGAAACGAGAGTTTGCTTCAAGCGACCGCACTCTACTCTGACGAAACCAAACATGTGACTGTGCTCTTCGCTCTTAACGTCCTCGATTGAATCTTGTAATTGTCTGATTCTTTGTTCGATGTACGCGCTATCGTCGAGCGAAACGCTTTCTTCACGCCATATGTGGCCATATCGGGTTCGAAAACGTCCGGTCCATTCGTCGAGAGCCTTTACGAATTCTTCAAACGACTCTTCCATGCTTTTACGAACGCAAGAAATCATTTCACCGTTTTTTCCATCAATCGCGCTTCCACCGGTTTCTCGCGACGACGCGAAAATGCTGACTACATCGAGTGTTTTATCAAAGTACGTCTGAATGGCATCCCGCACTTGTGACGTGAACGGATCAGTTTTCACGACAAGTCTGCCATCTTGCGTCGCGAGATCCGCGTTCATCAACACGAGCGGTTTCCGCGGCGTGCCTCCAACCTCGGGACGTCCGAACATGGCGTGCATTTTGTACAGATTTCGTAAGACGACGGTTCGCAGTGATTGTGCGATCAAACCCTCTACTTCAGTCATGTAGGCGAGCCAAGACTGAGATTCTATCTCTCCGCTTGCGTTTCGCTGTTCTCGAAGCGCCTCCGAGACGACAGTGGATATGGCTTCAACTTTACTTTGAAGCGCCATAACTTCTCGATCGTTCGAATCTTGAAATTCAACCAAAGTTCCGACGCGATCAATCTCTCTGTCCTTGACCGTGACTCGTTCAAGTTCACCGAGGGCTTCGGCGATGCGCGTACTAAAATCTCCAAACGTCCGAAGATGCTCGTCGAACGATGACAGCTTTTGTTCCGCTTGCACGGAAAAGTCGTCGACGTCGGTCGGATCAGATGCCCACGTCAGCGTTTCTGCGGCGGCATCAAAGAATAGCTGAAGCTTTCGCATGGTCGCTTCGAACACTGTTCCCAAATTTCGCTCTTCACGAATTCTGTGCTCGAGCTCGTTGTATCGCCCTACGAGAAGATTCAGACGGACCCGTTGTGTGGCGTGCAGGTCACGAAGCGGTCCAAAAGAGACATCTTGAATGTTCTCTGGAATTTCAAGACCGAGAGAAGCGAACCCAATCGCATTTTCACGCGCAGCGCTCACATCCGGGCTGTACGTTACGCGAAAATTGCCGTCGGCGTCTCTACCGAGTAAAGATTGAGCGCCCATGAGATCCATAACGTTGACGGTTTGCACGCTGTCGATCCATTCTTCGTATTTTTCTTTCATGTAAAGCTCCACTTGCGGCACGGTGATGTCGTACAGAGAAAGCAAATCGGTCAATTCGGGAATCGGCGGCAATGAATCGCCATCGTTTGCCATTGTCAGCTTTCTGAAGACGTTACGCAACTTCTGTAACAAATCATTCGCCCAGTGAACCGCGCCATACATTCGAGGTAAACCACAAGAAATGGTTGGCTTTTGTCTACTCGAGTCGAACTGCTGTTTGAGAGCTTGCAGTTCGGCGGCGAAGAGTGCGTACGTGCGAGAAGCGCTCGTTTTGACCGCTCGTTTCACGCTGTCGCGCCTCGCGACGTGCACCCACGTGAACTGAATGAGTTCGACTCGCTCGTCCAGACATGTTGCTCGTTCGAGACTTTCTGTGATCGATTTACACGTCTTATTTTCCAAATTCTTGATGCGCGATTTCAACGCGGCGAAATCGTCGTGCCAGCGCAGAGTGGAGACGTCGAGCACGTCGTATTCAATCTTCTTCAAATGCCCGATCACCGCATCCGAGAACAACGATTCTACGGCCGAAAGCTGTCTCTTCAGTTCTTGTACACACGGAGAGGAAAAAGACGGTGCATCATCCTTTGCAGATACGAATTGTTCTCGCGCTTCGCACAATTCGAGGAGATCGTTGCAACGATGCGAGAACGCGTCGAGCTGTGAAAAAGCAGTCTTCAAATCGATGCAGGGTAAATTGTTTCCGTCATCCGCTGCCGACTGCTTTTCGGAGTACACATCCTTCCACCATCCAGAGACTCGAGAACAGTTGGAAAGCACCCGCACGACGTCGTCGCGCGCGACGCCCGCGGCGATTGTCTCGACGACGTTTTGGGAGCTGAACTCGTTTCTACAGCACATCAAAATTTGATCAGCGATACGTTTGAGAACGTCGATAAAATGTCCCGTTATCAGTTCTCGATCCCGCTCTTCCACTCCTCGCCACGCGCTACTCACGACATCGATGATTGACCGCATGAACTCGACGCCGTGAGTCGACAACCGCGCGTCTTTCGCCGTCAACGCGTCGCACTTCGGTTCTATGAGTGAAAGGACATCGTTGAAACAATCCACGAGATACATTTCGCGATCGATGAGCGTTTCGGACTCTTTAAAGTCGTCGTAAGCGTGTTGTACCCCCTTTTGATCGGCGATAATTTGTACGAGTGCGCGGACGCTCGGCGAGCGTAACTGCTCCTGAATACCTCTGAGATTCGAGGCGTGGTCGCGCCAAAAATTGAACACTCGCACCAACGGCCCGGTCTCCACTTGATCTGTGAACGAACATGCATCGATGTTTGCGCTACACGACAGCGCTCTTCGGATTTGACGCGCCCAGTTCATGACGACGCTCTCCGCGTCTCGCGTCTCTTCGGGCGCGTACAGCGTCGTCCGTCGAGAGTTTGAGGCTTCGACGAGATTTGAGATGAACGCTTCGGCGATGCGTGGAGCCGAGCACGAAGCGCCCGATACCGTCGGTTTCGCAGCGTACATCCCGAGCATGAATCTCTGGAGTGTCTTCAAGCTACAAGAGTCTGCGCTGACGCGAATCATGGCGATTTCGTCCGATGACGTCGATCGAAGAAAGCACGCCGCCCTGCGAAACGTGTCTGGTAAAGTGCGCGCAATTCTTATGACGAAAACGGCGTTAGAGGACACCGCGTGACATCGATCGTCGGCGTAGGCAAACATCGGTCCGTACTGAATCTCGCGCGCGTCGTCGAAAAATTCTTCCAAAAGACCGGCGCTCTCCTACGGCGACTCGTTGACTCAATCGATGTGACTATAACGAACTGAACTCATTCCACGTACCTCTTCGACCGCGACGCGACTCGCGCGCGCGTCATTCGAATCACTCGTCACCACATCATCGATGGAGATTCCGAACAGATGGTCAAAGGCGCGTTCTTCTATCCACCTCACTTGTTGATCCATCGCGGTCGTGCCGATCGCTTCCGATTCCCACGGCGCCGGCGCCGGCGCAGATCGAGGAGACGCGATCATGTGCGAGGTCGTGTCATGCACGATGCGCGCGAGAAAGTCTTCGCTCACAGTCGCGCCGCGTCGTGCCTCGCACTGAAGCTCTAAAAATATATCGAGTCAACGGTTCGCGTCGGCGGCTAACAACGTCGCGAGCAAGCTCACGGGCGTAAACGCTTGAATGCGACCGTCGATGTACAGGTAAAACCGACGCGGAAGACGATCCGGCTTTTTTCTCACGTATCCCGCGATCGTCTCTCGCGCGTCGTCCACGCCACCGTCGTGCGAGCCGACGAACGCGCGCGTACACGCGCCCGCCGATTTGGGTTTCGATCGTGCGAAATCGATTGCCGACGTCGCGAAGATGCGTTGGAAAGATTTGGGCGTCAAATTGACGACGTCTCGAATGCAAATCTCGCTCACGACGACGCCGTGACTCGATTCCACGCCGGGCACTCGACATGCGCTCTCGACGAAGACGCACGCGTCGGCGCGGCGTTCGAAGAGCCAACCAAAACAACTCGCCACCGAACATCCCGAGGCGTGTTCCGCCCGGACGACGATGTACGTCGATTTGCACGAATCAAATAAGTGTTTTTCATCGTAACACGCCGGGTCGAATGCACGACGAAGTACATCCTCAATGCCCAAGAAGAACGCGACGTCCTCGGCCGTCACCACGCGCCGCGTCGTTTCGTCAAAATCGTCGTCGGCGAAAAACACGACGCCGTCGTCCCGGAAACTTTCGAGGCACTCGGACCAGTTGGTGTTCGGCGATTTCTTTTTGATCTCTCGACAAAAAGACATCAACGCTGACGCGGGAAGGGACAGCGTCTTCTCAAACGTCGATCGCCGCGTCTCGATTGTCTCCGACGCCCCTTTGCGTTCGTCCTCGGACGTCGCCTCGCGTGTAACAACGCCGAGAGTTTCTGCGACATCTGTCTCGTCGAGTCCCGACGCTCGCGGGGCGTCAGATACTCCAGGTTCGTGCGGTCGCTCTAAATCGCTTTTCAATTCTCGTGCGAAGAGTTCA
This sequence comes from Rhodopirellula sp., assembly GCA_002698965.1. Classification (GTDB taxonomy): domain Bacteria; phylum Planctomycetota; class Planctomycetia; order Pirellulales; family Pirellulaceae; genus UBA721. Next base: position 550 of record PAAT01000098.1, on the reverse strand, counting down.
GAAAAGCTTCGTATCGACACCATCGTCATCGTCGACGACGTCTCGGCACCCGTCGGCAAACTCTCGTGTCCCGAGTTTTGCAACGCCACCAACGCCTCCCCAACGGTTTTGCCTCGCACGTTCAGCTCTAACACTTTACACGCGCTCGTTCCTCGCGTCGTCGTCTTCCACCGCGCGATTGTCTCCAGCGTCGCGTCCATCGTGAAGCGACGAGAAGTGCGGCGTTTACGTCGCTTCTCGGCAACCTCGGGAATACGAAAAACTAACAACGGGAAAAGCCCGCAAGTTTTGCCAAGTGACGGCGGGAGGAAGGGGTATGAAGAAGTCATGACAGAAAAGGCACACACAGACTAAGCCACGAATTTTACATCTGTCGATTCATTTTTGTCCTATCCGTCTCCGCGCGAAAAACTAACAACGTGAAAAGCCTGTAAGTTTTGAAGGAAGAGAGGACGATGGGAGGGTATGACTGAAACCCATACTGGTTTAGGGTTTAGGGTTTAGGGTTTAGGGTTTAGGGTTTAGGGTTTAGGGTTTAGGGTTTAGGGTT
>PAAT01000097.1 GCA_002698965.1 Rhodopirellula sp. | reverse complement strand
TGGGATACCATACTTGTATGCCATAACAAACAGATCAAACAGTGCGTTGTGTATTACTACTGTATTGTCACGGAAGGCTACAGCTAAGGCTCTTAAAATTTTTGCAGTACCTTTACCATTATAATAGTAAGCCTGTCTTGGTATCTCGTACATGGGTACACAGATAGAAACCTTTGTATCCCAACCATAACCAAAGCAGGTAAGTGTAAGATCGCTTGCGGTTTCTACATCGAAGAATAAATCTTTACCTTTAGTTTCTGTAAGGTCTTTAACTACATCATCTAATTCTGGATAGATTACCTCTTGTGCATCGTGTATCATAGGCTTAACCAACAGATACCGACACGCTTTCTTTATATCCTTGAGTAACCAGAATCTCCAGTTCTGTCTCTTGGTTCTACCGTGCGTTACTTTATCATCGTCACTACCACCTACGTACTCTTCGTTAGGGTTGAAATAGTTCTTACGATCAAACGTATCCTGTGGCATATAAGATGCAATGTAAGTTACTCCATCTTCTATCCAAGGGTTTCCTCTTTGTTCATCCAGACCTACACCAGGTTTATATTGATGCAAAGATTTACGACCAAGCAACAAGACTACGTTTGTGTTTGGTAGCAGACCTGCGTTCATAGTACTTAGCGTACGTAAGTCACAGGATTCCCGACTAACTGTAAGAGTAGAGTCAAAAAACGCCCCCGCGTAACCGCTAAATAAAACACGGCGGTCAAAACGCGAAGGCGTGTCAATGACAACAGTTAGACCAGAGTAAGTTTCACTCGGTTTTTGTCGCATTGTCTGGCAACTCTAGCTTACCAAGTTTTTCTATTGCGATCTCTTCAGACTCCTTATTGAAATCTTTATTACCCTCGAAGTGATCCTTAGCGTAAGATAACAAAAGTGATGCACCATCTTGGAAGCCGGACTTGTATCCTATGACCAAGATTTTAGACATTAATTCTGTAACCCTATGAGCAGCAGCTTCCGCCTCTTGTTTATTGTCGGGAGCTACGCTAGTTATTATTTGTTTTACCTGTTCAAGTACTGTCATAATTTTCTTAAAGTAGAGACTTGCGTTTGTTTCAGATGGAACCGAGAACCAACATCAGCTACCAGTTGTAGAATCTCTCTACACACCATACCGCAAGTCTCCGTGTTTGAGACTAGATTAACCCAGATCGTGATCTGGTGCAGCTTCTAACCTGCGTTCCACGTTGTACCGATAGGTAGCAAGTGGCTGATTTGAGATAGGGTCGATCATAGGGTCGCCTGTGATCTCGTCCATTCTAGCCTCAGACTTAGTGTAGAGTACAGCCTTAAACGCTTTACCCTTAATACCGTCTGCGATTTCATCGTAGTCTTCCAACTCAAACTCTTCTGGAAGATCGAAGATTTTGTGATACTCCTTAAGACTCCGTGAAGGAATCAAAGGATAATCACGTACTTGAACACCGCCGACTTCAACAAAACCGTTAGGTCCGTTAACTTCTGTAGGTTCAACTACTTCAGCTACAACTGCAACCATGTCGTTGCCTTTGCTGCTTACTTTACGTTCTGCTTCAACAATGCGAAGCGTGTATGTACCGTTCGGTAGATAAGGTCTACCTGAACTTTCCGTTATTTCTTTTAGACTTACTGTAGCCATATAATTTAACTTTAGTTTATTGTTTATTGTTTATGTTTATTTGGTGTAACGTACACATTTCTCCTACACTCATAGGAAAATTCTTACTTATAATATTTGTCAATGCTATCAAGTACAGTGACAATATCGTTTGGTATAAGTTGTTCATCGAACATACCCATTGGGGTCTTAGCCGATGTAACTCCATCAGTATTAGTCTGAAAAAAGTATTCCATCTTTTCAGTCTTCTCGTTCTTACGTGTTTCAGTAAACAGTACCATTAGGAATTCTTTTTCTATCGCTCCCTCATGTACCTTACCTTGCACTTTAATTCTACGGTGCGAAGTTTCTCCTCCTGTAACCTGTGGTATCTTAACGATGTCGTCTACTGCTGTGAATATAACTGTAGCCTTGTCGTTCTTTACGGCATCCAAGGTTGCACGAATTGTGCGATTGTAGAATGACCATATATCGTACCCTTTGAATGATGTGTTAGCTAGGGTATGCACTTGTTCTACGTACTTGGTGAATGATTCAACTACAATAGTCTTGCAGTTATCTTCTTTAAGTACCTTGTTAAGTTCCCGTGTGAAAGCGTTGGCATTCTCTACAGGAATTATGTTGAACTTATTAGCATCTACAAACGGAAAGCCTTTGCGTTCCAAGTCTAGGATGTAAGTTGTCTTCGGGTCTAGGTTACGCAAGGACGAACTCTTGCCGCTACCGCTATGACCTACTATTGCGATTAGTGGTTTAAACATTTTCTTATTTTATTGTGTATGTGTTTCGGTATCAGTTCCTACGATACCGTAAAAAGGTTGTGCATCTTCTGGTTCATCTGCTGGCCACTTATCTCTAAGTAACATCAAGCCTATCAAACCATAGTTAGCTATGTCTTTAAACGTATCCTCTACAGATTCGTTTGCTGGTTCACTATCTTTATCCATTAGAAGATGAGCGAGTCTCTCTACCTTATCGTATAACCTGACAGCTAGACCACGTACACCGAACCTACTTATGTTACGAGGTCCGTAGTCTTTCTGCTTGGCATCGAGTAGGCTTACGCACTCACTAGCTATAAAGATAGCTTCCTTACCTGCAAGTGTTTCTAGTTTTATTCTCACTTGCTTATGTTCCTTCCCATGATAATGCTAAAGTTTTGTATAGTCTTATCTAGTGCAGTGATCTTACTACCTAGCATATCGGCTGCAGCTAAGATTGCTGCAGATTGACTAGCTGCATCTGGCGTTAGCATACCGTTGAGGTCGTTCTCTTGTAGCGTAGCAAGGATAGTCTTACTAAGAGACTCCATTGCTGCCGTGTAACGTAGCATGGTAAAATTATCCATGCCGTCTTTGTAGGCATCTCGCCTAGCGTCCAGTGTTTTCTGTTGAGGTTTTTCCATTTTTCTCTTCTGGTTTTCTAAGTTTATATTTTCTTCCGTAATCTTTGCCTGCAAAAAACCTACGATGATACAACTCTCCGTGGTTTTGATGGTCAATGTTATCCCAGTTTCTATATGTACTTACGTTAGATACAGAAACGCTAACAACTACACCGTTCTCTATTCCTAGTATTCTTTGACTGCTCATAATTGAAATTGTAGTGGGTCGTATACTTTACGTACGTAATCCATCTCTATTATAGACTGCCTATCATCCTTGTTGTTTGCAGTACACAAGGGAGAGAAAGAACACAAGCCAAACCTAGTCTCGCATGATGCGAAGTTACTGAGGAATATACTTTCTGGTTCTTTATCAAGATCGTCTGAGTGTTCATCGAACTTGGCTACAAGCCTGTCTACTAAGTCATCTACGTAGGCTTTAAACTTTACTAATCTATCCTTACTGAACTCGAAGATCTCACTACGTTCAAACTTGTTCTTGTTAGATCGACCAAGGAAGATACCGTTTATCATACAGCCTATGTAGTCATCAGGAAACAGCGTGTTCCATATCATATTATAAAACATAAGCTGCGGTGATACCTTATAGGCTGCGAAGTATGATGAGGTATTGTAAGCTGCAGTTGACTTGTGATCTACAATAACTGGCCTACCAAAGTAAGTACCAACAAAATCTATCGTACCACAAAAGAGTACGTCTAGCTTCTCTGTCTGCCTGTAAGGATAGGCGAACCTCATTTCAAGTAGCGGATCTGGATCACGCTTAACTTCTAAACCTGTATCTACTTTGAAGTATTGAGTGAGCAGGTTGACTAGATGAGCTAGATCACGGAAGTCTTTGTCTGGTACAAGTACGTCCGCATAGTGATCTATAGCTGCGTTGATTGCTTTATCTTTATCATTGTCTGTGTAGTAGGACTCCAGTGCTTTATGTACTGCAGTACCATACTCCATCTTATGATTAGAGTTTCTCTTGCGTAAGCCACGAAATAACATATACCATAGCTTACGTTCACACGCTGATTCTTTTATGAGCGAAGCATCTATCTTCATAATGTACTTGCCCTCCTTAGTTTTTTCTAGATTAAGTAATTCCATAAGTTCTCTTTAATAGTTCTGCTTCATCAAGCAGAGATTTCTTTTCTTTTACCACACGTTTCTTACGTGCAGTCTTTGGTTTAGCTAACTCTACCTTTGGTTCTGTTAACGCAAGGTACTTCTCAAAGTGTTGGAGTAATTCATCATCAGACTTAGCCTCTAGATCTTCTACAGTACAGTCTAATAATTCTTCGATGGTCACTTTACTTTATATTGTACGGTTGCAACTCCCTTTAGTTTGTACTCAGGCATTACTTTACCTTTGTACTCCACTAGGTTAGTGCCGACTAACTTACCCATCAAGTATGGTGTAAGGTCTAGCTTTCTACCTTTGTTATATAGAGAACGTGATGGTCCTCTGTCTTGCACTACACCTACTACAACATTAGTACCATACTTTAACTCTAGCTGTGTACCGAATGGATAGTCTAGGCTTGCGATGTATGGCTTAGATGGATCAAACTTTTTACCGCTTGCCATTAAGTCACCCTTCTTATAGCTGTCACCTTCTCCATAGTAACTACACTCTGTAGTCTTGTAGGCTTTGTCTTTATTACTAGCCCACAGAATAGGAACAAGGGCTACGATTAGTATTAGTTTCTTCATGTGTTATCTTATTATAGTAAGTTTATCTTCAGCAGTATCAAATTCAAAGTCTGTTATCTTTTGTTTTTCTTCTAACCACTTTATGTCTTCTGGTTTTATGACTAGGTTTTCTTTACGCCACGTGTCCATATCTTCAGCAGTTTGTAACCAAGCAAGAAATTCTTTACGCCATACAGAAGAGTCTTTGAAATTGTACTCTAGCTCTTTAGCTTTAATCTGATTACGAAGTGTATCTTTAAAGTATATTAAGACACCTGTATCAGTTTTCTTTACTGAAACCTGTGATCGAAGTTCAGCGTAGATTGGACCGTACTCTGTAGAATTGTCAACGAGAAACTTAAACCCGTCCATTAACTTTACATACAACGTGCCTACAGTAAAACCTGTCTCCTCTGAAGTTACTAATATATCTTTTTGATTGTGCAATAACTTATCTATAATCGGTTTTACTTTAGCTACATTGTTTGCACTGTATGTTGATCTCGAACCTACAGTACGCTCTCTTACTCTACGTAATAGTTCTGAATGATTCTCTAATGTTTTATCCATATTAATCTTAATAAGAAATAACGTAGTGTTTCTATGAGTTATGATATATACTCGTTACAGGATCTCCCTGCACACCATGCTACGCTATCTCAGTTTGCAATGACCAACCCAAAGTTACGCATCGTCTTGCGATAGCATAGCTTCCATACGTTTAATGAGTTCTTTACCGTCTTCTATATCACCGTTAGCAAAGGCAGCTTTCGCTTTCTTGAATAGCTTACTAGGTGTCTCGTTGCCAGTATTTTCTGGTGTCCACTTGTCGGCATCCTCCTTAGTGTAGATCACCAAGTCAGGATACTTCTCAGTTAACTCAGCCTTTAGTTCTTCACTTGTCTTACCGTTAGGCTTCAACGAGTTCTTTACTGTAGACCGTATCCTAGCACTAACTTGTTGATTAAGTAGTGCTAGTGTTTTCTCTTCACCGTACCTATTAACTGCATCAGCAGTAGCTTTGAATTCTGGTACGTGAAACTTAAAGCCTTCCCAGAGTCCGCTCTGAAAATGCTCTACTTCGTATTTTGTGTTTACTTCTAACATATGTTTACCTTATCTGTTATTAATGCACGTATAACTGTTAGTGCAATAAATTTTTTTCTTCATTGAATTAAATTTTCAATAGTATTATATAAGCAGGAATCATGCCAACTGTTATAACTGTTGAAAAATAAATTTATAATCTTCATTTTTATTTGTAGAGTAGGAAATTTGCTTCGATGCGACGACCTGCACTATGACCAATAGCAATATTATTGTTTCCAGTTGTAATAGTCTTCACGCTTTATGACCTATCGCAACGTTTTTAGTACCGTGTGAAATCCAAATAGGCTGGACCTAAAACTTTGTATTGCTTTGCTAACCTTAGTAGCTCACGTACGTTTCCTTTAAGCCTATAGTTACCATCATAAACATTAGAGCATACCCTAGTCCAAAGATCATTTGCTTCTTCAGAGGTAAAGCCTAAGCCATAATGATCTAGTATAAGCTTGATGTCTCCAAGTCTCCGACGCAAAGGTTTAATCTCTAGCTTGAACGTCGCTATCCTGTGGTATAGATCGTCACGGAAAGAACTGTCTAGTTTATTTGTAGCAAAGACAAACCTACCTGTAAATTCTGTGTCTTCATTCTCACCTATCCTACGAAACCTACGAGTCTCTATAAGTCTAAGCAACATGGTCTGTATAGAAGGAGAGATGTCGCCTATCTCATCCATGAAGATCGTACCCTTGGATGCAGCTACTAGTAACCCCATACGATTTGATACTGCTCCTGTATAGCTTCCCTTTACATGACCAAAGAGTTCACTCTGTATCATATTCTCAGGCATAGCCGATAGATTCAATGCTATGAATCTACCGCTACGCCTGTTGTGTAGCCTTCGAGCTACAAGTTCTTTACCTGTACCACTCTCACCAGTAACAAGTACAGTATCATCTAGTGTCGCAAGCTTGTCTGCCATCTGTAACATATGAATACAGTCTCCGTCTTGTGTGACGAACATATACTCTAGGTTAGGTTCAGCAGATTCTATAAGTTTCCTAGCTTGCTCTCTGAGTTTATCACTTTGTGACTTCATTAAACTTTTTATCTACTAAGTTAATAAACTCTTTCTCTATATCCTTTACCTTATCTACACCAGATACATCATACCAAAAGATAAGCTCCGAACTGTCCTGCTGTATGGCTATGTCTTCTGGTTTAAGTGAACCCGATCTTATCTGTGTACCGTATCCACCTGACTGATAGTAACCGAACTTCTTGCGTATCCAATCTGGTTCTAGTTCTTGCAGATGGAATAGAAATCTACGCATCATAAACGTAGAACATAAAGCTACACACAACTTGTCTATGTCCATCATCTCTTGGAAGTTTTTAACCTTAACATACGTTACGTGTACATCTTCTCCAGAACGACAAGGAAACGTAGCAATGACTTCACAGCCGTAGCCCAAGGTTTCTAGGTGATCTATTGCTTTGTATATTAAAGCTCCCCTATGGAAGTAACACTCCTCTGGTATACCACAATGATTCCAACAGTTAACATACACAGTAAGTAGTCTCTTACCTGCAGCGATTACTGTATCTGTCTCCTCTTCCTCTAGGAAGTGTTCGGGACTTGCGTCTGTAACAGCAGCCTCTATGTTTATTACACCACCAGCTACACTAGGTACGTAGTCTGTAAGGTATTCTTCTAGTGGAGCTATAGAGTCTGTAACTTTCTCGTCCACCTCTATCTTTTCTAGTCTATCTATACCCCAACCGCCAGCGTCTAGCAGGAAGATGGCTTCGATCCAAGACTTTGTACCGTACCACTCGTCGCTTTTAGTTTCCTCATTACTGGAGTAGGAGTTTAGTTTTTCTATGTCACTCGTAAAAGGAGTGTCGTCTAGTCTATCGCGGAATTCATCCCACTCTAGAATTGTTTTCTTTATTATCTTCATGGTTCTTTTTAATTACTTTTAGTTTTTCTACACCTATATCTCTTTGCTTACACTTCCTCATAAACTGTAGCTTAGTTAACTGTTTATCTAGCTTCCATATAATATCATTAAAAGGTACGTGATCTACTAAATCTAAGTGCATACCTAGTAGCATACCTAATGGCTGTAATATTTGTGAAGCAGCCTCGTCACTTTCAACGTATAGATAAGCAGTTATGTACTTTATAATGTCTTGCTCTGTATAGTCCTTATCTGGATCTAACTTAAGTTCTATGTTCATGGTTCTTTTTAGAATGGTACTTCTTTATCTACTACGTTCTTTACATCCTCTGGTACTTCAACTTCTTTTACCTTTGGTTTAGGATCTTCTGTCTTAGGAGTGATAGGTTTACGCTTCTCTGTATAGACATCGAGTAATCTACTGCGAGCATCACCTTTTACAGATCTAAATACCGTAGCATCTAGCGTATCAAACTCATCCCAACCTGAGATAGCTTGCAACTTAATACACTGGTCTAGGTTACGGCTAGAGAATATGACACGTATCTTCTTAGACTCTGCATACTTTCTCATACTTTGGAAACGCTCTACGAACTTATCAAACTGTGCCTCACTGATGTAAGGTTTGTCTACTCTAGCGTAGGTTTGCTTGATCCAATTCTTTTCTGCTGATGTATCGTAAGGCCACTCTATACATACGAACTCATTGAGTAAGGCTACGTCGAGAGCGTTACGCCCTACGTATTCTCTGTCTGGACCTAGACCCCAAGTATTTGCAGTACACATGAGTCTACAGTCAGGGTGTACCTCTTGCATACCGTACGGCATAAAGATATGACCGCTTGTTATACCTTTAATAGTCATAAGTACATTAGAGTTGCCGTTGTCCATCTCATCTATACAAACTAGACCACCCTCTTGTATCACCTTAGTGAACACACCAGGTATGTAGTTTCCACTGGAATTGTTGAACCCTACAAGATCATGAGTTGCTGTTTGTTTGTTCACTTGTCGTATAGCATAGTGCTTACAACCTAGTGCTTTTGATACAGCATGAGTTACTCTAGTCTTTCCACTACCTGTAGGACCGATAAGCATAGCAGGTAGACCTGCTGCTAGTGTACTTATCAATGGCTTAGTCTGATAGTGCTGTCCTTCTACGGTACTATGATTAGTAACGTTGTGCTTTATGATCTGTTTGATCTCTAGCTTTTGTGGTGCTTGTTGCTGTACGTTATCGAGTTTCTTTTGGAACTCCTCAAACCTATCAGCATATTTTTTATCTATGTTAGCTGCTATTTCTTTTGTTAGTCCAGCTTGCCAGTTATTTTCTTCTGTCATTGTTTTGGTTCTTGTCTTTGTTTTTCTCTGTAGTCTTTAGTCCACCTAATTGTTTCAGTAGACTTTCAATTGGTGTTATTACATCTATATCTTTATCTGTCTTAAACATTATGCAGTATATATTTTCATCCTCCATCTCTATGTCTACGACATTCTCTAAAGAGTAGCCCCCAATTGTACCTGCATCTTGAAACTTTTCTAGTGCAAGGGGAATCATATCTATTAGAGATTCTAAAAAACTATGGTTGTCTACCTGTATTATATGTGTATGCGGTAGATCTACGTACTCTTTGTTTTGTGGGTCATTCATGGGTAGAAAATTAAGTAACCTAAACCTATGCCAGCTAACCATATAAAGCCAGCAATTGAGATCCACTTTATCATTGCCTGTAGTCTATCTATTGTTGTTAGTTTCATCGTCTTATACTGTAGTCTCTAGGTGGTAGTATAGTTGTAGGGTAATCAGTCAATGGTGTTTGATGTATCTCATCTACTATACCATACGATCCTCTACCTGCTGTAACTTGCATTGTATTTTTACCAAACTTTTTACGTTTTACAGTAAACTGTTTACCGTCTATCAAGTCTAGGTATTCTATCAATTGCTTTAGTTTAGCGTTATTCAAAACAACCTACTCCTTCTTGTTCTTCCCATTTGTATGACCATTGCTCGAACTGCTTTAACTTTTCTAAAACTTCTTCATGTTCATACGGGCCTTGTTCTTCCGTAAGTCTGTGCCTTGCATTATCACCAAAGGCTATCTCATACACCTCGTCTATGAATTTTTGATCTGTCATAGTTTGTCTTTCTTTTGTTAGCCAACTAATCCTTTCACTAGGTTTTCTATTCCTTGGTTTTCCATATCTACCAAGTGTATTATGTCTGCATTTATTTCTTTTAGAGTTAATTGCTTTCCATCTTTGTACACTTGGTATACTTCACTCTCTACTAGATCACCGCGTGGTTCAATCAGTAGCTTAACAGCCTTGGCTTGTTCTAGTTTTATAGGGTCTATCATAGTTTGTCTTTCTTTTGTTTTCTTCTTTGTCGTATAGCTTTTAGTTCTTTAGCAAACCTTCTATCGTACTCTGCCTTTGCTCTTACTTGAGCTAGTTCTACACGTAGATTTAGGTCTGCGTTTTCTGTGTTATTTAGTTTCATTCTCTTGTATCACGTTAAGATTCTCTTCCTCTAGTTCTTGGTACTCATCTTTGGTAGCTACATCTTGTTGTACTGTACCGTTAGTGAATACATTAACCCAATTCTCTCTAGCACCTACGCTTGCGTTGATGCAGTCTAGCTTGGCCTCTACTCTAGCACACACTTTCTCTTCTATAGTGTCCTTGTACCACACAACATCTTGAGTTGTGTCAGACATGGAAGTAATTCTGTGTCCTCTACCTAGTGCTTGCACTAAGTCTATAGCTGACCAAGTAGGAGGTATGATTATATGTCGTGGCCTACCTTGTTCTGTGTCATGGTGCAAACTTATACCTACTCCACCTGACCGCATAGTAAATAGCATAATATCTGCTTTGCCTGTCTGGAATAACTGACGCTGTGCTTCACGTTTAGTAGGTGTTTGTCCTCCAACTATGAATGCTATCCTAGATTCATCGACACCTTCTTTGACTAGTTCTTTGTATACAGTACGCATAGGTTCAACAAAGTTACACACAACTATAGTCTGTCTGCCTTGCTCAACTGTATCTATCGCACGTTTAGCCATACGTGGAGCACGTACTAGTTCAGCTCCTTCTCTAAACTTTTGCATAGCTACTAGCATCTCGTTCCAACCAAAGTGTGTATTACGATCCATCTCTCTACACTTGGCAAGGAAAGCTTCGTAGTATGAATCGTATTGCTCGCGTTCCTCTGCATTTTCAAACTCTATAAGTCTGCATCGAGTATGAGTCTTAAATTTGTAGCGTACCTTTGGTACAAAGACAGCGTAGTCTTCCATACGTTTACGTAGCCTAGTCATTGACGCTTGGCATAGAGAATTAGGATGACTATGTAATGCTATGTCACGTAGTAGTTCTGTAATGTTATCTTCTGTACAAGGCAGCTCTCCGTACTTCATACCTACACCTTGCACTACGCTACGTGCTTCACTTACTTTCTGGTAGGGTGTAGCACTTACAAAGATACGCTTAACTCCTTTGGGTATAGACCAAGCGATTTGTGTTTGACTACTTGTGTCATTCTTTAGCCCTTGGCATTCATCAAAGACTACGAGAGATGGTAGACGTGAAGCTTTCCAAGCGTAGGTGTACGTCTCGTACGTAGGATGCTTGAACTTTTCCCAGTATAGATCACCTGCTTTACCTCTGAATGCAGCGTAGCTTATGGTCATTATTTTACCTAGTAAGCCAAACTGTTTTATAACTTCCTCGGTTTGAGGTATGACAGCAGCAGGAGTAACCCATAGAATAGGCATAGGAAACTCTGATTGCATCTCAATTAGGTTGTTTTCTAGGAGATACTTTATTACTGGCATTATGATATAGGTTTTTCCTAGACCAGCGTGAGCTTGGAGTAGGATACCTTGTTGTGTTTGTAGCTTAATAGCTGCATCAGTTGCAGCTTTAAGTTGAAAGGGCAAAGCTTTTGCCCCTGACTTTGTTATCATAGATAACAGTGCGTCCTCTACTATATGAGAGGTACACTCTATCGAGTGCTTCTTATCTGGTAGGTTCATTTTACTGTAGGTTAATCGTAGTCTTGATTGAAATGTTTCTCTGCGAGAGTATCTAGAAGACCTAGCATAACTTCTAACGCTTGGCTTTTTATGAATGCCTCTGCACACTTAGCAACTTTCCACTTTTGTATGCTATCTTTGCTTTGATCTTTTGGATCATAATCTACTGGAGCAAGTTGCCATTCTTTAGGTAGCACTTCAGCTAATCTTTCTAATTGCTTGCCCTTAATTAAAGTGTAAGCCGGTATAGTCTCTATTAACTTGTAGTCTTGTAGTATACGTTCATTTACTAGTATATCACAGCGATCTTCAAGTTTGTAGATGTTGATATTCCAAGGTAGTCTAGCATTAAAAAGATTAGCGTAGCTTTCCTTCAGTTTGTTTTTCTTGTATTGGTTCATTTTTCTATAGGTTAGAATTCTTGTAGTACTCTAGGCTATGCCATGCTGGAGTAGCTGAGTTTTTCCACTTGGCAAAGCTACGTTTAGCAAGCCAATAGTACTTGCGGTAGCCTTCGCGTGGATCATTTGGAGTAAAGCAATCATTTTGCCAGTCTCCAAAACACTGAGGGTGTAGCGTAAGCTTGTCCTCTGGAAAGTTAAGTTTGTTGTAGTTATCTTGACACCACTTAACAACTCTACCTGATGCGTGTATTCTACTGTATCTGTTAGTGTACTCTTGGAGTAGAGAGAATGCGTGGTCTAGTAGCCATTCGTAGTTTGCTTTAGATTGTCTAGCCCATACTGTACAAGGATGGTTGTAGTGTACTCTGCGATATGGTGCTTTAAGATATGGAGCACATAACATTTGAGCAGATTCTAAAGGCATCTTGACCACGTGCTTGTCACATAAAGCACGTGCTGATTCTGTAGGGCAAGTCTCAACGTAGAATATATTCATGCTATACCTTTCTTTGATAGGTATTTTTCTGCTTTGGGTAGCATATTGTCTATTAGTTCACTTTGTCTGATACGACCTAGATCATATAGTTCTTGACGTATTGTAGACTCAGCTATACCTAGACTATCTACTAGATACTTAACAACTGTAGAAACTTTTTGTTCCCTAGCTTTTATCTTTACGTTTTCAAGTTGTCTCTTTTGGCTGGATAATTCCCAAGCTTTGCTACACCACAAGCGAGCTGTGCCTACTGTAAGTCTAGGCATAGGCTTGCCGTCCCATGTGTTAGTGTACTCTTTGCCTTGGTACTCTACTACTATACCTTTACACCTAGCGTGGGCTATCTTTGATGCCTCATCTAGAGTAACTTCTACACTATCTAGCCTATAGTAGTCCTCGTGTAGTGGGTTTGTCTTAGTTAATTTTAACTCTACCCAAACTTGGCATAGGCTAGGATCTTCGAGCAGGTAGTCTAAGTTTCTTTTCATATTGGTTCTCTAGTTTATTCTACTAGCAACCTATATTATACCATAAGATAGTTATAAAACAATGATATATTACAAGTGATTTTAGAAGAGTAGACACAAAAAAGCCCTCGTATAATCACGAGGGCTTGTAGTTTTGTTTGGTTTGTATTACCTGAAGTTTTTGCGTTGCTCGACTAAGCTTTCGTGCTCTGCTTTTGCGGCTTCATATTCTTCTTTTATCTTTTTGTTTGTTGGGTCGTTGATTAGCTTTTCAGCTAATTCCGCTTTGATAGCTTCCGCCTCATCTGTTTTATTACTTAACTCAATAAGATTATTGAATTGTGTAGCTTTGTTTGCTGATCCTTTTGGCCTAGCAAACCAGCGTAGAAGACGCTTTTGGATTGGTTCATAAGCTAGTAAGTCTTTTGTCAGATATGCTCCGGTTTCTTCACTACCGCAAGTGATACCAGATATACCTCCGTCAAACTTTTGCTCAATAATTAAGTTTGTCAGTTCTTGTGATACAGTTGATTCTTCACCGTCTCCGTCTTTCGATACTTGTTCTTGTACAAAGTCAACTATAATAGAAGGCAATTCTACTTCTGTCATTGGTGCATTCTCTGGTAGTGTAAACTTCCAGTTTGTGCCTTTGTATCTATTCTCTTGCACATTATAGCAAGCCATTATTTCTTTTAGTTTTGTCATATTTATAGCCCCGTACTACGGGAACAAGTAAGCTAACAGTTGAGGCGTAGCGTGTCAATAGATATTTAGGTTGATTTATAAATTAGTCAAAGGGGAAAACGTCAAGAGGAATATACTTTGGGAAGAGGGTTTATATATATAAAAAATAATATCATAATATAATTATATTCTCTCAACTCAACTTAACTCCCTCCCTCTTTTTTTCTTGTTGACTAATTTATAAATCAAC
>PAAT01000191.1 GCA_002698965.1 Rhodopirellula sp. | reverse complement strand
CCGAGCGGATTGCCGGCCGGAGGCGTTGGAAGTCCGCCACCGAGCGGATTGGTTGGTGCTATAGGCTGTTGTGGCACCGGTTGCTGAGGTGCAGGCTGTTGTGAAATTGTCGGATTAGGTGTTTGCCTTGAAACCTGTGTTTGCGTCTTAGCCTGTGTGGCTGTGGGAATCACAAACTGATGGCCGCAACTACATTTAGACTTCTTTCCTGCTAAATGGTCCGGGACATTGAAAGGCTTAGCACAAGTTGGACATTTAAATGAAATAGTCATTTCAGATTCCGGCTCCGGATAAACTCTCCACCGCTAGCAAACGGCTTTTATTTTCTATTCATAGTATACGCATACACAAGTTCTTACCAAAATAAGAACCATGCTAGAGTACTCGACAATCATCTATAATTAATAGATGATTCGATGATTCGATGATTTCCGTTCCATCATTACGTCCTAAAACACTCCAGACTACCCCTAATCTTCTGTTATGAACTTCTGTAAACTCCTAAAACCGCTGGGCTATTTGAGTTTCTTTTTGATGTTCATGTACCTATCAGGGTGTAATCAAACCCTTCGTAACGGGCAACAGAAACTGCGGATTGCCACAACAACCAGCCTTCGGGATTCTGGCTTACTCGACATATTAATTCCGGAATTTAGAGCGTCCTACCCCTGTGATATATCTGTTCTGGCTGTGGGTACAGGAGCGGCGTTAAGGTTGGGCCAACAAGGCGAAGTAGATTTACTGCTTGTTCATGCACCGACAGCGGAAGCTGAATTCATGGAAGGAAAACATGGGGATCTTCATCGACCTTTCATGAAGAATTATTTCCTCTTTCTAGGGCACCCAGACAAGTCCGCCGGATTAAAAAACCTTTCGATTTCCCAAGCTCTGAAAACAATCGCCCAAAACAATCTTGTCTTTGTCTCCCGTGGCGACGACAGCGGCACCCACAAAAAAGAACTGGAGCTATGGAGCCATTCTACATCCCGTCCGGAATTCGAATCTTATACCGAAACCGGACAAGGTATGGGCAACACCCTGATGATCGCCAGTGAATTACAAGCATTCACACTGTGCGATGCTGGAACCTACCTCCGGTTTCAAGACAAAATCGACCTCCGACCTGTCACATCAAATCAGGAAATACTTGTGAACCGATACAGTGTCATCACCGTTGCGGCCGACAAAAATAATCAGATCAATACAGAAGCTGCACGAGAATTTTACCAGTTTCTAAATTCAGATCGAGCGGCAACACTGATTCAAAATTATCAACTCAATGGCAAGACTCTTTTCACGCCATTAACCCCCTGAGGCTTAAGCAATCGTCATGGAAATGATTCTTAACGGAATCACCGAAGCAATCGAATTATTAGTGGGTGGAGACTCACTGGTACTGGATGCCGCTTGGCGTAGTATTTGGGTTAGCACAACAGCAGTCATCATCGCCACCATTCTGGGAATCGCAATAGGAACATTCCTGGCACGACATCGATTCCCCGGTCGAAGGTTTGTCGTCACTTTGTTCCGGGGAATGATGGGGGTCCCAACGGTCCTGATCGGGCTCATTGGCTATGCTCTTTTGGCGAGGCAGGGTCCCTTGGGAACTCTGGAATTACTCTACACTCCCTGGGGAATCGTGATGGGTGAAGTACTACTTGCGGTACCAATCATTACCAGCCTCACCCATGGCGGCGTCAAAAATCTGGACCCCCGAATTCCCGAAACCGCGTTACTGCTTGGTGTCGGACCATTGCAACGATGGAAAACCTATCTATCCGAAGCCCGACTGCCTATTATGCTCGCTATTTTAACTGCCTTTGCACGCTGTTTCACGGAACTTGGAATTGCGATGATGGTGGGTGGCAACCTCAAATTAAAAACACGAACGCTGGCGACATCGACAACTCTGGAAACCGCACGCGGTGAATTCTCTCGAGCCGTTGCCATGAGCCTGATTCTGCTGGCGATTGCAATCTGTATCACGCTCGTTATCGCTCTGGTCAGTCGGGAGGAAGAGGCATGAGCACACCTCTGCACATCCAAAATCTCCGTGTGAACCGCAAAAGCAAATGTATATGTTCACTCAACGAGCTAACCGCTGAACAAGGTGAGCGGATCAACGTTCTAGGCCTGAACGGTTCCGGGAAATCCACGCTTTTTCGAGTCATCGCCGGACTCGAGCAAAACTATCACGGCCAGGTTTTCCTTTCCCAACATCTCAAACCCATCGGATTCGTACAACAGAACCCTTATCTCTTTCGAGGTACGGTACGAAGCAACCTGCTGTATGGAGCACAGGGAAAGTCAATCTCCCACGCCGCTGAAAAAGCGGATGAGATTGCAGAGAAACTGGAACTAACGGCTCTTTTAGACCGGAACGTGAAGCATTTATCCGGTGGTGAACGTCGACGGGTTGCGTTAGGACGGACAATGATCCTCTCCCCAGCACTCCTGTTATTAGACGAACCCTTCGCCGATATGGATCTTCCGGGGACTGCAGCAACCAGTGTCTACCTGAATTCCCTTGAAGAAACGACGATTCTTATCGCGACGCCGGCGCCACTACCTGAGATGCCGTTTTCCCCCCGCATCGTGACCATTGATTAGACCTCGCACTTACCAATCTACGTTGGTAATCGTCTATAATGGAGACGTTAACACCCGACTTACCTCTCACTTTGCATTTATTCCATGAGAAGACTCGACCTTGTCAAATCCTCCATTTTGCTCGTTTTGGTCTTTTCGTTTGTTCCGGCTCTAAGTCACGCGCAATCAGACCTCCAAAAGCAGGAGTTCTTTGAGGCCAATATCCGACCGGTTTTGATTGAGCACTGCTACCAATGCCATAACAGCCATGGAACAAAAGAAGGAGATCTGGCCGTCGACTTTAAGCAAGGTCTTTTAATTGGCGGTTTTAATGGTCCGGCGATCGACTTAACTGATGCGAATGGCAGTACTCTGCTTCAGGCGTTACGTCATGAAAATGACTTGCGAATGCCAAAGGACGGCCCAAAACTTAGCAAACAAGTGATCACCAATTTCAAAAAATGGATTGAAGATGGTGCTTTCGACCCGCGTGATACCGCCCCAACAGCCAAAGAACTCGATGCTGTAATTTCGTGGGAAGCCGTTCGCGAACGGCGCTCGAAATGGTGGAGCTTCCAACCCGTCACTGACCCCAGCCCTCCTGAAGTCGGTTCCACATCAAATCACCCTGTCGATTTATTCATCCAGCAGCGACTACGAGACGAAGGCCTGCCAATCGCCGACCCGGCAAACCCCATCACACTACTGCGACGTACAACCTTCGCTTTAACGGGTTTAGCACCAACAATCGAACAAATTGAGAAGTATGGTAAAGATTTAAGTGACGAGAAGTACGAAGCGTTAGTCGATGAGCTTCTGGCATCCCCAAGATTCGGAGAACGTTGGGCACGTCACTGGATGGATGTCATACGATTCACTGATTCACATGGAAGTGAAGGGGACCCGTCCATCCCGTTTACTTTTCGCTACCGCGACTATCTCATTCGAGCTTTCAATCAGGACATTTCCTATCTCCAATTGGTTCGCGAGCATATTGCAGGTGACTTGCTTGAAAAGCCTCGGTTTAATCAGGGAATGACTCTTAACGAATCCCTCATTGGCACCGGACACTACCGTTTTGTTCCCCATGGATTCTCACCTGTAGACCCGGTCGCTGAGATGCTTACCTTCAATGACAATCAGGTGGATGTTGTCAGCAAAGCTTTCCTTGGTCTTACTATTTCTTGTGCTCGTTGCCACAACCACAAATTCGATGCGATTAGTCAGGCAGACTATTTCCGCTTCTTTGGAATTTTTGACAACCTCCGTCCTGCCCTACGCTCGGCAGATACGCCAGAGGTCCTCGACCGAGACAAAGGGAAACTCACCAAACTAAAAAACGAAATCAAAGCCGGGCTAGCTCAAACGTGGTTGCGAACAGCAGATCAACTCCTCGGATTATTGGGGCCTGACACGGCACAGCCGGAACTCTGGACCCAACAAATCGAAGCTGCCAAGGATAATGCAAACACCAGTCCACTTTATGAATTCCAACAACTACGTGGACTGCAAGGTGATTCTCTGGGAGCTCGCTGGAAAGAACTTCAAGACGAATGGAAAGCGGCCAAACTAAAGGAGGACAACTTTTTTGCTCAGGACTTAGGACAGCGCTGGGATCTGGGAGATCCGCAACAGGCTGCCGAATGGGTAAAGACCGGCAACGGCTCACTCCATGAGGTCAGTGCTCCCGGCATGTTTTCTGTCCTTGTCGATGGTGACCAAATTATTGACAACATCCATGAAGGTGGTATCTATACGCACGGCCTCTCGACCAGACACAATGGCATTCTGCAATCTCCGGAATTCCCGGTCGACTTTGAAAAAATGTGGTTCCGTTATTCGGGTGTGGGAGGAGTTCGAGGGCGTCCCGCAGTCGAAAACTACCCTCGCGTGCTGGGACTACTCTATAACGGGAATGAGCCCAAAGGAATAACTCCTCAATGGCAACAACATGACATGGTCTTCTTCACGAACAACAGTGTTCACTTTGAATTAGCCACGGCATATGACTTACCAATCGAACGGAAGTCTAATGACCGAAGTTGGTGGGGCATTACCGATTTTGTTGTTACCAAAGAAGGGCAGCAAGCCCCGTCTGCCACCCCCAATCGACTCGCGGCTCTGTACCACGGTGAAATCACCTCTCTGGATTCTATTATCAAAGCCTACAGAGACACTTTGAAGGCGGCGATTCGGGCCTGGACAAATAATACACTAAATGATCAACAGGCTCGTTTCCTCGGATTCTTCGTCCGCTCTAACCTACTTCCCAACCAGCTATCCGATAACTCTGAAATTGCGGCTCTGGTAAATCAGTATCGAGCAATTGATCAAACGCTGCCAATCCCAACACGAGTTCCCGGAGTCATCGACCGCCGCGGCGTTGACCATCCACTATGGGTCCGTGGAAACCCTAAAACGGAGGGAAATAAAATACCACGTGGGTTCCTCGAAGTCTTTGGCAAGTCTCATTATGAAACCACCGGTAGTGGCCGTCTGGAGTTAGCAAAGGATTTAACGAACCCCGAAAACCCATTGGTTGGCCGGGTTATTACCAATCGTATTTGGCACTACCTGTTTGGACGGGGCATCGTTCCCACACCAGACAACTTTGGCCGTCTGGGGCAAAAACCAAGTCATCCGCAATTGCTCGACTACCTGGTTCAATACATGGCCAAGCATCATTGGTCCTTCAAGCAAACCATAAAACATATCGTACTCAGTGATACCTTTCGGCAATCGAGCGTGAACGACAAAACCGATAGTGACCAGGCTTCTGTCATGCTGGCCCAGTTCCCCATCAATCGCCTGGACGCCGAGTCGATTCGGGATTCCATTCTGCAAAGTGCAGGTATTCTGGAAGATCGGATGTATGAAGGCAGTGCTGCTGGGGGAAGTAGTCGGCGCAGTATTTACGTTGTGATCGCACGTAACAATATTGATCCGTTCATGCGGACATTTGACTTTCCCGATCCAGCGACAACGATGGGGGCTCGCAACACTACAAATGTGCCGGCGCAGTCACTGACTTTACTGAACAATGAACAGGTAATTAATCGCGCTAAACTCTTTGCCGATTCAGCATTCAACAACCAAGCTCTCGCCGAACCAGCCGATAAAATTAATCACATGTTCTTACGGGCCCTCTCCAGACCAGCAACCCCTCAGGAACTTGTCGCCAGTGAAGAGTTTATCAACTCACTGATTCTTGACAATCAGGAACAAGCCAGTGAGGTCTCAGAACTCAATGACATGCTGGATAGCTTCCTGAAACAACGCAATGCAATTATTGAGCCAATACGCAAACAGCTAATGGAAGAGGTCAAGAATGGAGACAAGCCTCAAGCTGAGGTTCCTCAGCCGCTTCATATCTGGAACTTCCGGGAGGGAGACGACGTACTGAAGGATACTGTCAATGGTCTCAGGTTAAGCCTGCACAACGGAGCTCTGATTGAAGGCGGAGCACTTGCTCTCAAAGGTGGCAATGCCTATGCCCGTTCCGGTGCACTCACCAAAGATGTCGCGGAAAAAACGCTTTCTGCCGTCGTCCAACTCGACAATTTGGATCAAAAAGGTGGAGGTGTCATCAATATCCAAACTACCAACGGTATCATTTTCGATGCCATCGTCTACGGAGAAAGGGACTCGCGTTTATGGATGCCTGGCAGTAATGGCTTTGCTCGTACAGAACACGTTGCCGGTCCTGCCGAAGAAGCTGCACTCACTCAGCCGGTACATCTTGCCATAACCTACAAAAAAGACGGTTCGATCGCCATGTTCCGTAATGGCGAACCTTATGGCAAACCCTACGTGTCTTCCGGCTTACAGACCTATCAGGGTACCAACTCAATCATCAATCTCGGCCTGAGACATTCTCCTCCGGGTGGTAATCACAACCTGACTGGAAAAATTTTCCGGGCAGCGTTATATGATCAGATTCTTTCAGAAAATGCCATCAAAGGCCTGGCAACAGGCGAGAGCTTCTTTGTATCGGAAAAGCTAATTCGCGAAGCCTTGACAGAAACCCAATTGAATCAGATTGATGTATTGGCACAACAAATTGACAACCTGCAAAGTACACTAGCTGGCATGCGGAGGCCGGAGACAAATGTAACTCCAACCCGTCAGGCCTGGCATGATTTTGCCCAATCCCTGTTTAACCTTAAAGAATTCATCTTCATTCGGTAACTTAAATGACCATGCAAGCTCCACAAGGTTTTAGTCGACGACAGCTTCTATCCCGAACTTCCACAGGCTTCGGACTGGCTGCGTTCGCCGGCTTACTGGCTAAAGAAAATTTCGCCGAGGCGGCGGACTCGCCGTTTGGTCCCCGAACTCCACATTTCGAACCGAAGGCCAAACACGTCATCTTTTGCTACATGTCCGGTGGGATGTCACAGTGCGACACGTTCGATCACAAACCACGTTTGCAGGCGGAAGCTGGAAAACCCGTCCCTTTCAAAACAGAACGCACCCAGTTCAACAATAAAGGTACATTGATGCCTACACACTGGGAATTCAAAAAACGCGGCGAGAGTGGACTGGAAATAAGCGAATTATTCCCGCATTTAGCTACTTGTGCCGATGACCTGGCGATTGTGAAGTCGATGACAGCCGAGTTCAGCGAACATGCTCAGGGAAATTATTTTATGCATACAGGATTCCCCTTCCGCGGGTACCCAAGCGCTGGTGCATGGATGACCTATGGGCTGGGAAGTGAGAACGAGAACTTACCTGGATTTGTTGTATTAAACAGCGGGGGTAGCGTACCTCCTCATGGTGGTGTTGGCCTTTTTAGTAATGGCTACCTACCAGCAATTCATCAGGCGTCCAGCATTACTCTCGACAAAGACCCTCCCGTTTCCAATATTATCCCTAAAGAAGCGGACCGCAGACAGCGCAAGCGTCTTAACTTCATCAGTAATCTCGACAACGGATTTCTCCAAAATACGGCTAATGATACGGATGTTGAATCTGCTATTCGAAACTATGAGATGGCTTACAAAATGCAGGCGGCCGTACCGGACATTGTTGACCTGTCCGCTGAGTCTGCAGCGACTTTTGAGATGTATGGAGTAAATGATCCGGACGTTAAGAAGGGCCATTATGCACGTCAGTGTATTCTGGCCCGGCGATTGATTGAAAAGGGAGTACGTTTCATCGAGCTATCCTGTCTCCAGTCAGGCGTCGGTGGTGGCGGTGCTGCCAACCCCTGGGACAACCATGGTGGCATCAAGGTCGGGCATGGTCGCATGGGCAATCAAGTTGACCAACCCATCGCAGCTCTGATTAAAGATCTAAAGCAGCGAGACCTTCTCAAAGACACTCTGATTGTTTTTGCCGGAGAGTTTGGACGAACGCCATTTGCACAGGGTAGCGACGGTCGCGACCATGACCCGTATGGATTCAGCATCTTTATGGCGGGTGGTGGAATCAAGGGCGGTGTCGAATACGGCAAGACCGACGAGTATGGTTATCACGTTGCAGAAAACAAAGCTACTGTCTGGGACATGTGGGCAACTGCTCTACACCTGATGGGTATCAATCACATGGATCTGACTTACCGGTTCGGCGGACGTGACATGAGACTCACAGACGTCCACGGCAATGTTCTGCATGACATCATTACCTAAACGGGCTCTTACAATTCCAGCAGTTCTTCAATATCCGGGTCGATATAGTCCGGAGGGGTGGCCAGCGAAATCAGGAAAAAGACGGTCACCGTTACTAAGAGCGAAAAGGCTCCGGGATGGAATTTAAACGGCAACGTTATTTCATTAAAGAAGATCAGACCGTAGACAACAAAACCCGACAGGACTGACGATTCGGCTCCGAATCGATTTGCTCGTCGCCAGTTCAATCCCAATGCAACCGTTGGCACAAAGGCAATCGCAAACGCACTCCAGCCCATTACACCGAGCATGGCGACCGTGTCCTCGGCAAAATAAGCGATCAAAGCAGCTCCGACCGCAATAATTACTGTCATCACACGAGCCCAGGTCAATTCGTTCTTGAGCTCGCATTGAAATAGCAGTTTAGGCAAATCATGTACAATCGCTGCCGCTCCGATATTGAGAAAACTGTCGGCGGTCGACATGATGGCTGCGAATAGACCTGCAAAGACAACCCCTGCCAGCATGGGATGAGCATACTGCGTCAAAAAAGCTGAACTGGCCTGATCGGCATCCTCCAATGGTAGATGAAAGTCCCCCACTACAACGGCACGCATGGTAATACCTATCGATACCCAAAGGATGGCCGAAAGGAGAAAGCCCGCAAGAGACAAGGGGAGTAAGTGCCGACTGTCTTCGGGCTTTCTGGTCATCATCAACTTACTGATGACATGAGGCTGGCCACATACACCGAATGCCATGATGAAATAAATGGACAGGCACGAAATCATCCCCATCGTACCCCAAGGTTGCATACTTTCCGGATCATCTTCTGAAATGATCTGAGCCATTTCGGTGAAACCACCATCAAGTGTGGTCATGGCGGCATAGAAGACCAATAAAGCTGCACCGATCATAATGATGCCCTGAATAAAATCAGTGTAAACCGAGGCGACCATACCGCCGGTCACACAGTAGAAGACTAAAACGCTACAGCAAATCACGAAGCACCATTCGAGTGAAATACTACTCGTCCAATCCAGATCCTGCAGCAAATCAAAAAGCACGACAGCCATAGCTTTAATCTGAACAGCGAGATAAATCAGAACGCCAGGTAACAAGGCAATGGCCATTAAACCACCCGTCCGGTTCGATTTATACCTAGAAGCAACGATCTCCGGTACGGAAAGTGAATTGGTTAGTCCGGCCAGTAATCGCAGACGTTTTCCAAGCAGAAAAAACATGATGCACATGCCAACTGAAATGCTAATCATCATCCAAAACGAACTGGTGCCGGACTTATAGGCAATCCCCGGCCCACCAACGAAACCAAAACCGCTCATCGTACTGGCAAAGACTGCGGCACTTGTCACGAAGACTCCCAGATGACGACCTGCCATAAAGAAATCACTCGTATTCTTTGTACGTCGCATAGCCCACAAGCCGACGAAAATACACATCACCATGTAAGCCAGAATACAACCGAACACAATATAAGCACGATAGTCATCCATCATGAAACGTCCTCATCCGGATGATTCGAGGAGGCACGAGCTTCAATTAATTCATGAAATCGAGCCAATGATTTTTGAGGGAGAATGAATTCACTATAGAACAACACGTAGAGCACAATAAAGCCGGCTGGAATTCCGCAGACTCCTAGAAACATCAGCGTTGTCCCTATCGGAAATGGCCCAAGATAGTGAGGATCATACGGGTTATCCCAGGAAGACTGATAAGCAATCACCATCATGAGAAATGCACCGATGAACATGAGACCTACCATGACCATCAAATTCCAAAAGAATGCTGCCAGTTCCTGATTACTATGTCTTGAACGACATCCCCAGCCGATCAGCAATATAAAGCCCAGCAACGTCGTTACGCCAAAGAACAGACCGGCACCAGCAACTTCGATATGTCGATCTCTACCCACGCCTCCCTGAAACATCATCGTTTGGGAGGCTCCTTCGGGCAGAGCCAATTCCTGCCTAACGTGTGGATAGCCTAATGCATCAGGTGGATGGTTGGTTACGAAAATCCAACCTATGCCTCCCCAGAGCATAACAAGTACGACGACAGCGGGTGCATATTTCATAAAGACGACAACGCCGGAAGAAGTGTTTCTGTAAAAAGCTAATTCTAGTCTGTCGAATATAAAGTGCGCAGTAGAATAAAATCAACATCCACCCCAAATCCTGAAGCAGGCTACCCCCGGGTAACAAAAAGATTTATGAAACCTCATCTCAAGAAATTCTGCCTCATCCTTGTATTGCTACAAGTTGGCCACGCATCCGCCCAAAACAGCGACTACACGACCATCCGAGTTATTGATGCGGAGACCCGTCGAGGTGTACCTCTAGTATCTCTGAAGACAGTCAACGAGCGGGTTTATATTACTGACAGCAATGGAGTTGTCGCCTTCAATGAATCTGGCTTGATGAATAAAGAAGTTTTCTTTCATGTTGAGAGCCACGGATATGAATATCCCAAAGACGGGTTTGGCTATCGGGGTGTCAAAATCCAAACAAGCCCCGGCTCAACGGTTACACTTAAAATCAATCGCATGAATATCGCTGAACGTCTGTACCGAGTAACAGGACAGGGGATCTATCGCGATAGCAAACGTGTTGGCATCCCCTTCCCCATAAAAGATGATGTCCCTGGTTATGTCTTAGGTAGTGACAGCGTTCTTTGCGAATCTTTCGGTGGCCACATTTATTGGTTTTGGGGAGATACAAATCGTGTTAAATATCCTCTCGGAAATTTCCATGTAACCGGTGCTCGTTCATTACCAATCAATGCCGGAGGACTCGATCCTGACAAAGGTATCGAATTCGAGTATTTCACGCGAGATGACGGCTTTACTAAAGAAACCGCTCGTTTAGCCGGTGAGGGACTTACCTGGCTGGATTGTCTCATGAAAACCTCTGAAGAGGACGGTAAGAACCGACTTTTTGCGGTTTACATGAAGGTCAAAGCACCGCTGAATGTCTACCAGCGTGGAATCGCCGAATTCAACTTCAAAGAACAAGTTTGGGTTGAACGCATGAAGTTTCCAGCTTCACAAAAAGTCATTCCCAAAGGACATGTATTGCGATACCGAAATCCTGAAGACAAAAAGGACTACTTCTATTTTGCCGGAGGGATGCCGTTTGTTCGAGTTCCTGCCAAGGCGGATTCAATCATCGCTGCCCATGAGTATCAGGCCTACACGCCTCTGACAAATTCTACCGGTGACCATTATCAGGTTGAGCGTGATACAAATGGAGAGCTAGCATATCGCTGGACAACCAATGCCGTTGTCATGGACGACAACATCGCCTCCAAACTGATTGCTCATAAGGAAATTACGGCAAAGGAAGCAAGCCACAGTCTCCTCGATATCGACTCAGGGGAAGTCATCCGCACTCAACACGGCAGTGTCTACTACAACGAACTAAAACGTCGCTATGTAATGATCATTAGCCAAATCGGAGGTTCCAGTCTGCTCGGAGAAGTCTGGTATGCCGAAGCACCGGAACCCACTGGCCCCTGGAAATACACTCGGAAAATCGTATCCCACAACAACTACAGTTTTTACAATCCGAAACAACATCCTCTATTCAACACCGATAGCGGGCGCACGATTTACTTTGAAGGTACATATACCAACATGTTCTCGGGTAACAAGAATCCTACCCCGGGATACAATTACAACCAGATTATGTACAAAGTCGATGTTCAGGATCCGCAACTTAACCTTCCTTTGCCGGTAACGCTTGCGAAGAATATAAATCAGGGCACTTTCCAATGGATGATTGGGAAAGTGCGGGACGGTTACACAGGTGCTCCCGAGTTTTACGCCTTGGAACAGAAAGCGAAAGGGATGCGAGAGATCTCTCTGGACATTAAAAAAATATGGATCGCCACTGAAACCGGCCCGAATCGCATCGCCCTTTACGAATGGTTTAATGACAAAGGCAACACGATTGTTAGATTAAAAGGAGCGGCAGCCCCACCCGGGTACAAACAAAAAGAATTCAAACTCGGATACGTCTGGAAGAAATAAGCTGCTTCGCTTCGGCAACTGTTCTCAGGACTAAACGTTAAATAGAAAATGGCAGATGTCGCCATCCCGCATTTCGTAACCTTTACCTTCGAGCCGTAATCGTCCGGCATTGCGGATCTCTTTCTCGCTGCCTAGTTCCTGAAGGTCTGCGAGTGAAAACACTTCGGCTCGGATAAAACCACGTTCAAAGTCAGTATGGATTACACCGGCAGCCTGAGGGGCTGTGGCACCGATCGGCACGGTCCAGGCGCGAACTTCTTTCTCACCTGCCGTAAAGTAACTTTGCAATCCCAGCGTCACATAAGCTTCGCGCGCAAGTGCGGCCAGTGAAGGTTCAGTCAAACCTACAGATTCCAACATCTCCTCCCGATCTTCTTCATCGAGTTCAGCAATCTCTGCTTCCAAACGGGCACATACATGAACCACACCAGCATTCGCTTCGGACGCATAATCACGCACACGCTGGACCAATTCATTTTCACCATTGAGATCATCTTCCGATACATTGGCGACGTAGAGCACTGGTTTGAGCGTGAGCAAACCATAGCTATGGACATATTTCAGCTCAGCATCATTAAGCCCCAGACTGCGTAAGGGCTTATCCTTACCCAAATGCTCCAGACATTTTGTGACAATTTCGACAGTTGCCTTTGCATCCTGATCACCACTGCGAGCAGTACGCTCAGCTTTATTTAACGAATTTTCCAGCGTTTGGATATCCGCCAGCATCAGCTCAGCTTCGATAATTTCGATATCGTCAAGTGGATCGATCTTACCTGACACATGGATCACGTCATCGTCTTCGAAACAACGTACAACCTGCATAATGGCATCCACTTCACGAATATGACTGAGGAATTTATTACCCAAACCTTCGCCTTCGCTGGCCCCTTTGACAATACCTGCGATGTCGACAAGCTTAAGGATCGCGGGAATCACTTTCTGCGTTGTAATGTGGCTGCTGATCACATCCAGACGAGGATCAGGGACCGGCACAATCCCTTCGTTCGGCTCGATTGTGCAGAAGGGATAGTTCGCACTTTCAGCTCCTTGAGAACTGGTAAGGGCGTTAAACAAGGTGCTTTTCCCTACATTCGGTAAACCGACTATTCCTGCTTCCATGTTCAAGTACTTCATCTATAGATAAAAAGTGGATATTTGTAGGCCATTTATCGTACTACAAGTCCGATCATTGAGAAATCCCGCCCGAATCTAAAGGCTCCCACTCCTGCCGAGGTTTTCAGGCCTTGTTACCGCCTTCTACTTCCGTTGGAATGGCTAACTCGCTTTTGGCTTTTTCGATATTTTGACTATATCGGGCGGTGATAGCTCACATTTCAAAAATAACACCGACTAAGCTAGCATTCGGCTTCGTTCTGCCAAGCATCATTGTCTGGCAAAGCAACGTCGATGAATCAGCGCGATTTAGTCTGAAGCTAGTTTTGAAACATATCGAGCAGTCCGATGGCTGCCACATTGTCTCTAAGTGTTGTAACCATGTCCGGATCAAGTTTCTGAATCCGTTTGACTTCCGCTTCCAGCTTAACGTGCGCTCCTGCCTGCCGCCCTTTATACTCTTCCATGACCGACATCAGTTGCATGTTCGGGCGATTCCGATCAACTGCATTTACTAATGGGTTTTGCGTAATTGCAATTTGTGAAAGGCGTTTGAGATCGCCCAATACTTCCTCCAGTTTCTCTTGCGAGTTGACATATTCCAGAATCGTGCCCATCGTTTCCGTGCAGGTGCATTGAGCATTCATATAATTATCCATCAACGAGGTCACACTTGAGTCATCACGAGTATTAATACCCTGCAATAACGCCGTCGCCAATTCATCGGTCAGAACAAGACGCTGTACGGGGCGAGCTAGGTAGTAAGCATACCCTCCTATAGAAACAATCAATACGGCGAGTACGCCGTAAAGCGTATTTCTTGAAGTTGTGTCCTTATCGAATTTCGAACTGTCAAATTCTTTTCCTTCAGACTCTGCCTCCTGCTGGGCTTTACGTTTGGCTCGAAAAATAGACTTTGCGGCGTCGTCAACTCCCTTCTCTTTCAAATTACGTGATTCGAGCTTAGAGTCTGCTCTGTTAATGATCGGAGCCGGCGCTTCAACAGATTGCTCGGGGACGGTGAGTGTAGCCCCACACTCCGGGCAGTCGATAGAGCCCCCCTGCTCACCTTCCGAAGCGGAAATCGTACAGGAACACATCAAACAACGAAACGTAATCATCTTCCAAATTACCTCTACAGCATGTCCACTTAAAACGTTATTTCCACACTATCATCATCGTACGACATTCAGCTCCAACATCACATAAAGATTGTGCGCCAATCTTCAACTGGATTTATATCACGGCAGATTTCATTTATCCGAACAGTAAGAAATCTAGCGTTCCGAATCATATCCTGTCAGGGGACGGATCCAGACATTTCTAAAACGAACTGGGTTTCCATGGTCCTGCAGCGTGAGCGGCAGCTTAGCAGCGTGAGCTTTCCACTGAGGCGGATCCTGATGCGCAACCTGTCCAAGGCTTGTGGCACGATTGTGTACAACCACTCCATTATGGAACACCGTGATGTGAGCAGGCTTCACTAATTCGCCCTGTTCATCAAATTCTGGAGCTTCAAAAACAATATCAAATACCTGCCACTTCCCAGGCTCGCGAGAGGCATTTACCAGCGGAGGATACTGTCCGTAAATCGCTCCTGCCTGACCATCCGAATAGCTGCGATTTTCAAATGAGTCTAAGATCTGAATCTCGTAGAGTCCCATGATCATCACCCCACTGTTACCACGGCCCTGGCTATTCCCTTTAACTTCGACTGGTGTTGCGAATTCAACATGTAATTGGCAACTTCCGAATGACTCACGTGTCTGAATCGAACCCGTGCCATTGACTTCCATATAGCCGTCCTTAACAATCCATTTGGCATCTTCACCACCACCTTGCCAATGAGAAAGATCCGAGCCGTCAAACAAAACCACAGCGTCAGAGGGAGCGGTTCCGGATTTTTCCTGAGTGCTTGCCGTAGGCGGAGTAATAACCCATGGTTCCGGTCGTTCTTTATCATGGACACCCCATGGCTGCCCAGGCACATTCATCGTGTCGTCATAACCCTGTCCTGGCTGCCCCGTTCGATGACGGCCTTTCAAAATCGATTTGATCTTCCCGGCTTCTACGGGAACGCTGACCAAACAAATGCTTAATAAACAACAGATCGCAATCGCTCTCTTGAACATACTTTAGCTCCTCTATCAGATCTCAATCAATTTTCTCTCGTGGGAAACCCAGTATATCAGACACCGGAAGCACCTGGTTGCTGGAAACCTAATCAATAAGTTGAGCAATCGGAGTACCTTCAGAAATTGCCATAGGCCTCCCAATCGGCGTTTCCAACTCCTGAGTGTAATCAATCGACAAGGCCTTCAGAACCGTTGCATGCACATCAGCAATCGATACCGGATTCATCACATGAGACGAATCGTTTTCTGTTCTGCTCTCCGGCATCAGGTTCGTTTCACCAACAATCTGGCCTCCCCGAATTCCGCCACCCCCGACGACAACAGAGAAACCGTGCGGCCAGTGATCTCGCCCGCCAGCAGCATTGAGTTGAGGTGTTCTCCCAAACTCACCTGCCCAGATAACTACCGTATCCTTTAATAAGTCCTCTGCTTTGAGATCAGCAACCATCGCTGCCATGGCCGGATCTAGCAGGCGAATACGATTTTGTTGAGCTGCAGTATTATTCACATGGGTATCCCAGCCTCCCAGTGTTACCTCCACACATCGCACACCGGACTTGATTAATTGTGTTGCGACATAACAGCCTCGACCGAAGGAATCATCACCGTAACGAGTTAATACTGATTCGGGCGCATCTTTGATCGAAAACGCTTTTAATTGTTCGGAGGTCATCATCCTCATCGCACGACGAATCGACAACTGATGAAGTGTTTTCGATTCATCTAAATCACGCAATCGACCGCGAGAGAACTCCGATTCAACCACTTTAAACAAATCAGCACTGCGACTATCCTGTCGCGTTTGATTCACTCGTGACCGAATATCCGGCACCGGACGCAACGGGTCGCCAATCTGGAATGCATCAAAACTATCGCCAAGGTACCCCCCACGCCCCGGCAGGTTTGTTCCTAAAATGGATACGTGGCGAGGGATATCGCTTTCGTTTGGCAGTTGATGGCAAACGACCGCTCCGATCGAAGGATGAACCAACGTGGGGTCCGGTCGAAACCCGGTCTTAATGTTATAAACACCCCGTGCGTGATCGCCCTCTTTACTGACGACACTACGAATGACGCTCAAATGTTCCATCTGCTCAGCAACCAGAGGCAGGGAGGAGGCTATTTCAATGCCTGATGCTGACGTCTTGATTGACTTGACGCCCCCCGAGAATTCCGGCTTAACCGCGGACGCAGGATCAAACGTATCTCTTTGACTCGGACCACCTGCCATCCAAAGAACAATCACATTCTTCGCCGGACGCCGAGAATCTTTGGCCGACTCCTGAGCACGTGTCAAGCCGCTTGCCAGAGAAGTCAACCAGGAAATCCCTGCTGTCTGCAGTAACGTGCGGCGATTCCAGTGCGTCGATTTTTGACATGCCATTGTATCGATCTCCTTCAGGAAACAATCAGTGGGACCAGGAAAACTCAGTGCTGTTCGTGAGTGTCCAAAACAAGTCTTCAATAACCCTGCCCCGCTGGGCGTCCGGCTTCTCTCTGAACTTTTTAAGAAAGTATAGCAATTCAGCCTGACTGGGATTCCTCGTTAATACGGTTAAATAAGCCGCGCGAATCGCGTCTTCGTCATCTTCGGTGAGCCGACTTATTCTGGCGGAAGCATTACCACCGTTACCATTTGCAATCCGGCTTTGTGAAAGATTCCCATTCATTAATAATAGGCGTTGAGTCACGGTCCCTCCCCGGTCTTCAAATTCATCTTCTCCGGTATCGCCGTATCGTTTCACAAAATTGTTTATTTCATTTTGCTGCTGCAGCCGTATCAAATAGCTGACATCCGCATTGATCGTTTGGAGGCTGGCTGTCTGATTCAAGGCTCCAGCAACCTGTTCAGGACGCAGTCTTACCAACGGAAATACCGACCACACCGCTTCGTGAGCTTCTGTCACTTCAAAGTCCGCCCTGCTATCCAACCTGAAAACCTGCAAACGGGTGATCACCCGAATCAAATGCTTCAAGTCAAAGCCACTCTCAACAAACTCATCTGTCAGTGCCTCAAGGCCGAGAGGAAATGGACCCGCTAATGGTATATCGTCGACCGGAACCACCAAAGGACGACCAAATACGATCGCCCAGATCCGATTTACCGCAGTTCTGGCAAATGCCCGATTGTCCGGATGCGTCACCCAGTCGGCAAGTTGCCCACGTCGCGTTCCCTTAGAATCTGACAACTCTTGAAAAAACGGAACCACCGGCGGTACGATCACTTCTTCTTCATTGCCAAGGTATTTATAGGCATAATGTTCCGCATCATCATCCACCCCATACAAGCCCGTCTTTACCTGAGAATAAAATGCGGCAAACTGATGGAAATCAGATTGCAAACCACCTTCCGCGGGATCGCTTGGATTCAATGTAATNGTACCCAGTCGATCGTCGTGACACTGCAAGCAATCAATTCGCATTCCNAGAAATGCGCGACTTGTTCGACCAGCCAGCTTCATCANATCGGGACGACCATCCTCGCCCTCCGTAATCGCNGCTGTGACAAAGTTTACTTCCGGGTCACTCGTCCAAACGCCCTTGCTATCAATCAGCGAATGCACTAACTCATCATAAGGTTTATTGTCCATTAACTGATCGCTCAGCCACAGTCGGAATCGTCCACGTCTGTAAATCAGAAACGGGCCCGCATCGACACCAACAAAAATCCTAGCAAATCGTTCACTGAGATAATCTGAATATCGCCGATCCATCAGGAGGTAGTTGACGTAACGGTCAATCACCTTGTCATCCGTCATTTCATAACCCGATTCGAGAGCAAACGCTTTGACTTCTTCCAGCGAAGGAATCGTGCCGTGCAATGCCAGCGACGCTCTTCGCATCACTGTCAGCGTGTGTGCTGCGGGAGCAAATGGCAGCGATCTTTCTTTCCACTGCTGCTGAAACTGCTGATCTACTTCAGCAACAACTTCTAATAATCCCGCAGCCTGTTGGTGGTGATTATCAATTTGATTAACCCGACGTTCCAAACCTTTCGTACTAAAAGCACTGCCCACCAACCCACCAATTCCGGCCACACATAACAGTACAAACAGTACTGCTTGTGTTGTTGATTTCAATTTATGGGGCTGTTCTTCTGTCATGGAACGAGCTGAATCCATTTCCTAGGGTTATAGTAAGAAGGATAGAGATGAAGCTTTGTATCTATTATTAGCAATTAACCCGACAAAAATAAGCCGTCTCGTCTTGGAATTATACCGGCATGAATGATGCTCAACCTCGACCGAATGAAATCAACAAAGTATCGAGTCACAGTCAGCCTGCCCTGCAAGCAGAGCCTGTTCGGTCCAACGCTGCAAAAACAGAAGCCGACAAACAAAGCGAGGGGGAGATCCATGATCTTTCCGGGATTAGCAAAACGCCAGACTCTCCAACTCTTAAAAATGGCCCCGCAGGTATTCTGGGGGTGATTAGCTGGCCCTTTCGAAAAATCGCACTGATGATTGAATGGTTTTTCGGGGTTGCCTCAATGATCTGCCTACTAACTATTTGTGCAGCGATTCCGATTCTCCAGTTTATTACACTCGGCTATCTATTGGAGATCTCGGCCAACATCGTTCGTCAAGGCAAAGTTCGAGCCGGCTTTGTCGGGATTCGCAAGGCAGCCCGGATTGGTGGGTTACTGCTGGGGACGATCTTGGTCTGGATACCAGCCTTCCAAATTTCGGGAATATTCCACGACGCACAAATTGTATTGCTCGGTGCTGAGAAAATTCAACCCTTTGGCATTAACCTCGCGATCGTGATTGTAGTCACCATTATCTATACGCTCTGGGCATGGATTCGAGGTGGCAAACTCAGACACTTTCTCTGGCCGGCGCCAATTCGATTCTTCCAATCCGTCCTGAAGCAAGATACGTACTTGAAGGTAGTACATGGATTTTGGTCATTTGTCGAATCTCTTCAACTGAAAGCACTATTCTCACTCGGCTTCCGAGGCTTTCTCGGTGCTGCTTTGTGGTTACTCCTGCCTATCCTGTTTTGTATAGGTGGAACCCTATTCCCGGTGGGCATTCGAGGTATTTCGACATTACTGGGCCTGCCGATGCTGGCCATTGTTTTGATCTACCTGCCAATCTTACAGACTCGTTTCGCGGTCGAGAACGACTTCAGCATCTTCCGGGATATCCAATCTGTACGAGCAACCTTTAAGCGGGCTCCTATTGCCCTGTGGATTTCCATGCTTTCTGTCTGGGCATTTGCCCTGCCGGTCTATCTGGCGAAAATCCAACTAACACCACGTGAAGTCTTTCTACTACCGACCGTCATTTTCGTCATCTTTGCATGGCCGTCCCGAATGCTAATGGGCTGGGCATACGGACGGGCTCATCAACGAAAGACCTATCGAAATGCCATTTCTATTTGGCTCTCCCGATTAGCGATCATCCCCATCGTATTTATTTACGCCGGTGTTGTTTTTCTGTCGCGTTACACTTCCTGGTATGGAGACTGGAGTCTCTTTGAACAGCATGCCCTGCTGATCCCGATGCCACTCCTGGGCGGTTAGATTAAGCGAAATGATAAACATCTTTAGCAGCTGCTGCCTCATCGATGAAGATACCAGGAAAAGACTCAAGCTCTCTGTCACTCGGCCGATAGAATCGGCACAAAGGTTCTATTTCATATTCATTACTGCTTAACGTCTGCCATTCATAATGGTTTACTGCGTAATTAGAATAGAAGTACACCCATAACCATCTATATTTTTGTTCCACCAGACATGGCCGACTTAGTACAAAACAAACCGGGACGAGCGGTCAAACAGCTGCAACTGCTAATGAGGGTATTCGGCTGCCTTTGTATCGTCGCCTTTTTCCCGTTTGTAATGCCGGTTGAATGGATGGATTGGTGCCATCGCCAATTGGATTTGGGAGGTTTTCCTGCAGATAAACCCATTGCGGTTTATCTAGCTCGAAGTACCTCCGCTCTTTGTGGACTATACGGAGCCTTTGCATTAATTTTGGCAACGGACGTCATCAGATATCAAAAGCTAATCCTGTTTCATATCGCCGGCTTATTTTCTATCGGGACGATCGGGACTTTTCTAGCCTATCAATGCGGAATGCCGACTTTTTGGGTTTTGACAGACTGCATCAGTATCCTGATCATCTGCCCGCTGAAGTATTTTTACTACAAACGTCTGGTTGGTTAAAAATGGAAGCTACGTTTCTGTTACACCAAAGAACGACTTGGTTCAAAGAGCTATTGATTACCTGAGTTCATTTTCGCCTATAATAAAGCGGTAATCGGCCCGGGGAAGAATCGATTAGCGAAAGAGTACTCAAATGAATCCATACCAAATGACAGCCCCTCCCAGACGCTGGGATCCCAAACTTTCACCCACGGTTGTCAAGCTTCTCAAAGGCCTTAGCCGCTCGAAGGCAAGAAAAACATGCCAGCTTGTCGATGTCAAAATTGAAAATGCGGAAGTCATCCGACAAGCCGTTGCTAAGAATCAAGGGGTTTTGATTACCCCCAATCATTCAACACATGCCGATCCTTACGCGATGAATGAAGTGTCGTATACAACCCAATTACCCTTTTACTTCATGGCCACCTGGAACATTTTCCATGTACAGGGAAAAATCGGCCAATGGGTACTTCAAAAGCATGGCGTCTTTAGTGTCGACCGCGAAAGCACAGATCGCAAGGCCATGGAGATCGCTCAAGACATTCTTAAAAATAAAAAACACCCACTCGTTATCTTCCCTGAAGGTGAAGTGTATCACTGCAACGATATCGTCACGCCCTTCCGTGAAGGTGCGGCCGCATTAAGTGTCTTTGCTGCTCGGAAAAGCGAACGTCCGATTGTGGCTATTCCGTGTGCAATGAAGTATCGTTACACGAAAGATCCGACTCCCGAATTGCTGGAGCTCATGACTCGCCTCGAGCACTCGATCCACTGGTACTCAAAAAACGAACTGTCACTTAGCGAACGTATCTATCGATTGGGTGGAGCCGTCATGGCACTAAAAGAACTTGAGTATCTCGGGCGGGTTAAGCAAGGCACTTTGAGTGAACGTACTCAATTTCTTGCTGATACCATACTTCGCAAGCACGAAGAAAAATATGAAGTTGCCAAGGTGGGCAATACGATCCCCGAACGAGTGAAAGAACTTCGCCGCCGTACAATCGGCATGATGGACGAAGCGGGAACGGAGAACCCTGAATTAGGCGAGGAGATTCGCCGAAATCTTGCCGAATACATGCTAGTTGTGCAACTCTTTAGTTACCCCGGTAACTACGTGGCTGAAAACCCCTCGGTGGAACGGATTGCGGAAACGCTGGACAAAATGGAAGAAGATCTTCTGGGAATCGAAAGTGCTCTTCCCCGAGGTGAACGCTCTGTACAAATCCGTTTCGGTGAACCAATTGTCATCCCGTCCGAACGCAAGCGTGGCATTGCCACAGAGCTTACTCATGAGTTGGAAGATGCGGTTCAAACCATGCTGGATGAAATGAACGCCGAGGATTAAATGTCGCAAGCTTTGAAACTCATCACGACTGTTTCTGTTCTGACACTCAGTTTGATATCTGAGGTCCTGACTGCTGAAACTACCGTTTCACAAGAGGGGCTCACACTACGTCGACCTATCGATCTGGTCTGCAGCGGCGACTGGATCATTGCTGCCAATCATTTAGAGGGCTCTGTTTCAGTCATCGATGCCACGCGACACACGCTGCTATCGGAAACCAGAATCGGTGGGCAACTGCGTAGCCTCGCTACCATGCAGAGTCGAAATGTTTTGCTGCTAGTCGATGAACAAAACCACAAGCTTATCCCTTGCAATATCGTGCAAGGACGTGTCATGAGCTTTAAGTCTGTCGACACGGCTCACACCCCCGTTCATGTCGTTATTAGCCCGGATGATCAGTTGGCAAGTGTCAGTTGTCTCTGGGCTCGGCAAGTACAACTATTTGAATTAGAAGTAACAAACTCCGTCGTGCAACCGCACCTTTCCGCCACCATTGATCTACCATTTAACCCCGGACTTCAATGGGTTACGCCCCAAGGCAAACATCTGATCGTGGCTGATCATCACGGAGGACATCTCGCGGTAATTAATTTAACACGTCGACAACTGGTAAGAACCTATCAGCTTGGCGTCCATAATATCCGGGGGATGACACTGAGTCCCGACGGCAAACATCTGATGCTGACTCATCAATTGCTGAATAATCTGGCAGCCACGGAAAGGCAACGAGTTTTTTGGGGAACCGTGCTCGAAAATCTAGTCCGAGCTATCCCTCTCACGGACCTCCTGGCGATCGATGATGCCAACAATCCAAATGAAGTTGTACGTATTTCTCATTGGTTACAGTACCCCCTAGGGGAGCCGGGGAATGCTGCTGGCGACCCCGGAGAAATCCTGATCACCGGTGACAAGGAGATCTTCGTCTGTTTCTCCGGCACCAGCCAGCTCGGACACGAGGAAGATCTATTCAATCCATTAGAGCGTCACACAACAGGACGCCGACCGATAGCATTGGCTGCTTCGCAAGACGAACAAACGATCTACATTGCCAACTACTTCGACGATTCCATCTCTATCTTTGACCGCCGCAAGAACCGTATCATCGATACACTTTCGTTAGGAAAAATGAAGCCCTGGTCTCAAGCAGATGAAGGACATGCTCTTTTCTTTGATTCCCGTCTGTCCCTAGACGGTTGGTACAGTTGCCATAGTTGCCATCCCGACGGACATACTAACGGACTTTTAAATGAAAACATGAGTGACTTTCAAATTGATTCACCCAAACGTGTTCTAACCTTACTCGGAACTGGGCAATCCGGACCATGGGCCTGGATCGGCAATCGTACGGACTTAAAAAGCCAAATCAACAAGTCCATTCACGTCACGATGCAGGGAGGCGGCAGCAAACTCGCAAATGCTAAAACCGAGGAAGCACTAGCAGCCTATCTACAAACTTTAGAACCGGCCCCAGCCCTTTCCATCGCAAGAAAGTCTGAGTCCACCGAAAGTGTCCGGCGTGGCGAAACGCTTTTTGATCAACAAGCCTGCCAACAATGCCACTCACCTCCGAATTACACAACGTCTGGAAAATTTGATGTGGGTATCCACGATGAATACGGACTGAAGGAATTTAATCCTCCTTCCTTATTGGGTGTCAGCCAGCGGAATCAATTCTTTCACGACAATCGGGCAAAAAGCCTGGAGGAAGTCTTTCTTAAGTTTAGACATCCGCAGACCGAAAATCGGAACGTGACCCCACTAACACCGGCGCAGGCGAGGGATTTAATTCAGTTTTTGCAAACTTTGTAGTCGACCCATTTTCCAGCAAATTTCGTAGCAATTTATATATAATAAGGCAGTGATATAGATTTTCGCATTCTCTGAAAAATCTAGGCAGGCTACGAATTTGACGACCTCAATAAGTTCAACATCAACGAGTCCCATCTTGGTTGGTCAGCGTTTGGGAGATTACCAAATACTGCGACGTCTCGGTCGTGGCGGAATGAGTATTGTCTATCTGGCAGAGCAAAAATCACTGAAACGCCGAGTCGCGTTTAAGGTACTCAAGCCTGAACTAGCAAAAGATTCGGTCTATGTTCGTCGCTTTCACAAAGAAGCACAAGCCGCTGCCTCGCTCGTGCACTCCAATATTGTTCAGATTTACGAAGTTGGTGCAATTGCCGGCATCCATTATATTGCTCAGGAATACGTCCCCGGTCAGAACCTAGCTCAATACATTCGTCGCAACAGCTCGGTTTCTATCCCGCTTTCGATTGTAATCCTGAAACAAGTTTCGGCAGCATTGAACCGTGCCAGCGAGCAAGGTATTACACATCGGGATATCAAACCAGAGAACATTATGTTGTCGACCAACGGCGAGGTGAAAGTCGCTGATTTCGGTTTAGCACGTGTGACCAGCGGCGAACATCATATCGACACGACTCAAATCGGCATCACCATGGGGACGCCGCTCTACATGAGTCCCGAACAAGCCGAAGGTGGAAAAGTCGATCCGCGTAGTGACATTTACTCGCTCGGTGTCACTAGTTACCACATGCTTACCGGACGTCCACCGTTCGACGGGGAAACAGCTCTCAGCATTGCCGTCCAACATCTTAAGCGCGAACCAAAACCGCTTACAGAAATCAGGACTGGGATCCCGGAGGAACTGGAATCCTTGGTGATGCAGATGCTCGCCAAGGATCCAGCCGAGCGTATCCAAAAGGCAAATGATCTACAAAAACAATTGCGCACGATTCCAGTAACCATCACCGACAATGACTGGCCAGACGATTTAGAACATATCGACTGTGACGAAGTATCACTGGCAGATGCCCGCGTCGACGCTACACAGCAGTTAGATACTTTGATGAAAACACAGGGACGACAGATTCTTCATCAACGTTCCGGTAGACTCTGGCTGGCGGCAACCATCGTACTGTTCGTGTCCGGAATACTGCTTGGCAGCCTACCGTACTCATCAGAAATCCTCGAAACGCCCGAAAACGTCGTCGAAATCAAAACCATCGAAAAACGGGACAACGTCGAAGCTCAGTACCTTTACGCCTCGGTTGTGAACACCGAGGAAGCCTACCTAAGTGTCGAAGATTTTTTCCCCGTCGAAGATGACTCACGTAATTATCACTACGCCACACTCAGTCATCAAAAAATAGCCGACTTACATCTCGCCACCGAAAACTATGAGTCAGCAGAAGCCTATTACATGGAGCTTTACTACTTGGCCCCGGAAGCGCGTCATTTCCGTGCCTATGGGATTGCCGGACTAGCCAACGTTTATAACCGTACGAACAACATCGCCAAGATGGCTGATCGGTTAATTGAACTGGGAGAAGTCCTCCCGTTATTAAATGAGGATATCCAGGCCGAAATCATGGAACGCCTTGATACGGAATTGCGGGAAATCGTCGAACAGTTTCAGGCCGACTCAACCCGCCAGTCGACTGATGGAAGTGGTGTTAACCTAACGGAAGACGAAAACCCACCGGGACTCACCTCTGCTCTTTACAGGCAACTCTCAGACTTCTCTAAATTGTTTTCCGAATTACCCAGCATTCAAGATACAAGAGCTGGGATTCAGAACGAAATTCTTGAACGCTTCGAAGAAATGCAAAAACTGATTCGAGAGCAAAGCCAGAATCCAACGCCCGAAGAAGTAAAGCCTCCCTCCAGCGATAAGTCCTAATACACCCCTGCAAATTGCCTAGGTCATGTCAATCTGCAGTAACCGGTTGAGACTGCCGGATTTAAATCCGCCCAAATCGATCGTCACGAATTGAAACCCTATTCCACGCAGGTATTGTTCAAGTTCTTCACGTATCTGTGGATTGATGCAAAATTCAATGTGCTGCTGGGGAACTTCAATTCTTGCCAGATCTCCTCGATGGTAACGTACCCGCACGGGCTCAATCCCCCGTGTACGCAAATACTGCTCCGCTAAGTCAATCATCTGAAGACGTTCAGCAGTCACTTCTTCTCCATAAGCGACTCGACTTGAAAGACAGGGGCTCGCGGGCTTGTCCCAAGTCGG
>PAAT01000190.1 GCA_002698965.1 Rhodopirellula sp. | reverse complement strand
CCAATTTCATAATAAGCATAGTACAAAGAATCGCGATCCCATTGATCGACGTTCCCAGTCAGCACTGGCACCAATGACTTACCCTGCACACTTGCTGGC
Organism: Rhodopirellula sp.; assembly: GCA_002698965.1. Lineage (GTDB taxonomy): Bacteria > Planctomycetota > Planctomycetia > Pirellulales > Pirellulaceae > UBA721. The sequence continues at coordinate 59,826 of PAAT01000190.1, read as the reverse complement.
ACTTCGACCCCGGCAACCTGAGCAAAAGTCGGGGCATAATCAATATTCTGAATCAGCGTATCAGGCTCCGAACCCGGTCGGACGACACCAGGCCAACGAATCACAAAAGGCATTTTAAAGGATTCTTCAAACATCCATCGTTTGTCGTACCAGCCATGCTCTCCCAAATAAAAGCCCTGATCAGACGAGTAAATCACAATGGTGTTTTCAGCCAGATCATGTTGATCTAAATATTGAAGCATGCGACCCACATTTTCATCCACCGCTCGAACGGTTGCCAGATAATTCTTCATATAACGCTGGTACTTCCAGCGAACAACATCTTCATGACTTAATTTGCCATCTTGGAAGTCCTTCAGAAACTTCTGATTCAGCGGACTAAAATGTGCGTCCCAAGCCGCCTTCTGTTGATCGTTCATGCGATTATATTCAGGCGTCCCATAGCGATCTGGCTTTGGCAATACCACGTCTCCGCGCTCATCCTTGCGAACTTTTGCGTCATAAGCCCAATCAAAGTGACGATCTATTTCCATCTCATTGGTTGCTAACGTGGTACTTCGGTTCTGATATTCATCAAACAACGTATCCGGTTCCGGAATAACGATCCCGTCAAAATCATCGAGATGTCGTAATGCCGGAGCAAATGTACGATGCGGTGCCTTATGTTGGCACATCAGAAAGAAGGGCTTAGCTTTGTCGCGCTGATCCAACCATGTCAGTGCCTTGTCGGTTGTCAAATCTGTGGCATAGCCGGTGTCCTGCTTTCGTGAGTCATCCATATGAATAAACACTGGGTTGTAATAACTTCCCTGTCCCGGCAACACTTCCCAGTAGTCAAAACCAACCGGATTACTCCGCAAATGCCACTTACCAATCACCGCTGTTTGATAACCGGCCCTCTGTAAGGCATTGGCACAGGTCCACTGGGATCCATCAAACGGGGTTCCCCCATTTCGCATGCGTCCATTCTTATGACTGTGCAACCCCGTCAGGACGGTGGCTCGGGAAGGGCCACAAATAGAGTTCGCACAAAATGAGTTCCTGAAAATAGCACCTTCACGAGCAATGCGATCAATATGCGGTGTTGGAGCTACATCCTGCAAGCGGCTCCCGTAGGCAGAAATAGCGTTAACGGCATGATCGTCAGAAAAGATAAAAAGGATGTTTGGGCGTTTATCTCCCCGAACAATACCGGGGAAAAGCGACAGTAAAGTAAGAACGATTAAAGAACGAAGGTTTTGATAACTACCCATAAATCTCAACTCAAAGGGGCTGCAAAGATGACGATGTGTTGATCGATTTTACTCTACAGGGTTAAAAATCAAACCCTTTTACCTTCCGGCTTTAATTCTAGGTTTGCCCATCTGTATGAAATCGCCGAAGTAACTTATTATTAGCGTTGAAGATTGATTTACAAAAAACAGGTCATCATGGCATCAGTCGCGCAATTCTATACAGCAGACCGTAAAGGACTCTCGTTCGAACTCTTTCCCCCTAAGACTGAAAAAGGGGGCGTTTCCCTGATGCGCCATACTGAAGCATTGATGCAGTTTGCTCCGGATTACATTACCTGTACCTACGGCGCAGGCGGTTCCACACAAACCAAAACGATGGACGTCATTACTCAGGTTAAATCTACCTTTAATATTCCCGTCGCCAGTCACCTTACCTGTGTCGGCAGCACGCAGGATGATCTTCGCCAGTATCTAGAAAACGCTTCGCAGCAGGACATTGACTTTTTGGTAGCTCTGAGGGGGGACCCACCTCAGGGAGACACCGAGTTTAAGGCCGTTGCAGGTGGCTTTCGTTACGCCAACGAATTGGTTGAGTTCATTCGGGCAGAATTCCCAAACTTTGGAATAGCCGTTGCAGGATACCCGGAAGTTCATCAAGAAGCACCGTCTGCTGAGGCTGACCTGGAAAATCTCAAACGTAAAATAGATGCGGGAGCAGACATAGTCATCACGCAATTATTCTATGACAACAAAGACTATTTCGAATTCTGCGATCGATGCGTTGCTGCTGGTATCAATATCCCCATTGTTCCCGGGATTCTTCCAGTCACCAATCTGAATCAAATCCAACGTATCACTTCTCTCTGTGGCTCCAAGCTTCCCGAATCTTTCATACAACGACTGGGAGAGAAGGGCGAAGACAACACGGAGTGGCAATTTGAAGCCGGAGTGGAATTGGCCATCGCTCAAGTTCAGGACCTAATTGACAGCGGAGCTCCGGGCGTGCACTTCTATGTCCTCAATAAGTCTCAGGCAACATTACGTGTGCTGGAGACTGCTGGCTGGTAATCTCAGATGAAGGATTAGATTAAAACGATGAGCCAGTCTTCCTCTGATAGCGTCGATAACACGCACCTCTGGTTTGTCTACATCCTTGAATGTGCTGACGGGACACTCTACACCGGTATGACCAATGATATTGAGCGTCGGCTTGAGCAACATAATGCCGGAACGGCTGCCCGGTACACAAGAGCTCGCACACCCGTCAAATTAGTGCATCAGGAAGAATCAGAGAATCGCAGCACTGCGTTAAAACGAGAATACGCAATCAAGCAATTAACACGTAAACAAAAAGATCAGTTAATCACTGGGAAGACTTAGTCGTCACGACTGGTGATCTCGATCAAATGAAAGCCAAACTGAGTCTCCACTGGCCCATGAACAACACCAAGTTCTTCTTCAAAAACAACTTGATCGAACTCCGGCACCATTTGCCCGCGTCCAAAAGTACCTAAATCTCCACCACGAGAGCCGGAGGGACATTTAGAATGCTCAGCCGCAGCCGCAGCAAAATCTAATCCACCTACAATCTGGCTTTTGAGATCTTCACAAGCTTCTTTCGTTTCAACCAGTATGTGACGAGCAGCGGCTTCAATCTTGGCACCGCGATCTGTGATTTTGATTAAATGATATCCAAACTGAGTTTTCACCGGCCCGTGAATCACTCCCACTTCTTCTTCGAAAACAACCTTATCAAATTCAGGGACCATTTGACCCGGGCTGAATGTCCCCAAAGACCCACCTTGAGCTCCGGAAGGACAAGCTGAGAATTCTGCCGCAGCGGCGGCAAAGTCCAAACCACCTTCGATTTGTTCTTTTAAGTCCAGACAGACTTCTTCGGTTTCAACAAGGATATGACTAGCAGATGCTTCGAGCATGATACGTTTTTCTCTTTTCACAAAGTGTGTTGATTCATTACATGTGAATTTTCATTGTAGTTGAATTGTGTCAGACCAATAGTGCTCATAAACAACCCGGTCGGGAGAGTTGACTCTTCCTGCGTGAACTCGGGGGCGATGGAAAATCCCGCCTGGCAAATCCCCGATGGAATGACTGCCCGATAACTAAAGCAAGATGCAGAATTCCCGTATCCGCTTAAAGTTGATGACCGCAATCATTGCATCTCCATCCAGGATACTTCAGCATTTCGTACCACCATATGACAACCCAAATTCCCAATGTACAAAAAGTGAGTAGAAGATTTTTGCCGCGACTTCGATAAGGTCGAACAGCTAATACATAATCCTCACATTTCGGGCACTTTTTTGATGACTCTTGCTGCGTCAAGGCGTGTAGAATTCGTCCCGCGGATTCGCGAGTGTTCAGTCGCCGTTCTTTCCCATACAGGCCAAACATCTAAAACGCTTGCTCCTCAACAATCTCATTCTCTAACGGGGTTGATAGCTGATCCAAACGAGTGACAACCCGTGATGAATATTCGACTCGGGACTCTTTCAATGCTCCCAATTGATTTCCTAACTGGGATTTGAGCGAATGAAAAGAATGGATCGTAAACGAATCTGGTAAGGATCGAATCTCAGGTTTAACAATCTGGCCAAGCGACTCGGCATTTGAAAAATGAGGGTTCTTCCGTAAACGATTCAACAATACCTTCTCCAACTCTCCCGATTGCTTCAAACCAGAAATATAAATCCGGTAATACGCCGGGATCGCAGCAACAGGAGCCACCACCCAAAAACGTTCCGGAGCAGACTCTAATCCCAAGCATTCCAAAGTAGCTTGCTCAATAACTCGCAACGGAACTTTTTCTCCCACCAGATCGATCATCTGATTGGTCCTTCCCATCAATTCAAAATTTGGAAGCCCGTCACAAATCGCAGTCACTTTAATTTGATCACCGGTAGCATATCTATATAACCCTCCAAACGTTGTGATTAGAACTTCATACACTTGTCCTATTTCCAACTGATCGAGCAACAATACTTCGCCATTAGCAGATTCAGGTATAAACTCCAGAAACGATGACTCAATTGCAGGTAGATGCCCCGCAGATGTTCCCATCGGAAGACTTACACATCCTTCGGTAGATAAGATTCCCTTCGCCTGAACAGATATTTGCGGCTCCAGCTTCTTCAATGCTTTAAAATATGTTTTACTTCCGGCATCTCCCCAACAACTAATAAGTGATAACCTGGGCCAGACGGATTTGGCAAGCGACGTTTGATCTCTGAGTGCATCAAAAACCCTTTCAATCCATCTAGCTCTCTTCGGGTTTCTTTTCAGTCGCAGTATTGACCCACTATCGTTGCGTTTCACGAAACGATCATCGCCAGCAGCCAACGCTCGCAACAAGGCTTCCTGATCATTCCAGATGGTGCTCAAAATATTCAACAGTAAAGTTGGACTCCAAACGCTGATTAATGAAAGATTAGATTCAGATAATAATTGGAGAGCGGTTAATCGAATAACGGTTTCTGCCGTTTCATTGCCGTCGAAAAAAGGTGCCTCAACAATGGCCCGTTTGGCCAACAATCTGCCTATGGGGCTCAAATATGCCGTATCGGATTCAAAACCTACCGGTACGACACTCTCTCCAAACGGTTGCTTAACCACTGGCGTTACCGACCAGTAGCTTTTACCCCTAAATGCCTGCGGGTATTGTCTTGCCAGATCATAAATCCAAGTATTAACAACTCGTTGAAACGACCTTTTCAATAATCTTGTGTATGGTATCAACTTCACTTTTCCCGAGGAGCCCGTCGTAGGCACCAGACGATATACTTGTTGATTCGTCAGAACATAAGGCTCCCCCTGCTGAATCCGTTTGATATCTTCCACATAGTGTTCAGCATAGTTCGTCACCGGTACCGACTTTCGAAAATCGGCGACACTCATATCCGGAGAAAGGCGGTATCTTTCAGCAAAATGAGATGAACAAGCTTTGTTCAAAATTGTCTTGAGCAATGATTGTTGAGTTTGCCTCGGACAAGACGCGGCTGATTTGAAACTGCGCCAGTCGCTTTTGGCAGACTGCTTCCACAGTAAGTTGGCCATCCGAGCTGTATTCATCTACGCCGATCCTTCGTGAAATAGGCTTCGATGATCCGTGGCGTGTTCTAATTTGTAATTGCGCAACAACCTCAACGCGACATTTGTAAAATTCCGAGGGTTTAACTCGGCCAAACAACACAGTTCGTCACCTTGGCCGAATCTCGGATTCAATTGCACAAAAGACTGTGCGTGAGGATCTTTAGTTCGTAGCGTTGTCATTTCAGCGATATCTTCTTTAAGCACGTACCACCCGCCTTGCGATTCGATCACACCTCTTTCAAGATCATATAAATCCCCTCCCAATTCACTCCCCAAAAAATCGATGATTCGCTTTTCACGAGTGGGGATTGGGTAGTCTCGATTCGGGTAAAACTCTTTGAACAGCACCGGAAGAAAGTGATAAGTTTTGTATCCCTTAGAAATCAGAAACCAATAGAACTTCTCGCCTTTGACTCGCTGCATTAAGTCGTCTACCAGGCATGCCGATGCCAATAACAATTCCCGTTTTCCCCAGTACTTTCTCTCGACGACGGTATCACCGGAAAACAAAATCGAATACGCTGTACCATCAATTTCGAGCTCACGCAATTTCTGTGTTGAGAACCCTACGATTTCTCCCGTTGCGACAGTGCGAATCATTAGCACCCAATGTTTATCCTCTAGGTCATTTAAGAAAGTCTCCTTAGAGACATTGTCATAACAATGATGCATTAGCTGAAGCATTGCTGCTGTTTCCGTTTCACTCAGACCGTCAACAGTTCTTAATTCCCAGATTATTTCTTTGGTCACGTTGATATCCTCTACAGCCATCCCAATTCGAGATAAGTTGGACGTCCGTCCAGCCCAAATAGCGACTCATCATTAAACTGCCAAGAAACGAGAAATACTTCAGCATCAAATGTGTGTTTCGATAGTTTACGGACCAGTGGATAGGACTTATGAGATTCATGCATTCCCACTGCCACATACTCAGCCTGCTGTTGCATTGCTTCGACCAACACCGAATTCAAGACCGGCAAGATTGATTCTGCGTTTATTTTTGGACTGACTAACGGTAATACTGCCGTTACATAATTAAAATCATAAGGGGGTTTATGAATCACAGGCAGACGTTTCAATCGATACCAACAATTCAAAGGCTGTCGGCAGAGTTGCAGCCATCGAGGGTATGATTTGACAACCAATTGCTTCGCTCGTCGCTGATCGATGACTCCCATAACAGCATCTCGATTGTCCTTGTCCCCACTTACAAAGAACTTAGCTGCATACATCTCTTCACACTGGCGGATCCAACCATCCGATGTGTAAGCCGGGAACAGCTGATATTGTCTCCCTAAGTCACGTATTTCGTCTAGTAGTTGCGGGCCGTCGACAGCTTGAACACTGGAATCTGGTTTTAATTTTTTTCCCATCGTATTGGCGGGTATGAGAAAAGTTGAGAATCGTCCCGCAGCATGATAGAACGGTAAGCCAACTCTACCACTAGTCAACAGTTTTCTAGCCGGTCGATTACCTTGCAGAATCGTCGAAAAGTACCATTCGGGTTTCTTGGTGGAATGGTGTAGTTTCCTCATTGCCCGGTAGCCACGGGCAACCAGACCTTGATTGCGATATTCAGGAATGCAGCGTAAGGAACTTAGGTATCCTATCTGTGTCTCCTGACCATTGACAAACATGGTACGAATACTGCGACAACCAAATCCAACGGTCACATCCCGATCGGTATCACGGCAAACAATGATGTCTGTGTCAGCCCCTGCTGGGCAAGAAGATTGGAAGAACGATGGTTCGGATTCATAGGTGATAGTTGCTAAGGCACTTTTCATGGGTGTTTGCCGAAGCACATTGCGTAACTGAGCATCATCTGTTGATGAGGCGAGATCAAAAACATATCGAACCATAGCTTGCCCTCCCCTAATCGGCCTTGATCAACTCACCCTGCCAGTTCTCATCACCTAACGGTAAACCACTACGACCGGAAACATCGTATCGGTGCATGGCATTGATCACCAGATAATTGACCAACCGATAGGGATTTCGAACATTTACCCTCTTAAGACCACGCCGCATGATACTTGGCCAGGAATAGAATTCTTTTCGGGCATTCAGACACATGTCTTCCAAATCTTTAGGCCTCATATTGGCCGGTCTGAAAGGAATCATGTTGTAACGATAATCGTCATCCAGCCACCAAGCATCAAACAACAATCGCCCTTCTTTTTCCATACGTTTGTAGAGGGGCGTACCAGGAAAGGGTGTAACATGATTAAAGGCGCCAATAAACAAACCGTTTGACTTTGCAAATTCCATCGTCGTTCTAAAGGATTCCATATTGTCATGATCGTATCCGAAGATGAACGTTCCATAGACGCAAATATTATGACTTCGTAATCGGGCAAGCGCTTCTGCGGGGCCTCCTTTCATCAAATTAAATCCCTTGTTCATCTGTTTTAGAGTCGATTCATCCAACGACTCAAAGCCAACTAAGATTCCAACACAGCCACTTTCCTTCATTAACCGTAACGCTTCATCGTCGTAGGCCACATTAATTGCGGACTGACTCACCCACCTAATCTTCAGAGGAATTAAAGCTCGCATGAATTCCTTGGCTTCTTCCAAATTAGATGTAATGTTGTCATCAATAAAAAAGAACATTTGGCCCGGCTTACGAATCCGCTGTATCTCGGCAATCACCCGGTCAACCGGACGATGGTTATGACTGGCATTAAAGAAACTCTGGATCGCACAAAAATCGCACTTAAAGCGACAGCCACGTGCAAATTCAACAAGCTTAATCGGGAGGTATTTCTTTCCTTTAAAAATGGATCGATCCGGAGAAACGACAAGCGGCGGACGTTCATCTGCCTGATACTTTTTGCGAGGTGAGCCATGACGATAGTCATCCACAACTTCCTGAAGTAATCCTTCAGCTTCACCAACAACAATTGACTCGCAATACTGCGATACTTCCTCAGGGCACAGGGTTGCATGGAAACCTCCCATGACAACCGGCACCCCACGACGGCGGTATTCTGAAGCAATCTGATAGCAACGTTTGGCGGTATACGTTTCTACACTCAACATCACCAGATCAGTGGCTTCATCAAAAGGAATGAGTTCGAGCCGGTCGTCATAAAATCGCCGCTCGATATCATCCGGTAACAAACTTGCCACCATAGCAGCCGGTATCGGTTGCATTTTCCAGGTACGAATATATTTCTTCATACCAATCCGTTTACCAACGCACGGATGGATAATGGTAATTCGAAATTTCGACTTGGCATTCTTGATCATGATAATGCGACGTATAAAAACTACCCTACTTCATGCAATACGGGTAATTTCGAATCCTCCATTATCTTCTCTGGCCATAATGGATCGAGAACCCAATCGCAGTTATAAAACTTTTTCAGATTACGGGCATAAAACCTGTATCCCATATTTGCCAAAAGCGCGACATGCATTTGCTTAGGATTACGCAACACTCGCTTCATAATTGGCTTCCAGCGATAAGCGTACTTCCAGGCAAATTGGTTTCCTTCCTGTAATTGCTCGACGGTCATATTCTTCGGTTCAAATACCACATGTTGCCCGTCATACAATTCCCAGTTTTTGGTGACAATGCGATCCTGTTCGAGCAACTCATAATACAATCCAGTACCGGGAAACGGAGTCACGATGGCAAAACGCGGTAAATCGATCCCTAAATCCACAGCCATTTCTGCTGTCTCTTTGAAGACCGAAGGAGTATCGTTATCAAGTCCAAATACAAAACATCCCTGCAAAGCGATACCTCGCTCATGCAGTCTATCCACGACATCTTTGTAGTTTTCCGGATGATTGAATGACTTATGCGTACTCTTCAGAGTTTCAGGGGATATCGACTCCAATCCCATTAATAGCCCCCGACAACCGGAACGCGTTGCCAAGTCAAGTAAAGGAATGTCATTACATAACAGTGTCGTTGATAGTCCATACCAGCGAATATTGAGGGGAATCAATGCTTCGAATAATTCAGCAGCATAGTGTTTGTCCGAAATGATATTCAAATCAATAAAAATCGCTCGTTTAGCTCGTTGCTGCCTGATATCAGCAATAATTTCACCAATCGGCTTTTGGTACGGCTTCCGTCCCCAGGCATTGGGAACCACACAGAACGAACAATTATGAATACAGCCCCGTGTCGCTTCAAAAACCATATCGGTGATATACATATTCTTTGGCAATACTTCCCGTTTCGGAAGTGGATAACCACCGATATCAAGATTGGGACATTGATTATAACGAGGCTGCAACGTACCGTTATTAAAGTCTCGTAACAACTGCGGCCATGTTTCTTCGGCGTAGCCTATCACAATACTGTCAGCATGCGGCGACGCGTCTTCAGGCATTAGCGTCACATGCGGACCACCGAGCACTACGGTTTGCCCGCGTTCACGAAACTGGGTGGCAAGTTCATAAGCCCGCATCGCAGTTCCAGTGATTACTGTCATTCCAATCAAGTCTGCCTCGATCGCTTCAATATCGAGAACCTCAATTCCCTCGTCGTAACACTGCAATTCGATCTGCAAATCATCCGGGATCAACGCCGCCAGCGTTGGAAACGTCAATGGCATATAACGTAACGACTTCTTAAAGATCCCTTTTCTACGACGATACAAGGGACCTTTCGGGGAGATCAGCGCTATCCTGAGTGGTGCTGGCACAATCTCCCCCTACCCTAAGCCCGAAATAGATACAGTCTCAACCGAGTCTGCTTGTGTATCAGTGCAACCACACCCCGCTCCGATACTCTCCATCCCTATTCCAGACATGAAAAGGTCATCCACGGGTACGTAACCATCAGCAGGGTCCCAGGTAGTTTGATCGATGGACTCTGGTCTGGGCTTTTCCTTTCTCTTCGTCAATCCAAATAACATCCCCTGCTTTTTCAGTGTTTCTTTGGCATACAGTGGATTGTATGAAAGGTACAATAGAAACCTCGTTATGGAACTCATATGTGTTTTAAAGTCCCACATACGTTTAAAAATGGAGGAAGGACGGTTCCAGCGATCACGATTTCTCCAGACAGCTTCCGTCAATTCATCGGGAGACATGTTCTTCGGAATAAATGAAGCGTGGTTGAATCGATAATCTGGATGCATCCACCACTTGCCACCATATAGCAATCGTTTTTCATCGCGTAATCGATTGTAAAGCGGTGTGCTAGGATAGGGCATCAGAATGTTATAAGCTGCAAAGCAAAACTTGTTTTCCATGGCAAACTGATGGGTTTCTTCGATAGACTCGAGGGTGTCAGAATCATGTCCCAACGTAAAAGTTGCCCAAGTCTGCAAATGATGGTCACGTAAAATCTGGACTTGTTTTTCATAGCGGTCCCAGCCAATTTCTTTTCGCCCGATAAAATTAGGGGCCTTCTTCATCGATTTCACCGATTCGGGCACAATCGATTCAAATCCAACAACATTTCCAAGACAGCCACTGCGAGCTAGCAGATCCATTAGTTCCAGATCATTGGTCATATCCAGTGAAGCCTGACTAACCCACTTTACTTTCAATGGAATCAACGCCCGCAGAAACTCTTTGGCTCGTTGCTGATCTGAAAGAAAGTTGTCATCGACAAAGAATAGAAACTTTCGATTCTGCTGTTCAATTTCTTTGATTATCTCATGGGTTGCCCGGACATAATTCTTACGTTCGAAATACACGCTAACCGCGCAAAAGTCACAGGCAAACCGACATCCACGTGTATATTGCAAAAGTGAAAGTGGCAAATACCCTTTGTCCGCATAAAGTTCTCGTTTAGGGATAATGCCGCCTTCCTGAGGGACTCCGACGGGAGCATGATATACAGGTTTTAATTCGCCTCGCTTAAAATCTTCAATCACGCCAGCCCAACCGGTTTCCGCATCTCCTATATATATTGAATCCGCAAATTTACTGGCTTCTTCTGGAAGGAGTGTCACATGCATTCCCCCAAAGACCACTGGGATTCCACGTTCTCTGTATTGGGCCGCAATCTCGTACGATCTTCTCGCAGTATAGATTTCAATACTGATGGCTACCAAATCGGTTGGTTCGTCGAAGGGAATATCTTCCATACGATCGTCATACATGACGCATTCGACATCAGGTGGCGTTAATGCCGCTAACACCGAGAGGGGCAATGGCTCCATGCGTCCTTCGTCGGTGTAATCACCGTGCTCATGAAAACCAATATTAGGGAAAATCAGAGTTAGTTTCATAACGTTATCACCTTGAGCGGATCAACATCCGCTTGATCATCTAACCATTCAACAGGAATGTCTTCAGCCCCCAAAACTCTGTCTTGCTTTCGATAGACTTCACGGCGAGAAACCACGTTAGACATCCAGTACAGGCCTAAACGATAGACATCACGCATATTTGTTCGCCAGGCCATACCACGTTTAAGAATCGAAGAAAGAGTATTAAACTTTCTCCTCGCTCGAAAACAACCGGCAGTCAACTCTTCAGCCGTCATCCCCAGAGGTGTAAAGGTCGCATGACCATAACGATAATTTTCATCCAGCCACCAACGGTCATAAAGCATTCTTCCTTCAGCAACCATACGGTCGTATAACCGAGCGCCTGGCATCGGCGTCAAAGGGTTAAAATTGGCGAGATAAAACTTATGATCAATGGCAAAATCCACCGCTTCCTCAAAAGAGTCTCGCGTATCCTGATCATAGCCAAACACAAATGTGCCATAGATCATGATGCCCGCATCCTGAATAACGCGAATGGAATCTCCATAGCTTCCATAATGAACATTCCAACTCTTAGCCATCTGCTTCAAATTGTCCGTATTGAGTGACTCAAACCCAAAGAGTGCAGAAATGCAGCCACTCTTGCGCATCAACTCAACAAGTTCCGGATCCTTTGCAATATCAATTGAAACCTGGCAGAACCATTTCTTCTTTAATGGAATTAAAGCCTCAAATAACTCGCGGGCTTGGTCACCATTCACAAAAATATTATCATCCACGAGAAACAAGAATTTACCTGCATGCCGTTTGATCTCATCAATCACTTGCCCAATCGGTCTTTGCCGCAGATTAGAACCGTAAAATGCTCTGATTGAACAAAAGTCACAACTGTATTTACATCCTCTTCCATATTGCACAAGAGTTACCGGAGCGTACTTCTTTCCTTGAAAAATACTGCGATCGAATTTGATTCCATCGAGACAGGGAAACTCTTCTCCCTGGTAAATGGGTGACAATGCATTGTTTTCCGCATCTTCTAGAACTTGATGCCAAACGGCTTCGGCGTCCCCGATAACAATCGCATCTGCGAATTGAAGCGCCTCTTCTGGAAGAAAGGTTGGATGATACCCTCCCATCACCACCTTCACTCCGCGACGTCGATAATCAGCAGCAATTTGATATGACCTGCGTGCTGTATACGTTTCAACTGTCATCGCCACCAAATCGGGATGGTCATTCACCGGGAGAGGGGCTAAACGCTCGTCATGAAAGACCACTTCATGCTTTTCAGAAGTCAAACCCTTGAGGATTGCAAAACAGAGTGGAGTCATCGCATCTGTGCTGCGTTGATCAAAGAGATTCGGTCTGATAAATGTGATCTTCATAGTAGGTTGGTTAGAAAAAATGACAATTTGACGATCGGCTTAGCACTCCACGAATATGTTAGCGAACAACCATTCGCGAACGTATCGTTTAATGTGCTACAATCCTTTGCAATGACGGTTTAACGTTCATTAATCTCGCTACAAATAATTTTATCTGGCTGGAAAATGCATGCAGTTCTACAAGATTTACGAAGTGGTCGGACCAATCATCCTGTTTCCACTCGCAATCTTGCTCTGGTGGCCGGCTAGCAATAACAACTTCCCTGTGACTTTTTATGCTGTGGGAATGCCTGTCGCCGTCGCTTTTCTAATTCCATATATCGGTATCCGTTTACTTCATATCTGGGAAATCCGCAGTCCCCATTCCAACTTAGGTTTTCGCCCTCATCATGGTTTCATGTTCGGGTCGGCGACTAGCGTCATCTGCTGGCTGGTTTACAGGTTATACACGCAAACCCCAATCAACGATTCAATCTGGCTCTTCCCCACTCTCCTTGGTCTAACTATTGGTCTGATCAACTTCCTGTTTGACATGTTCGCGATAAATCGCGGTGTCTTAGTCGTCTTCAACCGATCCTATGCGGAAGGCAAATCTGCATTTCGAATATCGTTACAATATGCTCCCGTCTTTTTCACCAGTTTCGGAATCGTTTACGGATTTGAGTTACAACACCTAATTAACACCGCCAGCCAACCCGACTCCGCTCTTCGCTATGGAAGCATGCTGCTTTCTATTTTTATCTCACCACTGGCAACTGAAATCTTCCACTGGATCTTCTTTCACGAGTCCTCTATGAAAAGCTATAAACACGTCACCAAAGAAGACTAAGTGGTTCTCTTCTTTCTACGCAAAAGGAATGTTAATAGGATTCCCACGACGAGGCCGCCCCCCCCTGCGTAGATAGTTCGCATTAGCAAAAAACCATCAATTACTTCATTCTCAAAACCACTTGTTAACGTCGCAAAACTAATGAGTTGCCACTCGTCATTGTCGTAAGTAAGCGTTGCCATCCACTTACTCTTTAAATCTAATTCTTGACCGGAGGCCATTACATAGGTGTCTCCTAAGTCACCTACGGACACGACAAATTTCCCATCTTCAAAAATAGCTCTGTCCGTTGTAGTAGGGTCTACCTTCATAACATCGATGAATCCCTTTATTTTGGCAAAGAAATCAACAACTCCCTGTCGACCAGTCGATGCGGTTCCATCGTGCCAAATACAAGTGATCTGTTCATGGCAATACTGATCAGCAATCTGCTGAAACTTCTCCTCATTAAATAAAGTGAAAATCTCCTTTTTCGTTTGTTCAAGATGCGCTGCAATCGCGGCCTCATCTGACTCGGCAGCAACTTCAGATTCTTCCTCTGCATTCACACTTATGGGTAACAGCAACAACGCAAACAACAAAACATGCCATGCACTTTGATTATTTAAATTCATCTTTTATTTACTCCTCGATTAAGTTGATTGGCTGGATCGCAACTCCTGTTGCGTTAGATGCTCGATCATCTGTTCTGTATTCCACATGTCTGGTTCTGGTTCGGTAACCTCCACTGGCCCTCCCCACATGCGTAGATAGTGCTTCCAATATGAAATTCGTGGTTTATCATCCGCAGGCACATCTGGAAGATTTGTCCACGGAACATCCGGATAACGATGATGATTAAGATCCCACTCTCCATGAAGCAGAAGCGCAGACATAAACCGGTTATGTTTCAGATTAAAAGCGCCGTCGAGTACACTTCGCTCAGAATAAGCATGAGCAATGTATTGGCGTGTTGACCAGTTAAATCCGCCCATCAGAAACATTACAAGAACAACTTGCCATTGGAGTGATAATCCCCAAATAACAAGTGCCCAAAATGAAACTGTCAAAAGCATTTCCAAACGAATCTTCCAGACGTCATGCATTGTGATGTCTTTCAGATTTCCATTTCCAAATTCTTTACCTGTCACCAGTGAGTTTTGCGAAGTACCAGGTAACAGGGCGGTCGCAATGGAAGCTAAAACGACGAGAATATAGAAAAAACCAAGTAGTGTTCCGTACCACTGACAACTCTTAAACACTCTTGACCAAAAACCCGGATAGTATTGGTCAAAAATTTCCGCATCGGTACGGTTACGATAGTGATGTCCCTGATGAGTCACTTGAACCATTGTGAAGCTCACAGGAAAGAACATAGATGCAATTACACCCAGTACATAATTCCGTTTAAGATTGTTTTGTAGATTTAAGTGAATTGCTTCATGCATCAACGCATAGTTCGTCAGCATTAAATAACTAAAAACCATACCTAGTCCAATGGTCCAGCCCCAATGAGATAATTGAGATGCTCCCCAGAGTAGTACGATTGCCGATAAACCAACAGCAAGAACAAGCGTGAGATTAAGACCATCACGGATAGGCATATCATCTCTGCGCACTACTTTTAGATGCTTCCAGGGTAAAGTCGCTGACTCAGAGTTCTTCGACATAACGAATTCCAACTTGAATTTACCCAGGCCACTATATTCTACTTAAATATTCCCACACGATATAGTTTTAAATACCACCCTCATCTAAAAACACGTTTAGAGATCCGGTGATAAATTCTTAACACCGACATCCTTAAGGAAACAATAATCATGAGTGATGCATTACCACGATCTGTTAGTTCAACGCTTCACTTCGAAAATGGCTCAGCACTTGGTATTAGTAACCGATGGATTGAAGGCCAGTACTGTAGCATTCTCACACCCGTCGGTATCGTTGGCTGTGGAATCTACGACGTCGTTGTACCTGCCAAGTTCAATCAGGCTTTGGCCATCGCCGAAGGAACCCCTGAATGTCCGTTAGTCACGCCCGAAGATCTATTGGCGGCAAAAATCGCTCGTTGCACCCCCCGAGCAGAGGGTATGGGCATAGAAATTGGTATGACGGGGCGGGAAGCCACTGAATTAATGCTTGCGGCAGCCAAGGAAATTAACGGATAATATAGTTTGAAGCTGAAGAAGATTTCCCGATAACAATACTATGTTACAACTAGTTGGTTCCCAATCTAAATTCTGTGACGGCGTTTCCCGTCGTAACTTTCTGAGTGTCGGTTCNCTGGNACTCGGCGGAATTTCATTGCCTCAATTGCTTCGGGCCGATGAGCAAAACGGAAATAAANCCCGTCATAAATCGGTCATCATGATTTTCCTGCCNGGTGGCCCCTCCCATTTAGATATCTGGGATCTCAAGCCCGATGCTCCTGTCGAAATCCGTGGTGAATTTCAGCNGATCCAAACTTCTATTCCTGGTTATCACGTGTGTGAACATTTACCACAGTTCGCACAGAATCTCGATCGGTTCACCATTATACGATCGTTAGTAGGTGCAAAGAATGAACATGCATCTGAGCTTTGCCTAAGTGGATTTGGATATGCTGATTCGAAGATCCGAAATCAGCCATGTTTAGGTGCTGCTGTTTCTTATCTGCAAGGGCCTGTCGATCAAGCGATGCCTTCTGCGATAAGTATGGTTTATCATACAAACAACAACTGGCGAGATCCCGGTCGTGCAGGCTTTGTTGGCTCAGCTCACAAACCATTCCAACCAAACGAGGAAGGCAAAGCGGACATGGTTCTGCAAATGTCACGCAACCGACTCAATGACCGCAGACAACTGCTGCGATCTGTTGATCGTTTAAAACGAGCGGTGGAAACTTCTGATGTCATGCAAAGCGTGGATGCTTACACGTCGCAGGCTTTGCACATGCTGACCAGTAATCGTTTGTTGGAAGCACTCGACATCTCGAAAGAATCTCCGGAAATAATCGCCCGTTACGGCAAAGGCAACAACGATGCCGTCGACGACGGTTCACCGATGAACAACGAAGACTTCCTTATCGCACGTCGACTAGTGGAAGCCGGTGCTCGGTGTGTTTCTGTTTCCTTCGGTCGCTGGGATACACATTCCTGCCGTAAAGCCGGTGATCTGGCATACAAGAATAACTTTGCTCAGCTTCGGGAATACCTTCCTCGACTTGAACAATGCCTACTGGCTCTAACTCAAGACCTGAAAGAACGAGGGCTTGAAGAGGATGTAGCGGTCGTCGTCTGGGGAGAAATGGGACGGACCCCACGAGTTAATCCTAATGGTGGCCGTGACCACTGGCCCGCCGTATCGGGTTGTATTCTTGCGGGTGGCGGATTCAATCATGGACAGGTACTTGGTAGTACAACACGACTGGCTGAAGAAGCCAAAGATCGTCCAATTCATTATCAAAACGTATTTGCTACGCTTTACAAACATTTAGGAATCGACGTCGCCAGCGTTAAGATCCCGGACTTCAATGGTCGGCCACAATACCTGTTGCAGCATCGTGACGCAATTAGTGAATTAGGCTAAGCCTCCGCATCCGGACCGTCTCTCGTTGGGTTGCTGTACCCGGAGATAATCACTTCGATCCGATCGAGACGTGCATTCATATCTTCCTGATATCTCTGTAGTTCTTCCGATTCCTCACCGACATAAAGTGATGTCAATGTAGCGGTAAAGACCCCCACAAGAATCATACCGGTGATGATCAACACCACCGTCAAAATCCGACCAACGATCGTGATTGGATTATGAATGTCACCAAATCCTCCGGTGACCACTGTGGTAAAACTCCACCACATCCCCCCCCCCAGTGTTTTCACATCATTGTCACTTTCTACCAATGCACTTTCAGCATAGTAAACAGCAATTCCTCCCAGCACCATCACAACCAGTCCCCATTTGAGCGAGCGTTTCATCAGCTTAACGTCCATCGCATCCTGCAACTTATCCATCCCTCGCCATAGCATAAGAAAGACTCGCATGACGCGAAGAACACGTGAAAATCTTAGCAGTCTGGCAAAACGGCCAATCCTTGCTATTCTCCCAAAACGCGATAGTTGAGCTTCGCCAGGAATCGGTATCGAAGTTACAAAGTCGATCCAGTAATTACGCCAGTACCATCTTTTTGAACGCGAGCAATATAAACGCACCAAAAACTCGAGCATGAAAAGCACACAACAACCGATGTCAATCAAGAAGATCGACTGGCTCTCTAACCATACTGGACGCTGATGCTCCTCAAATCTCTCATACTTCGCATCTTGAATCCCAAATCGTTCAACGACATCCTGCCAGGCCGATTCCTGATTAACATAATCAGACACCAGATACTGATGGTCATCACCAAGTACAAAATACCCCCACTTGGTCGGAGCCAGAGAATCATAGGCCAGTAAGCCGAGCACAAAGAAGATCAACAGCATCATGAATATTTGCAAAGCATTAACAGCCCACATCCCCCCAAGAACCTTGGAGAGACGTTCGGTCATATAGTTATATTCAATCGCGTCGACCACACGGTCACGAAGTCCTTCAAGCTCACCCATTTCACTTGCCAACAAACGTGAACGCTCTCGTACTCGTTTGTAAATCCCCAAATCGCCTTGCTGAAGTTTCTCTTGTGCTTCTGCTTCCAACTCAGAAGCCTGAGTTGCCAGATCCTTCATGTCCGACTCGAGATTCTGCAACATTGACTCAAGCGTTGCCGTCGGAGTAGATGAAATCCCAATCTTGTTAAGGCGCAATAGGGAGGCCTGAAGGTCAGCCATCGATTCAGATTGTTCGTCAGTATTAATCATGATTTAAATTTCAATAGCGCATTCCGGAGCGTCTAAAAAATGACGCCTTTGCTCAACGCGCTAAGACTCTACCTTAACCTCAATTGAATCACGTTAAAAACCAAAAACCGTTGAGAGAAAACGAATTAAGGTAGTGCAAGCACTAACTTCCCAAACTGAGAACTATCTGCCATTTTACGTAGTGCTTGATTCACCTCTTCAAGAGGATAAGAAGAATCAACGACAGGTTCAACATGATGGCGAGAAACCAGTTCTAACATCTGTTCAAAGTCTTGCGGGGTTCCCATGGTAGAACCAATTAGCTTCAGCTGCTTCCAGAACAATTTAAACAAGTCCACTTTCTCCGGCGGACCGGCCGTGGCTCCATAGTTAACGACTCGTGCTCCCGGACCAGCCAGTTGTAACAAGTGCCGATACCCTGTCCCGCCTGCTCCGTCAATAACCGCATCGACCATACCATGTTCTCTAAGAATTTGTTTTTCCCAATCATCCTGCGAATACTGATACCCGCCTAAAGCACCAAGCTCCCGTGCTCGTTCCAACTTCTCCTGCGACGACGAAGTAACCAATACCCGGGCTCCTAATGCCAGAGACAACTGCATTGCCATTAAAGCAACCCCGCCACTAATCCCGGTAACTAATACAAGGCCGCCTGCCGAGACCTCGGCACGACTCACCGCCCGGTATGCCGTCACTCCGGCAAGAGGCAAGGCTGCCGCCTGATGCCAGTTAAGATGAAATGGCTTTTCATAAATCGCCGAGACTGGCACGACAATGGCTTCGGCAAATGTACCATCGGCAGGCATCCCTAAAATGTGGAACTGTTCCGACTGAACCTGATGATTATCTCCCCATTCAAGGCCTGGATTAATAACCACCTTCCTGTCGACCCAATGCATATCGACCTCGCTACCAACCGCCTCAACAATGCCGGCGCCATCGGACCCTTGAATGACGCCCGAATGTATCCCCGGATATAGTCCCTTTGTAATCCAGTAATCCCGCCGATTGAGAGCCGCTGCCTTGAGACGTACAAGAACTTCTCCTGCTTTTGGTTTTGGAGTCTCTCGTTGCTCAACAACTAACGGTTGATTAATTTCCTGAAGGATCGCAGCTTGCACGGCACATCACTTCCCTTCTCCAGCCCACTTCCGCATCAACTCGATATTACTCTTAATCGTATTGATATGTTCGATCGGGCGTCGACGCGCTTCCAAAGTATCGACATAGACCTTCATATCGCTGTCAAACATTCGAACAGGTTCCGGATCCACACCCTGGTCACCTGACTTCGTTTCCCAACGAGAAAGTAACTTTCTCATCTCCTTCAAAACATCTGCATAAGCAGGATCGTCGACCAGATTACGAATCTCATGGGGATCATTACTGAGGCTGTACAATTCTTCCCTTGGCCGGGTTGGATTAAGTAAAGAAGTCTGGACTTTGTTTAACTTACCGTTAACGCCGGCCTCCTTAAATGACTTCATAATAGACTTGCCATCTTTGTAAGCATTTGGCTGCAAGTGAGGTCGCTGGTATAGGTAATTACGAATGTATTTGTATTCGTGTGTCCGAACACTTCGTAAATGTTCTACCGTTTCATCACAACGATCACGAGCAGCAAAAACCGCTTTACGGGGTTTATATGCTTCCGCCATAATATTCTGTGCCTGCATATATCTGGGAATCTCTATCCCCGCATATGCCAGTGAAACTGCAGCAATATCGATATGCTCCACTAAATCCTCTCGCACCTGTCCACCGTTAATACCGGGGCCTGCAATCACTAAAGGAACATGTAAGCCTTCGTCATACATAAACTGCTTTCCACGTATATGACTAATGCCATGGTCTGTCATAAACAAGACCATCGTATTTTCTAAATCTCCTTCTGCATCAAGCTTGCCTAGAATCTCTCCCACAACACGGTCCGTTTCACGTACGGTATCAAGATATGCGGCCCAGTCATGAAGGATGATCTCTGTAGCCGGATAGTAAGGAGGTAGTTTGATCTGATTTACATCGGTTCGCTTTCCAAACGTCTTTTCCGCACGACTAGCCATGCGTTCAGCTGATTCCTGAGTTCCGCCTCGTAATTTCCCACCCGGCAATTGGATCTGAGCGAAGAATGGCTGGCTGTCGTTTCGTTTAGCCCAATCTGCCCCGTCATACATTTTCTGATTCCACTCGAAGTTGTAATCAGATTTACCTAACCGCTCATCTTCCCGAATCGGCCAGCCTGTGAGTGTGGTGTAGTATCCAGCCTCCTGAAATATCTCCGGGATTGGCCGAATACCTTCCGGTAATTCAATTTTCTCTGTTCCTCTCCCACTGCGATGATGATGCGCGCCGATCGTCGTCTGGTACATACCGGTAATGAACGCACTTCGGCAAGTCGAACAAACCGGAGCCGTCACATAGGCATTGTTAAACTGAACACCACGGCGCGCTAACGCATCTACATTAGGAGTTTGAATCAACTTTTCACCATAAGAAGAAAAGTGAGCAGACATGTCGTCCACAATGATCCACAAGACATTGGGGAGGGGTGCGCCCTGAACAACTTGCCCTAATGGCAACGAAGCCAGTGCAAACAAAAGAACGGACAGGGTTCTCTTAATCATGATGAGTTATTTCCTTAATCACTTCTGTGAATTCAAATTATTCCGCTCGAAACAAATGTTTTCCCTGACGTGCTGCCTGAATAGCCTTTTGGGTATCCAACCCGGCACCTGGATCATTCTGAGATTGCATCCAGCGATACAGTTCATTTTGAAGGTCCTTTTGAATTTTCATTACATCCTTCTTGCCTGCAAGATCGGTTAATTCATAAGGATCATCTGTCGTATGATAAAGTTGCTGAGCAGGACGCCGAGTATAACGGTGAACCAACTTGTACACCTCTGGTTTTTCACCGGAAGCCCAAACCCAGGTAGCCCAATAAGGGTTATTTAATTCGCCATTTCCACGCGAGCCCATCAGGTGCTTCTCAATATAGATCTCATCGGAACGTAGGTTTTCGATATAACGAAAAGTTCCATTACTTACGGTTCTAATTGGATAGCTGGGACCTTCCGGAATGTTGTTATGCATACCATATACATACTTACGATGCTCGGTAGAATTACCTCGCAACACCTCCGAAAACTCTCTTCCATCATACTGCTGTTGGCTCGACTCACCTCCGGCAAGTGTAACCAGTGTAGGCAACACATCTGCATATTGGACTAAGGCATCGGTCCGTGTGTCGGCTGCAATCTTTCCCGGCCAACGAGCAATCAGGGCAGTATGTAACCCTGTATCCCAATTAGTCCATTTACAACCCGGAAACTGTGCGCCTTGCTCCGATGAAAACAGCACTACTGTTTCATCTGCCCGACCCGAATTATCCAACGTTTTCAACAGTTCACCAACCTGGCCATCCATATAAGTAATCTCTGCCAGATAACGGGAGAAATCTTCTCTCGTTCTGGCGGTGTCGGCAATATTAGGTGGAAGCTTGAGCTTGGTGGGAGGGTAGGCACTGGCATCTCCCATCACCCAAGGAACATGCGGCTCTACTAATGCCACGACTAAACAAAATGGCTGACTCTTATCACGTGCCATAAAGTCCTCAACATCGGATAAAAAGTGAGGTTTGGTTGGATTTCGCACACAATTTGCATCGAAACCCTGAACACTTTCAAACGGATAAGCCTTCGCTGGTTTGACATGCACTTTGCCTGCCAGACCGACTCGATAACCAAGTGCGGACAAATGCTGAGGCATACTTGTGACCGATTCTAAACTTGCAGAATGATTCCAGGCACAACCGTTACCTAACGGGTAACGTCCCGAATACAGTTCGGCACGGCAAGGCTGACACATCGCCTCTGACAAATACGCCCGATTAAAGGTAAGTCCCTGACTAGCCAAACGGTCGATATTTGGGGTGCTAGCATTCTTACCTCCATACAATGGCAAATCATTGTACGTACAATCATCTGCCATAATGATGAGGAAGTTTGGTTGCTCAGCCACTGTAATGAACGGGAACAACGCCATCCAGACTGCCAGTGCTATGATTGTTTTATTTCTCTTTTTCATTAATTCCCGCTACTTCCGGCAGCTCTTTTGTTACGAGCCATCCACTGGGCGTGCAATTTTTCTAACTCCGCTACTTTCTGCGGCTTCTCTTCTGCCAAATTGTTTAGTTCTGTTCCATCTTGTGGAAGGTAGTATAACTCCCAGTCTTTCCCACGATTACTCGATACCAATTTCCAGCCATTCGCCCAAACTGCTGAACCTTTATTGTGTCCCCAAAAAATTGAGTCATGCCGGGACACCGCTTTACCTTGTAGAGCATTCGCAAAGGAACGACCTTCCATCGGCAATGGCTTTTGAATCACCGGTGTAATTCCTGCGAGGTCTAAAAGAGTTGGCATGACATCAATCACATGACAAACATCCTTCACCAATGAACCACGTTGATTCTTGGAGATTCCTTTCGGCCAATGCACAATCAATGGAGAACGAGTTCCGCCTTCGTGATCATATTGCTTAAACAAACGGTACGGAGTGTTGGAGGTATTAGCCCAACCATAGCCATACGACTGAAATGTCTCTTGCCCCCCGGGCATCAAATTCGGAATGTTGCCGGGTCTAATCAGGATATCTTTACCATCCGTTGTTTTTTCGCGACTCCAGCTTCCTTTTCGTTCAGGCAAATACTCAACGTGACATCCACCATTATCGTGCTGATAAATAAGAATCGTGTTTTCCGATAATCCTTGCTTCGCTAAATAATCTGTCAAACGCCCGATATTACGATCCATACAGGTGATCTGGGCTGCGTAGACCTCCATACGTCGTTCGTGCCATCGAGGGTACTTGGCATCCGACCAAGCTGGAATATTGCTGTGTCGGGGAGACAATTGCCAGGCAGGATCTATAACACCAAGTTTTTTCATCCGCTGAAATCTATCTACTCTCAACTGATCCCAACCGTCACGAAAACGACCTTCGTAATGTTCAATATCCTCAGCTTTGGCATGTAAGGGCCAATGGGCCGCCGTATATGCCATATATAAGAAGAATGGTTTTTCGACATCTCGGTTTTCGAGAAAGTTTAAGGCGTGATCTGTAATGGCATCCGTATAGTAAAAATCATCTCTTGCTTCCCATTCCTGTGTCATGCTATTTCCATTCAGTTGCAGGTCGGCTGGAGCAAAAAAGTCGGATGCTCCTTCAATCGTTCCGTAAAACTGATCGAAACCACGGTGATGAGGAGCGTTTTTTCCATCAGGCTTTTTCGAGCTAGACAGATGCCATTTCCCAGACATTAACGTCAAATACCCGGCGTCACGGAGAGCCTGAGGTAGCGTGACTGCACTGGGATGTAGCCCACCCGCTGCAGAGCCTTCCTGAGGCAACGCTGCCTGCGGATATAAGCTTGTCATCAAACTGGCACGAGTGGGCCAACACATATTATTTACATAGTAGTTAGTAAATCTAAGACCTTGCTCAGCCAGACTATCTAAAACCGGAGTATCAATTTCTCCGCCATAGCAACCAAGATCTGAATACCCCATATCATCGGAAATGATAAAAACAATATTGGGAGGAGCCGCTTTAGCTTGACCGGCGACAATCAATTGCCCACCGCAAAGCAATACGAGAACAAGCTTCAAAACACGTGATTTCATGAATACTCGGGAGGGTGAAGATTCTATGACCTAAAGAGCTCAGTCTTTACATTACCGAATACATCCGTGAGTCGGTAGTCCCGACCTTGATGCCGATAAGTCAGCCGTTTGTGATCCAATCCTAACGCGTGCAGAAATGTCGCGTGCAGATCATGGATGTGCCAGTGGTCTGTCGTAGCATCAAAGCCAATCTCATCGGTTTCACCAATTGACTTTCCTCTTGCAACTCCGCCTCCGGCGAACCACATTGTAAATGCTTCCACATGATGATCCCGACCAACGGGCTCTCCCGGCTTCAGACTTTTCTGGGCTACCGAAGAACGTCCAAACTCTCCTCCCCAAACCACAAGCGTATCATCCAGCAATCCGTTACGTTTCAGATCAAGGATCAACGCTGCGGAAGCCTGATCGGTTATTTTGCATTCACCTGGCAGGCGTTGATAAATGCTCGTATGGTGATCCCAGTCACCATGAAACAATTCAACAAACCTAACACCACGCTCAACGAGACGGCGAGCCAGAAGGCAATTTCTTGCATAGGAGGGCTGAGCCGGATCTGAGATTCCATAAAGCTCCAATGTTTCCCGCGTTTCGCCAGACAGATCCAACAACTCCGGAGCACTCGATTGCATCTTGAAAGCCAGTTCATAATTCGCAATTCGGGTTTCAATATCCGGATCAGCATTCTCCCGTACTTTTAAGCGGTTTAATGCATTGACCGCATCGATCGTAGCAGACTGGCTTTGTTGCGAAAAACCTTGCGGAGTCCCAAGATTCAGAATCGGCGGCCCGTTTGATTGCAATGGCGTTCCCTGCATTGTTCCTGGCAGAAACCCGGGACCATAGTTTGCACCTTTACTTCGAGGATGCATCCCCGATCGCAAAACCATAAAGCCCGGAAGATTCTCCGACTCTGATCCGAGACCATACAACACCCAACTACCCAGACTTGGCCGGCCAAACCTTTTCCAACCAGTGCTCATATGCAATTCCGCAAACATATGGTTCTGATCTTCAGCCTGACAAGTATGAACAAAGGTAAGCTCGTCTACAATGCCCGCGGTATGTGGCATTAACTCAGAAATCCACTGCCCACTTTCCCCGTGCTGTTGGAATTTATACGGAGTTCCCATCAGTTTTGGGTTGGATTCTTTAATCTGCGCAAAATCAACACGATCTAGAAAAGACTGTGGTAACTCCTCACCATCCCGCTCGTTTAATACGGGCTTTCGATCAAACATGTCGAATTGACTGGGCGCACCAATCTGACACATATAGATGACATTTTTCGCGGTTGGCTCATGATGGGTTCTATCGGCTGTGTTAATATCTGCGCATAATCCATCCGCTGTCAGCATCGAAGGCAAAGCCAGCGAGGCGACCCCAAGCGCATTTTCTTTAAAGAACCGTCTACGACTATTCATTATTCTCGCATTATAAATTCATCTAAATTCATGATGGCCCTGCACACTGCAACCCAGGCCGCCTGCTCACTCTGACTTATGTTGTGTNGATCTTCNNCCAGNCCGTACTCGCCCATCGCNANTTTGNCTGCCGTTGGATCNNCACTAAAGAATGTTCGCTGTTGAATTAACAAGTTNCGAACAATCGATTTCTCCTGTGGAGTNCCATCACGATTAAGNGTCCAGCGAAAAAGTANNTCAATCCTCTTTTCTTGGTCCGGATGTGCTAACAACACTCGTTTTGCAAAGGNCTGAGCGGCTTCAACGAAAAGAGGNTCATTCAGTAGNGNCAATGANTGAAGAGCGACGTTAGAACTNGTTCTTCGNGTACAGGAAGTCGTCAGTTCAGGTCCATCAAAGATTGCGGTCATGGGGTGAGGAGTTAGACGCCAAATATACGTATACATTCCTCGNCGATATCGATCGGCNCCTTCGCTTTCGGTCCAGGTAGCNGGCGTCGCTCGAAAATCAAGAATCCCGTCCTGCTGGGGAGGAAANACACTGGGCCCGCCAATCTNNTTTTCCAACAACCCGGCCACAGCCAACGCATTATCCCGTAAAATCTCAACCTCTAAACGAAATCTTTGCTGCCCCTGAAANAGAGCTTCATTCCCATCCTGTCGATAACTGAAATGTGATGATTGCTGATAGNTGTTNGACAGNACGATGGCACGTACGATTCCCTTGAAGCTGTCCTCTTCTTGAAGCACGGTTGCCAAATGATCCAGCANCAACCAATGACGTGGACGAGTTGTCTGGACTCCAAAGTCATCTTCNGATTCAACAATTGCCTNCCCCATNAATCTCANCCAAATCCGATTTGCCATCACTCTCGCAAATANCGGATTCTCACNCGCGACAATCCACTGNCCCAATGACANTCGATCAGGAAATGNCGTTGGNTGTGNCGNCTGTTGNANNTCGTGTAGAAACCCNGGAGTGCCGGANTGAACCTCTTCACCTAATTGACGAGGATTNCCTCGAACAAANATNTGNGTTTTCCGATTATCCTGAGCCAATACAAGTGTGGTGTCAGGTTCAGGTTGTTGGCTTTGAAGCTTGTCACGTTTTGNTANNAAAGCGATTCGCTCATCATTCTTACTTTGGAAATAAGATTCCAGTTGGGTAACATCNGCTTCACTACGATCTGCAGAAGANNNTTTTAACAACGTNAAGATANCCGGNNCAATNTNTTCTGNTTNAGCCAGAGTCGATACAGCGAGTTCATCAAGATTNTCTTTAATCANCGCGTCGATCTTNGCAATCTGTTGATTANTNNCAGCTACCTGTTGAGTGATTNTTNCAATGCGATTTTTTAATTCNGGTGAGCTTAGATCCAATGGAACAGCACTNGCCCCATGGAAGAANGCATANANCTGATANTATTCTTTTTGACTGACAGGGTCTGTCTTATGNTCATGACACTGAGCACATTCGAGCGTTAACCCCAGAAATACAGCACCTGTTGAATTGACTCGGTCAAGTACAGCCTGTTCACGAACACCTCCNTCTAACATCGCATTACAATGAAANCCGGAGGCTATACGATTCTCTTCTGTCGCCTGAGGTAGCAGGTCACCTCCNATTTGCTCAATCACAAATTCCGTNATTGGTTTATCNTGNTTGANAGCCCTNATCACCCAATCACGATAACGCCAAATTTTCCGNGGAAGATCGGCTTCATATCCACCACTGTCNGCATATCGTGCCAGATCAAGCCAATGCCGCCCCCANCTTTCGCCAAACCGAGGGTCCGTTAANAACTTTTCCACAAGTTGNTCATAAGCGTTATGGCTCGCATCAGNTANGAATGNAGCGACCTCATCCGGAGTGGGAGGAACACCNAATAAATCAAATGACAATCTACGGATAAGCTGATAGNTNANGGCACGCGGAGNTGGCTTCAAGCCGTNCCNTTCAAGCATTGCGAGAACAAAANGATCTNTCCTATTGCGNGACCAGNGNGNNTCTTTAACNGGCGNGACCGCTGGAGCAATNACCGGTTGAAATGCCCAGTGCTCNGNCCGTTTGACNTCCCGCAGNCCCCTNGCTCCCTGCTTAATCCAATNNGTNAGTACTTGAATTTCTTCCTGACTAAGTTTTGCAGCCTCNTGAGGCATACGTTCAAACTCGTCTTCNGAATTGACACGCTGAAGCACCAGTGATTTTNCGGNGAGTCCCGGAATGATGGCGNGACCNCTATCACCACCCTGAAGAGCCGCNTCTTTCAGGTCAAGCTNCAAGCCTCCTTCNNTTCGCNGACNGTTATGACAACGNAANCACTTCGCCTGGAGNATNGGCAGCACATCTGTGTCATAGGACACNTNCTGAGCGAGAACANGTGGNCNCGAAGGAACCGAAACACTGAACGCCNANAAGNCCAAACNNAGNTAGANTTTTCTGTTAAGCAAGAGCNGNTCTCACAACATTCCCGGCTACATCCGTGAGACGGAAGTCGCGCCCTTTAAACTTGTAAATCAGNCGTTCATGATCAATTCCAAGTAGATGCANCATCGTAGCATGTAAGTCATGAACTTCCACTTTATCTTNGGCAACGTTGTACCCGAAATCATCCGTCTCACCAATCGTTACTCCACCTTTNATCCCNCCNCCGGCCATCCAAAGACTAAAGCAGTTGGGNTGNTGATCACGTCCATATGAATTACCTCGGTCTTGACCATAGCTNGTGCGACCGAATTCACCGCCCCATATCACCAAGGTATCTTCGAGCAAACCTCGNTGTTTGAGATCCTTTATNAACGCNGCACATGCCTTATCGACTTGNCCAATTTTGCTCTTAATNCCGGTCGTCACATCTCCATGATGATCCCAGCCACGNTCATANANNTGNATAAANCGGACACCCGCTTCNGCTAANCGGCGCGCCAACAAACAATTATTGGAAAAGCTCGCATTACCGGGNCTAGCACCATAAGCTTCCAATGTNTCCTTCGACTCACGGCTGATATCCATTAACTCNGGCACGGACGATTGCATACGATACGCCAATTCGTAAGCATTGATCCGAGCTTCAATNTCNGGATCTCCGATTTGTTTTTGCTTCAACTGATTCAATGTATTGATACCGGTNACCANATTCTTCCGNTTACGNTCATCAATACCATCGGGATTNGAAAGATATAAGACNGGGTCTCCTTTAGCCTGAAACTGCACNCCCTGNTGNCGACTGGGNAGGAAGCCATTGTGCCAATANCGGGAAGGAACAGGCTGACCNCCGTTGGATAGTAAAACAACGAATTCNGGTAGATCTTTGTTTTCACTNCCCAGNCCGTAGCTAAGCCATGANCCAAGACATGGACGTCCCGATAACGGNCTGCCGGTCTGCAGNAAGGTAACTGCCGGGTCATGATTAATNGGTGTGGAATGTACNCTTTTAATAAGGCACATTTCATCGGCAATCGTCGAAATCTCCTTNAAAGCANCATTCATTTCCATNCCACANTCACCANATCGNCCCCACTCCTGCTGTGTCGCAGCAACAAGTAGTTTGGCCTGCTCACGCGTCATCGTGGTNAGNCGCTGTTTGCCAATNACNGACGGAGGTAAAGGTTTGCCATGATGTTCCTGCATTTGCGGTTTGTTATCGAANGTATCGAGATGNGACGGGCCTCCCGACATGTGCAGATAAATCACNCGTTTCGCNTTGGAAGGGTGGTGCANTCCCGAATCNGGTTTCGTTTTCCGCGTNCGCGCCAGCAAATCACTATTCTNTGTAATGGAAGCGGCNGCCAAGGNCCCCANGCCCATCGAAGTTCTGCTCAGAAAGTTTCTGCGGGTTGTGTAATCCATCATTTACTCTCTCGTTACTGTTTCGTCNAGGTTGAGAATAATACTAGCCAGAGCNGTCCANGTNGCATGCTCCACCTGATCGAGNCCTTCGGGNACGGGCGANTCGCCAGNCGAAANAATCTTCATGGCTGCTTCGTTATCCTGCTCGTAGATTGCATATTGCTGATGATAAAGTTGGTGCAGAACTTCCAATTCCTGAGGCGCCGGTGCTCTCGCAACCGCAGTACGGAACGCAAAGACAAAACGTGACTCGGTCGAAACCCCACCTTCTGCTAAAATCCGTTGAGCAAAAACCCTAGCAGCTTCCACATAGGTCGGGTCATTCATTAATACGAGAGCCTGGAGAGGTGTATTGGTACGTGGTCGGTTGACGGTACAAAACTCACGGCTCGGAGCATCAAAAATCTGGAAGGCGGGATAAACTGTCGTACGCCGCCAGTAGGTATACAAACCCCGGCGATACAAATCTTCACCTCGGCTCTGATCCCAACCTCGACCAATCTTATCCGAGTAATAGTCGCTAGGTTGATAAGGACGAACACTGGGACCACCAATTTTGTCCGTCAGCAAACCACTAATGGCTAACGCGTTATCACGAATTCCTTCAGCTGACAACCGGAAACGTGAAGCTCGGGACAACAGCCTATTGTCCGGATCGACTTCATCATACAAACCTGTATATTGCGAATTCTGTTGATAAGTGGCTGACATCAGCATCAGTTTTTGCAGATGCTTCACATTCCAATCCGATTCAACAAATTCAACCGCCAGCCAATCCAAGAGTGCCGGATGACTTGGACGTTCACCCTGCGTTCCAAGATCTCCCAAAGTCTTCACAATGCCTGTTCCAAAAAGTTGTTTCCACAACCGATTTACAACAACACGTGAAACCAATGGATGCTCCGGATCCGTTAGCCAGAGAGCAAGCCCCAGCCGAGTTCGCGGTTGTTCACTCGGCATTCGAGGAAAAATGGACGGTACATCAGGCTGTACTTGTGCCCCCGGGTCCTGAAAGTCTCCTCGCATCAAGATATAGGCTGGATTGGGGTCAGACTTCTGCACCATAACCATCGTTGTGGGCAAATCATTCTTTAGAGTCGCAATCTTACCTTCGAGTGATGCAATCTCGCTATTTAGTCTTCGGACATCCGGATTTGAAACCAGATACTCATTCTCAAGGAAAAACGCTAAGACTTTATCCATCTCTTGCTTAGACCATTCTTCCTGTTTCTTCTCGCTAATAGCAACCAGTTCTTCCGGATAGGCTGCATTCAACGATTCGATTCCATACTTACCCGACAGATAACGAGTAACCCGAGTTCGTTCAGTATCTGACAAAACCCGGTTAAATATCATCACTTCAGCGAAATGGCCGTATGTTTTTTCGTTACCGGCATTATTAGCTCCGATTGTGATCGGGTTGGATTCTAAATCATGAATAGAAACGATCCCAGGCATCCCTTCCCCGCCAGCTTCACCATTCATATAGATGCGAATTCTCTTATTCTGCTGAGATAACACACCGATATGAGGCTTATTCAATTCGATTCGCTTTGTACCAACAACATCCGCACCATATCCGTTAAAGCTTAGGAACTGACTATCAGCAACTTTCCACATCGCACGACGTTTACCTTGAGATTCCGCCCCCCACATAATTGGCATTTGATTCGCCACTAAATTGTCATACGAAATCACGCTGACAATGGTGTAATCATCATGAAGATTCTCACCGCCATTGTCTGTTCTGAAAAAATCGGTCATCCCATTCAAATGAACTGCCGGAGAGCCATTTATTCCATCTAAGGTGAGCATCGGGCTGCCCGTTGCCTTTGCATCATTCCCATGGGCAGAGCGGTCTTTCCATATCTTGACCTCATTTTCAGGCGAATACTCCTGCTCAGCGTCCACTACACCATCGCCATTAATATCATCAGCCGCTAACCAAAGCTGAAGATCTTCGGAGAACGAATCTACCGTGGCTTTACCGCCCTGAAATTCCTTGACC
Organism: Rhodopirellula sp.; assembly: GCA_002698965.1. Classification (GTDB taxonomy): domain Bacteria; phylum Planctomycetota; class Planctomycetia; order Pirellulales; family Pirellulaceae; genus UBA721. The sequence continues at coordinate 28,297 of PAAT01000190.1, read as the reverse complement.
CAAAACGCAAATACCTTTTCGATTAAAGCTTCATCAGCCTTTAGCTTTTCTGTTAACTGCGCGGCTTGTGTATTCGCATCGGTGATTTCCTTTTCTAAACCCTCAAGTTGCTGTTTGTAATTTTCCGTTTCCACTGTCAGCAAAGGGGGTAGTGGTTTGTTGTGATATCCAGACGCACCTCCAGCTCCAATCTCGTCCTGCACGCTGTTGAAAAACGCGTACAACTGGTAATACTCTTTCTGACTGATCGGATCATACTTGTGATCATGACATTGAGCACAACCAACAGTCAGCCCTAGAAAAACCTGACCGGTGGTATTAGCCCGGTCTACCGCATAGGCCACATAGAATTCATCAGGGTCTGCCCCACCCTCTTCATTGAAGGTAACATTGCGATTGAACCCGGAAGCTATCCGCGTCTCCTGATTAGCATCAGCCAAAAGATCGCCAGCGACATTTTCTATTATGAATCTATCGTAGGGTTTATTGCTATTAAACGCGTTGATGACATAGTCGCGATATAACCACATATCACGATGACTATCGGCGTGATAGCCATTGGTATCGCCGTAACGAGAAAGATCTAGCCAATCCTGAGCCATGCGTTCGCCATAGTGTCTGGAAGACAGCATACGCTCCACCATTGATTCGTAAGCCTCTGGCGAATCATCTTCAAGAAACTGATTCACTTCTTGGGACGAAGGTGGTAAACCGCGCACGTCTAATGATACCCGGCGAATCAGCGTTAACTTATTGGCTTGAGCCGACGGACGCATCTTTTGTCCATCTAATTGCTCCTTGACGAAGTAATCAATTGCATTTCTTGCCCAGCGTTTGTTTTGAATTCGGGGAAGTGCTGCCTTGCTTGGCGCGTTCCAGGCCCAATGTCCCTCAATTTGTGCACCTTCCTTTATCCATTGTTTGATCATCTCAATTTGTGCCGAAGTCAGCTGCTTTTTTGAATCCATCGGAGGCATTCTCAGATTGTCATCATCGGTCACGATTCGCTGGGCCAACTCACTATCATCCGGATTGCCCGGGGACAACAAGGCAATGAAGTGATCATTCGCGATATCCAGGCGAAATTCAGCCTGTCGGGTTTGCTCATCCGGGCCGTGACAGGCAAAACAGGTCTCACTGAGTATGGGACGAATGTCACGGTCATAATTCAACTTAGTTCTAGCTGACACCGACTGACAAGCGGCAGCGACGAGCAAGATGCTCAGAGTAGATTTCCACATTTTATAACCGACTATTGAATTTAATGAATACGGACTTCACCCCCCATTCTAAATCATGGCACAATCTTTTTACATCTTATTAAACGTTGATTTCCAAACGAGAATGTGACTCGGAAATCGATTAGAATTAATGTAGTGATTCATCAACGACAACAGCGGAGAACCCGACTCATGAGACTTAGCATTCTATTTTTGTTCACCTTTGCCACGTTAGTAGCGGCACAGGATCCGATTGTGCCCAAAGATGCCGAACTGGAGAAACTATTCACCGGCATCATGCTAACAGAAGGTGTGGCCGTTGCTCCTGATGGACAGGTCTATTTCAGTGACATCACATTTTCTCATCAGTCAACGCTGGACAATGGGCAAATCCACGCTGGGCACATTTGGAGATATGATCCCACATCAGGAAAGACCTCTATCTTTCGCTCACCCAGTGGTATGTCTAACGGAATCAAATTTGACGCCAACGGTGACATGATTGTATGTGAAGGTGCAGACTACGGGGGACGCCGTATCACTCGAACTGACATGAAAACAGGCATGAGTTACATTGTGGCTGGCATGTACGAAGGGCGTAAACTCAACTCTCCTAACGACGTAACCATTGACCTGAAAGGGCGACTCTACTTTAGCGACCCTCGTTACCTCGGCCACGAAACGATTGATCAACCAGTGATGGGCGTCTATCGTGTTGATCCTGATGGGAGCATTACTCGTATCATCTCAGATGCCGGCAAGCCAAACGGCGTATGCATTTCTCCAGATCAGAAAACTCTATACGTCGTCAGTAACGCCAATGGAGCAACTGGTTTCGAACGACTTGGCACTGCCGACGATGCTAAAGGCCCAGTCGCCATTGCCGCACCACTCCGAAAAGGACACATGGCGTTAATGGCTTACGATCTGGATAAAGACGGGGAGGCGACTTACCGTGAGACACTAGTCGATTATTACCCTGAAGACGGGCCGGATGGTCTGATCGTAGATTCCGCAGGTAATCTTGTTGTGGCTGAAAGGTCCGAAAAGCGACCGGGGATTGCCATCTATTCACCTGCAGGAAAAGAATTAGGGTTTATCGAAACGCCAACCCCAACCAATGTTGGTTTTGGTCGTGGAAAAAATGCTAGCCTTTTGTATATCACTGCCGGTGCTGATCTGTATCGCATCCGACTGAATACAACTGGTTATCAACTGCCGGCAGCCAAACAAAAGCGTAAGTAACTTACCTTTTGCGAAGACCTAGTCCTTTTTCAATTTGTCTCGAATATCCGAGCCTACCATGAAGATTCGTTTCGTCATCTGTTCCCTGATCCTGTTTTTTCTCCAAACCACGATCCGGGGACAACAAACTGAACAAAATCCCGTTGACCCAACTCATGCAGTTCGCATGGCCCAAAGCCAAAAGTTGTTTAAATCGACGGTCAGACATGCGTTGACGGCACATTGCCTGAAATGCCATGGTGGTAAAAAAACCGAAGGTGAGTTCGAGCTGACGACACGGGAGGCTTTTCTTCGAGGAGGCGTAAGCGGTGAAGTTGTTGAGGTCGGTAAGGCTCATGAGAGTTATCTAGCTGACATGCTTCATCACCGAGTCGAACCTTCGATGCCACAAAATAGTGGCAAGCTCAGCGAAGCGTTGATCGAATCGATCCTTGAATGGGCGAATTTAGGTGCTGCCTATGACCGGCCATTGATTGACGTCGATGAGCCCGAGAATGCCTGGACGCAACGGCGTATCGATCAATCTCAAAAAGATTATTGGGCGTTTCAACCATTACGTGCAGTCAAGATTCGATCTGATCTTCATCCTGCTCCGCAAAACCCGATTGATCACTATATTGCCGGAGCCATGAAAGATCAGAAACTGGAATTCCTGCCTAAAGCAGAAATTCATTCGCTCATTCGACGGATTTTCCTTGATACCCTTGGGATGCCACCAACCGCTGATGATTTGGAAAAATTGACCGCCTTACCGAAGACCGAAGTGCTGTCTGCGACAATTAAATATGTCTTGAATAGTCCTCACTATGGTGAACGCTGGGCCAGACATTGGCTGGACGTGGCCCGGTTTGCTGAAAGCCATGGATTCGAACATGACTATGACCGTCCTTTCGCCTTTCATTACCGTGACTTTGTCATTAAAGCACTAAATCGAGATCTTCCCTACGATGAGTTTACACGTTGGCAATTAGCCGGCGACGAGATCGATCCCAAAAATCCACTCGCCATGATGGCAACAGGGTTTCTCGGGGCTGGTGTCTTTCCAACTCAAATCACCGCCAATGAAGTCGAACCATCACGTTATGACGCATTGGATGACATGGCAGCCACTACAGGAACGGCAATGCTCGCCATGACGATCGGGTGCGCCCGGTGTCACGATCATAAATTTGACCCCATTCCAACCGCTGACTACCATCGCTTCACGTCCACGTTCACAACAGCCGTTCGTTCTAATCAGGAAATACTCTTAAATCAGACGGAGTACGAAGAAAAACGAGCTCAGTTTGAAAAAGAACATCAACCTTATCTGGATGCGATCACGGCGTACGAAAACACAACATTACGAGAGGCCTTCGATATTTGGGATGAAGCAAATCCGGAAAAAGAGCTTCCCAAATGGTACACCATGAAATTCTTCGATGTGGAGTCTGAGAAGAGTTCGGTGATCAAACGACAGGCAGATGAGTCCTTCAAAGTAGAGCCCTGGTCGGTCCCAAATCAAGACGCATTCACGTTCGAGTTCCACACACATCTTCCAAGTGTACAGGCATTGCGAATCGAAGCGTTCGCGGATCCCGCGCTGAAAGCAGGTGGACCAGGCTTGGCCTCAAACGGTAATTTTCAACTCACACAAATTTCCATCGGTGCCGCACCACTGGAAACGGCAAACAATCTCAAAGACGTTAAGTTTAGCAACGCGCGCGCCACATTTAATCAAAATGATGGGGGCTTGCATGTACGTACAGTAATTGACGGTCAACAAAACACCGGCTGGGCGGTCGATCCACAATTTGGGAAAGACCACGGTGCTGTCCTGACATTGGCTGAGCCTCTCGAGAATCCATCCGGACACCGTTTGCGAATTACCGTTTCGTTCAAAGGAAACACAAAACACATTATGGGCCGATTCCGGATCTCCGTTTCAGGTGACCCTGAATTACCACTTCTCTCCAACACAATCTCGGAGGAGGTGGCCGATATCCTACGGAAACAAGCTGCTGACAGAGACGAAGCAGAGGTCAAGCAGGCAATTAACTGGTACCGAACATCCGATAATAAGTGGAATGAATTAACAGCCAATGCTGCTGAACACATGAAGAATATGCCTCGACCAGAGGGAGAGACTGTCATGATCGTCAGCGAAGGTGTCAAGCCAATTCGTCACCACTCTCAGGGCAAAGACTTCTTTGAAGACTTCTACTTTCTAAAACGAGGTGATGTGAACCAAAAAATGGGGAAGGCCTCTCAAGGCTTCCTTCAGGTTTTGATGCCGGAAGAAGATTCAATCGAACTCTGGCAGGAAGTTCCGCCCACTGGTTCGATGACCTCATTCCGCCGCACAGCGTTGGCAAATTGGATGGTTGACACGGAAGCCGGTGCCGGACAGCTGCTAGCCCGGGTGATCGTTAATCGTTTATGGCACCATCACTTTGGACGGGGGATTGTAAGCTCTACCAACGACTTCGGTATCCAAGGTCAACCTCCAACTCATCCCGGCTTGCTCGACTGGCTAGCCTTGGAACTGATCGGCAGTGACTGGAGCCTGAAGCATATTCACTCATTGATTCTTTCGAGCTATACCTACCAACAATCATCCGCATGGCACGAGGCTAACGCTTTGGCAGATCCTGAGAACGCTTTTTTCTGGCGGTTTAGTCCGCGTCGTCTGGAAGCAGAAGCGATTCGCGATTCCATTCTTCAGGCTACCGGACAATTAGACAAAACAATGTTCGGCAAGGGAACGCTGGATGAATCAATGAGACGCAGAAGTATTTACTTTACGGTGAAACGAAGCAAACTCGTACCAATGCTTCAGGTGTTCGATGTTCCTGAACCGCTCGTCAGCCAGGGACAACGACCAACGACAACTGTAGCGCCACAGGCACTTTTACTATTAAACAACCCACACCTGCGTAAGTGTTGTGAAGATAGTGCCGCTCAGCTTATTGCAAACAACATGGCAGACCACGCAATGATCGACTTGTTCTATCAACGATCATTGTCTCGCAATCCTAACAAAAGTGAAGTTCAAAAAGCTTCGGGTTTTTTAGCATCCCAAACGGCTTCCTATAAACAATCAGGTGTCACCGATGCCAAAATTCAGGCAACTGCTGATCTTATCCAGTTGATGCTCTGCCTGAACGAATTCTGCTATATCTATTAATACTTAACCGATCATTACATCTATGAATAACGTTTATACTCGTCGAGAACTACTTCGAACCTGTGGCGGTGGTTTGGGCACACTAGCACTACATGCTCTCTTAGCCGAACAGGAAACGGAAGCCGCAAAGAGCCCGCTTGCAGCCAAAGAGAAACACTTTCCTGCAAAAGCCAAAAGTATTATCTGGTTGTTTATGAATGGTGGCCCGAGTCAGGTAGATACCTGGGACTATAAGCCTGAACTTGAAAAACACGATGGTCAGGAACTCGAAGGCTTTGACAAGAATACGGGGTTTTTCACTGGCAATGTTGGGCCAATCATGAAATCCCCCTTCAAATTTTCACAGCATGGTGAAAGCGGAAGCTGGGTTTCCGAAATCTTCCCTAATGTCGCCAGGCACGTCGACAAGATGGCATTTCTGCACTCCTGTTACACCGAATCAAACAATCATAGTCCAGCATTGTTTATGATCAACACCGGAATGAAACGTATGGGCTTTCCCAGCGTAGGTTCCTGGGTAACTTACGGACTCGGAACTGAAAACCAAAACCTTCCCTCATTCGTAACCATGTCAGATCCTCTCAATCGCGGACTGCCAAAAGGGTATGCGCAAAACTGGGGTGCGGGATTTCTTCCTAGTGTCTATCAGGGAACATGGTTAAAGCCTCAGGGTGATCCAATCGACAATCTGAAACTTCAGGGAAAGAAGAACATTAACCAACAGCGAGCATTGTTAGATGCTTTGAAATTTCTCAACGAGGAACACGCTTTAACCCGGCCTGATGAGTCCGACTTGGAAACTCGAATCAACAGTTTCGAGCTTGCCTACCGCATGCAACAAGCAGCCCCTGAGGCATTAGACATCGGCAACGAGACTCAGGACACACATGACATGTACGGCGTTGGTGTGAAGGAATGTGACCACTTCGCCAAACAGTGCCTTGTTGCACGACGGATGGTGGAACGAGGTGTTCGCTTTGTTCAGATCTATAGTGGTGGAAATGAGAACGCCCGTAGTTGGGACGGACACAATTCCATCTCAAAGAATCACGGACAATTTGCCGGCGAAACAGACCGGCCCATTGCCGGACTTTTGGAAGACCTTTCCCAACGTGGCCTCCTCGATAGTACGCTGGTTGTCTGGGGTGGAGAGTTTGGGCGGCTTTCGATCGTTCAAAAAGGAGGCACCGGTCGCGACCATAATCCACACGCAATGACCTATTGGATGGCTGGTGGCGGAGTCAAAGGTGGCGTACATCACGGTTCGACCAATGAAATCGGTAACGAAGCTGTTGAGAATCGCGTCAGCGTAAATGATCTGCATGCAACCATGCTCCACTTATGCGGGCTAGACCATCAAAAACTGACCTATCAACTCAATGGGCGTAATTTCCGTCTCACGGATGTAGCTGGGAATGTGGTCAACGATATCATCGCCTAATCTCTCCAAAATGAGTCGGGACTATCTGAAAACGTTGGCCGCTAACAACTGGTGATGCACCGCACCGAGAAGTGTCTTCAGAAAATGCTGGCCGAGCCGCTCATCAAAATTGCTCGCCTTAGCGTTCATGAACAGCCTGAACATCAAATCATTTAATTGATTACGGTCAGCTAACCTGGGCTCATCTACAAACTGCCTGAATACTTGCTGTAGCTCCCGTTGCAAGCTTTCCTTTTCAGGCATAGTGATTATGAAATCACCTTGTCCCGTGTCCAGCAAATGGAAACTGATGAAGATTTCGTCGATCCGGGAGTTGGTTAGTGAAATTACAATCTGTCCACCGGAGCGACAATCCGAGTCTTTTGATAGCTTGCGACAATGATGCAAATCCACCACCTCAACAATTGCTTGTTCGCATGCTAGCGACGTGTCTATATTTACGGGGAAGCATTGTTCTGCATTTCCCTCTAACAACTGTTCGTCTTCCGGCAATGGGTTATGAACGACACCATGGAACTGCACAAGCCCGCGTTCACCTAGTGTTTGTTTAATAGCAGCTTGTCCTTCACTTACCGTTGCTCTTCGGTGCGCTGCAAGCATCTGAACTTGCTGGGATTCCTGATACCTGCTGTACGCAGAAACCCCACCCACAATAAGCAAGCATAGAAGTAAATTACGCATTGTTTTAGTAAACCGAGGCGACAATAAAATCCATCCCGTGCTGATGGATCCCGCAATCCCTTCAACTACGAACAAGTACCGTTTGATTCTAAGCTGTTCATAATAATAACGGCTGGAGCACTGCCTAAGGGAGACAATCTTATTTTCTTTTGGAGTTGCTCACCTTTTTCAAATGGCAAAATACAAGCATGTCGTGAGCGGACATATCCCCTACTCGGCCAGTAGTTTTTTGACGATCGCCGACAAATCATTGTAGGAATGCAGGCCTACCAACCGGTGACGTACCTTGCCAGTCCTGTCGATAAACAAAGTCGTTGGATAGGCATTAAAGTCAGGGACCTGCTGCTGAGTTGCGTCGTCCCCCAAAGCACATGGGTAGTTGATTCCTTCACTGGAAACGTAGTTCTTTACCTTCGTCATGTCTGAAACCGGTGATCCGCCTTCATAGTTCAATCCAATCATCTGAAAACCCTGCTCACCAAATGCTTCCTGGAGCTTGATAAAACTCGGAATTTCAGCTCGGCAAGGTGGGCACCATGTTCCCCAAAAGTCAACAACCACAACCTTGCCCTTATAATCTGCCAACCGGAGTGGCTTATCGTCGATGGTGGTTAAACTGAAGTCAAAAGGAAAGGCCACTTCGGCGGGTATATTCTCTACGGATTTGCGTTCAGCAATCGCCTCCATTTCCATAACGAATTCCTGAAACCCCGCATTGGCTCTTAAATTCACTAGGTCAGGATCATTCATTGTGTGCTCGAAGTCATCCCATCCAAATTCCACCGCCAACTTAAAAGTAGTAAGTGCCTGTTCCACCTCGTTGTTTATGCTGTAAGCACAGGCCCCGTTATACAAAATTATATAAATCGCATTAGCATATGGCATGAGCTCCGTTCTCTCATGATTCTCCATGAGTTCCATGATCATGTCACAAGCATCTGCAAACTTGTCATAATCTGTTTCAGCTCCAACTTGCCCTTCGTTAAATGCGGTACTACTTAAATTCTTAGCTTGACGAACCACTTTTCCGATAGGGGACATATCGGACTGAGACGCTTCTTCCAATGCTTCAGCCAGACCACTAAACAAATCTTCAAGGGTTTGTTCCGCTTCTGCTTCGCGTCGTCGCTGTCCTGCCTCACGCTCGTCTTCCGTCTGGCATCCAGTCAACATGACAAAGATTCCAAGAATTGCACCAAATAAAAGTGTGCGCAACATACTGTTTTCCTTTGTTAAATTAATTACGAGTGCTTCAAGACAAAAGCATTATTTCGAGCCTAGAGCCCTATCTATTAAGATGCCATATCCAGAAAAACTAGGCGCGGAAAATGCACTGCCGAGCCGGTAACAAGCAGAGTCGCTCGATTCGACTGACTAATTTTTTAACATGCGCTTAAAATTGGCGTCGTGGAATTTGAGTATCTGGTCACCACGAATTTCATAGATTTGGCGGGCGTTATGTTCGATTCCAGGGGCAATCAACTTTTGGTAAGGGATTTCTAATTCATCCAGATAGTCCATGAATTCAAGATTGGACGGGTAATTCTCTTCATCGCTACCAACCCAGATTAATGGTCTTAAGGGCGGCGCGTCCTGCCGATCTGCATATCGCTTTGCGAGGTCCCATGTGTTATATCCCGGAGTAAATTTCACATACTCCGATTCAACTCCATCATTCTCCTGAATACGTTTTTCAGTTGCATAACCAGATCCTCCTGGTGCTGCCGAACCGAAAAGCTCGGGATACTGGAACATAATCCGAGTGGTACCTCGACCTCCCTGTGAATACCCCTGCACCCCACGACCTTCCCGTCGAGCAATTGTTCTGAATTGTTTATCAATATGAGGAATCGTCTCTTTGACAAAAACGTCTTCCCCCCTTCCGTTCGTAAACTGAGGATAGTTATACCAACTCATCGGGCCGCCATTGGGAAACACATAAATCACTGGCGCAATCTTTCCAGATCGAATCGCAGAATCTACAAAACGATGAATTGCCACCATTTTGTACTCACCTCCTGGCCGTCCCCCATGCAGGTTATAGACAACAGGGTATCGACGATTTTTGTTAGCCTGCTGATAATAGCCCGGGGGTAAATAAACATAATAGCCAACGTCGATTCCCATCGAAGGACTCGTAAAAGTGCGGTGGCGGAGTTTATTCGAAAGGGATGCTACCAGTTTTTCAGAACCTGGACTTACCCAGCTAAAACCCTTTGGGGCAGGCCGTGATTGTGCGAAAGCAAAAGTTGGCAGCATTACCGCCAGTAACCATGCTCGTTGTATCTGACGAATCACTTCTTGACCCAGCCTTTGCGCTGTTTCAGTTGCCAATCCAGTGGCTTTTCGGAAATGTCGCTGTCATCTTCATATTCCTGCTGAAGATCTTTAAGTTCCATTTTGTGCTGTTCAATCAATTTGGCATAACGTGGTTTGCCATAGAGGTTTTTTAACTCATCTGGATCTTTCTCTAGATCATAGAACTCCCATTCTTCACCAAACTCATAGAAGTGCATCAGCTTAAATCGCTCAGTTCGAATACCATAGTGACGAGGCACCATATGAACCGACGGGAATTCGTAATAGTGATAATAAAGTGAAGTGCGCCAATCCGCTTCGGCTTCCCCCTTCAGTAGAGGTACCAGAGATTCACCCTGAATGTCTTCAGGAACTTCCGTTGCTGCCATCTCCAGGAAGGTGGCCGCATAGTCAATATTCTGAATCAGATGCTCATCGACAGAACCTGGCTTAATAACATCCGGCCATTTAATCACGAAAGGCATTTTCATCGATTCGTCGTACATCCATCGTTTGTCGTACCAACCATGGTCACCTACATAAAATCCCTGATCAGAGCAGTAAACAACAACCGTATTTTCAGCCAGCCCCTCTTCTTTCAAAGTCTCCATAATACGGCCAACGCTTTCATCCACACCTTTGACGCAACGCAGATAATTCTTAGCATAACGCTGGAATTTCCATCGTACTAAATCTTCACCGCTCAAGTTGGCTTCATGAAAAGCTTGGTCTTTTGGTTCCCATGCATCTCGCCAAACTTTTAACTGCTCGGGAGTAAAGCGTTGAAGGTTTACCCAGGCACTTCGATCCTGACGCTGTTGAATAGCTTCGGGCTTCTCCGTGGGAACAAGATCCAGAAATAAGTCATAATGTGGATCCATGTGACGATCAATTTCCAATTCCTGAAAACGAGCCGGAGGAGCATTGTCTTTGTAATCATCGAAGAGTGTAGCGGGTTCGGGAATAGTAATGTCGTCATATAGATTCAGATGGCGGGGAGCTGGCATCCAACAGCGGTGAGGAGCTTTATGCTGCACCATTAGCAGGAATGGTTTGTCTTTGTCTCGTCCTTCTTTTAAGTATTCAACACCCATATCTGTGACAATATCGGTGCAGTAACCTTCGATCGTGACCTTACCTTCGGGGGTCAGAAAGTCGGGATTGTAGTAGAGCCCTTGTCCGGGTAATACAACCCATTTGTCGTAACCTTGAGGTCGTCCGGCAAGGTGAGATTTTCCATAAATTGCTGTCTCATACCCTGCAGACTGTAATAGTTTGGGAAACGTCTGCTGAGCCCAATTGAATTTGTCACCATTGTTTCGAAAACCATTCTTATGGCTGTGCTTACCGGTCTGAATGACAGCCCGGCTGGGGCCACAAATTGAGTTTGTGCAGAAGCTGTTTGTAAACAACATGCCCTGAGCAGCCAACTGATCGATATTGGGAGTCGGATTAACTTCCTTAAGCCAGCCGTCATAAGCTCCAATCGCATGGGGAGCATGATCATCTGTGAAGATAAAGACAATGTTAGGGCGATTCTCTGCTGCCGAAAGGCTCGAAGCCAATACAACGAAGAAGAGGGATCTAAGAAGAATGTGTTTCACCATCATTCCCTTTCGGATTTCAGATACAATGAATAAGGAACTGAGTTCATTTTGAGTCCAGCCACCGAGATACGCAAGCACAGTACAGACAGTATCTCTCGAGCTAGACTNATTTATCGCNAAATTCAACTCGCAAATTTATNGATTCTAAGTTTACCGTNGTCGGCTGTGAGCGATTGTATAAGAGTGTTCACTTCCGATTGGATTCCCCACCATGAAGCTTTTACTTNCATCCCGATTTATTTTTTCGTTGNATACGGTACTCATTCTTACGGCCAATACCTTTGCCGAAAAGCCGCAATATGAAACCGGCGAAATCAAGATCGCAGCGGCTACCGCTGAGGAGCCTATCCGAANAACCGTGTCCATTTCGGCTGCCCGCGACTATCTNGCGAAAGGAAGTCAGGCCTGGACCGAAGAGCGAAAATGCGTGTCCTGTCATACCAATGGTACATTTATGCAGTTGGCTCCATCATTTGGAACNCTCTTTAGCAACCAGNTAGANAGCCATCGAGAATTCTTCCTCAGCGAATCTGCTTATCTNAAGAAAACAGCTGCACCATCATTAAAAGAAGGTTTGCAACCAACTCAACTTGCATACATTGCTAATGGACTCGCCACTTATGACGCGGNCANGNATAAGTTAACTGTCGAAACAAAAGAAACCCTCGACCTAATGCTGACNGCNCAATCGGAAGATGGCAGTTACAACAANCTNNACTGCTGGCCACCTTTTGAATCAAGTTCATATCATGGNGCTAACATTGCTGCCATGGCGNTGGCAATAGCGCCCAACTATTTAGAACAAGTCACTAAAGAACAACANAAGCAAATCAATGNCTTAAAGAGATATTTGCAAACAACGAAGCCTCCTCATGACTACGCTCGGATGCTGCTTTTGTGGACTGCAACCAAATGGAAAGGGCTGATCGACNATCAAATCAAACAAGATACGATCAAAATGATTATTGCGCATCAGCAGGATGATGGGGGATGGTCAATGAGAACATTCGCTGCACCGGAAAAATGGGGAAGTGGAGTTCGTAAAGAACTCATAAGCTCCGAAGTCCGGCAGGAAGGAACTCCCAGTGATGGACACCAAACGGGTTTGGCTATCATGATCCTTCGAGAGTCCGGANTTCCAGCTGATCATCCGGCTGTTCGGGNAGGAATCAAGTGGATCAAAACNAATCAACGTGAATCGGGCCGATGGTGGACACGTTCACTGAATGGAGATGGCCAACAGTACATCACCTATAGCGGAACATTTTATCCACTGCGGGCGTTACAGCTTTGCGGCGAATTGGAGTCAAACTAGAAAATAAAANGGATGGGAAAANCCTGCATTTCCANCGTTCCCCAATTNCATTGCCTTGCTTANTTTTTAAGCTGACAAGGCTCTCATTTGGTAGGATANATTNCCTCACCGGTCCGTCTTACTTGCTCTCATTAAGGTTCAAATCGATGAAAAGAATATTGNNGCCGTCTGCAATCGCCAGTTTGCTGNTTCTGTNNAGTTTCACTACANTNNTCTTTGCAGAACAACCNCANTATGAAGCNGGNTCTATTTCTATCGNNGGNGCTACNGCGGATGAACCNNTTAGGAANTCCTTCTCNTTGTCCGCNGCTAAAGACTATCTNGCGAAAGGAAGTCAGGCATGGACAGAACATCGCAAGTGCGTTTCCTGTCACACCAACGGTACATTCATGCAGCTAGCCCCAACACTTGGCCCCATGTTCAAAGAACAGGTGGAGCAACACCGTAAGTTCTTCGTGCTTGAGTCGTCTAAATTCAAACGTGCTCCGGCTACTGCTATCAAGTCNGGTCTGAAGCCAACTCAATTGGCCTATGTTGCCAACGGACTGGCTGCGTATGACGAAGTTCAGGGAAAACTATCTGCTGAAACTAAAGAAGCTCTGGATCTGATGCTCACAGTTCAGTCCGAAGATGGCAGCTACAGCAATCTCGATTGCTGGCCTCCTTTTGAATCCAGTTCCTATCACGGAGCGACGATTGCAGCTATGGCACTAGCCACAGCTCCAGGCTATCTAAAGCAGGTAACCGATGAACAGCAAAAGCAGATCAATATTCTTAAGAACTATTTACAGACAACAAAGCCACCTCATGATTATGCTCGCCTCTTACTGCTATGGACATCCACCAAATGGAATGGTTTGATCAGTCAGCAATTGCGAGATGACACCGTGAAGATGATTCTTGCTCATCAACAAGATGACGGCGGTTGGTCTATCCGTACGTTTGGCACACCGGATACATGGGGGGGTGGCAGTCGCAAAGACAAGCTAAATGCCGAACCTGAAAAAGACGCCCCACCTAGTGATGGTCATCAAACCGGCTTTGCCGTCATGCTACTTCGAGATGCTGGCGTACCAACCGACCACCAGTCTGTTCAGTCAGGTATTCAATGGATTAAAGCCAATCAGCGTGAATCAGGCCGATGGTGGACACGTTCTTTAAATACCGATGGGCCACACTTCATCACTTATAGTGGAACCTTCTTCCCGCTGCGTGCACTTCAGCTGTGCGGGGAGTTGGATCAGAAGCAGGCGTCTGTCGGTGAATAATGACTAGATCGTTAAGCCGGCAATCGGGGTGCCCGTTGTAGCAAATCGGACAAGATCGACTGGCAATCCGGATTCCAGTCGCAACTCACCAATGTCAAATAGATTATGAAGCATGGTGGCTACAAGATTTTCGTTCTTCCAGGGTGATGTGATAGGTTCGCCTCCATCCTTGGTCGACTGCCCGATTATCTGGCCGTGAGTAACCCCGCCACCATAGACCATCAAAGGAGCAATCCGCCCCCAGTGGTCTCTTCCTCCATTCTTGTTGATACGTGGTGTCCGGCCCATTTCCCCGGTACTAACAAGCATAATATCATCGCTTAATCCGCGGGCTTCACAATCCTCGATAAAAGCTGAAACAGCATGGTCGTAAGGATTACCGACTGCCTCCATTCCACGTCCAACCCCCAGATTATTTCTATCCGCGTGCATATCCCANACAAACTGAGTGGTNACGGTGACAAACCCGGCACCCGCCTCACATAATCGGCGAGCTAAAAGCAACAAACGTCCAAGCGTGCGAGCGTTGGTTTGATACCAATGTCTCTCACTCATTCCATTCTTTTTATCAACGTACTTCGAATCACTGATGAAGTGTGATGTATCATATCGAGCCAGCGTGGCAGGATCTTCTTTCGTAACATCAAATGCTTCCGCAACACCCCGAATGAGCATGTCATAAGCCTGCTCGCGAAACTTACCCACTCCTTCAAGCACGCCCGTACTATCAATTTCACTCTTCAAAGCATCCAGAGACTGGAGTAGTCCTTTCCGATCATCAAACCGTGAAATTGGTAAAGCGAGCTGCATATTCTTTTGCATGTCAGAACCACCACCAGGAACGAATGGTGCGTACATGTTTTCCAACTCCCCCGTTTGGACAAACGTTCCAAACCTTACGTCGGGACCATTGTCTTTGGGCTCCACAGCTGTTGGGTCGATGGCGATGTTAGTGGGAATACCGGTGGTCGAATGATTGGTTGTTACCAAACGGGCATAAACTGAGCCTAAGTTTGCTCTGAGTGTTTCATTACTTATGATCGGTCGAATTCCGTGTCCACTACTGCCACCTACGTAGGATCTGACTATTGCCAACTTATCCGCCAAACCGGCCAATCTGGACAAGGAGCGGCCAAAATGAACGCCTGGAATCTTAGTTTGCGTCACTCCACCAACCGTTCTAATGGCCTCGTCTACATCCATTTTAGGATCAAACGTTTCATGCTGAGTAGGACCGCCATGTTGCAGCAAAAAAATAACCGACTTACCCGTCGTATAATGATTCTTCTCGGCTTTCGCGGCCAATAACTGGCTTAAATCTAAACCCGTTGCGCCTGCCAGTCCCAAGCCGCCTATCTGCAACATAGCTCGACGATTCATCGGTTGTTTTGAATCAAATATCGATAACATGAGATTTATACAATGGGTGACAGAAGTTTTTCCTGAGCCTATTATATCTGAGCATGCGGAGTTGCGACTATATGTCTGTCCTGTTTCATTAATGGGTATCTAGCAATCTTTGTTAAATGTGAGGAATTTCGTCACAATATGATTAGAAAAAGCGCCTTATCTTTTCTCGGTTTAGCATCGTTACAGATGTAGGCTTTGATCTATTTCTCATTTCGCAATCTGGATAACCTATTAACCTGTTAGATGACTTTGCCTCGAACATATTATCCGTTTCTTGTCGTGTACCTCTCTCTTCAAATGGNNGCACTCGTAAACGTTAGCCAAGCCGTTGGTATNCCGCCAGCTCCNGCNCTCAACGGTNTNGGTTNTTTCGTCCAGGANTACGCTGCCGTTTTNATCAATGAAGAGCAGGATTTTGANNGAATCGGTAATCTGCAGGAAGAAGCATTTGTTGATCACTCAACTCCAATCATCATNGTCACNNTNGAAACAATGAAACCGTTCGGNTACCACCCGGACGATTTCGAAAAACTGGCAACCGCCTGGTTTAACCGCTGGANAATTGGAACAGAAACCGTCAATGGNAAGAATCAGGGGATTATGATTCTGCTGGTTAANAAAGAGCGTAGGTGTCGAATTGAATTAGGCGCCGACTGGGGCCTNGCATTTGATACACATTGCCAAAAAATCATGAACCGCAAAATGGTTCCTTACTTCAAACGNGGCGNCTACGCCACTGGNTTACGTAAAGGTACTGAGCAACTNCTGGCGATGGTTCAAACCGGTCCACACAACTCGCCTTCTTCTGCTACCTGGGCATTTAACCCNGCNATCATNTTCTTCGGATTAATNGGCTGTGCCATTCTCGTCATGTTAATNATTNTGGCATGGCGNGAACGAGAGAACNCTGCNGGTANAGCTCTCTCCNTNGCAACGTTCGTCTTGATAATAGGGTGTGTTGTCGTACCCTATGTTTGTCTTCCCATACTTGGCTTGGTCCTTCTAGGCTCATTCGTTTATAAGTCATATCGCATCGCCAAAGGACTCGACCCTCGTCCCCAAAGACCATCTCTGCGAGATAGATGGCAGCAATTTAAAACCAATATCACAAGCTGGGCATATTGGAGAGAAGCCATTCTTAACTTTTTCCGAAATCTCGGCAAATCAGACGGCTACGCTATCGGCGATAGCTATAGCGGAGGCTGGGGTGGCGGCGGTGGCGGAAGCTGGGGCGGTGGTGGCGGCTTTAGTGGTGGCGGCTTTAGTGGTGGATCAAGTGGTGGCGGAGGTGCCTCTGGAAGTTGGTAGGAATCAATGATGAATAAAAAACAACGCTTCAAATTAATACTCTGTTGTACTTGTCTGCTTTTCTTAAAAGGCCCCGCGTCCGCAGAGATACGTATTCCGCCTACCCCCGCTCAAGACGGTCACGGAGACTTTATACAGGACTATGCCGGCGTAATTAATGACGGCAGCGATATCGACCGCATCGGGGAAGCACAAAGGATCGCTTTTGAAGAGTACGACACACCAATCATTGTGGTCGTCGTTACCCGAATGGCATCCTACGGACATCACCAACCACATATCGAACCATTTGCAACTCAGTGGTTCAATCAATGGGAAATTGGAACGGNGAATACNNACGGTAAAAACCAGGGNGTTCTGTTATTAATCTCTGTGGGTGACCGCAAAGGACGCATTGAATTAGGNGCNGANTGGGGGAGAAATTTTGATAACCACTGTCAAGTCATTATGGATGATGTCATGATTCCATACTTTAAAGCGGGAGACTATTCGCTCGGCATTACAGAAGGTGTCGAAAGCTTGCTAAAGATGGCCAAAGAGGGTATTCACGGTAACGTTCAAAATATCGCTGGTTCGAAAGCCAAAAGCTATTCGTTTAAGAAAATGTCCCGATCTTCGAAAAACATACTCTTTGCTGGTTGGCCCTTCCGAATCGTCGCCATTGCTTTAGGCATTATCGGCATTGTGATGGCTGGTAAGAAATTAGAGTCGGGCTCCTTAAGGACTACCGCTTTTTGGTGTGGGGGTTTTTTAATCATTTTAGGAGTTTTTCCACCTTTACTTTTCTTAGCGATGATCGCCGTGATGATCGTCTTGGGTGGGGGTGGCGGTGGAAGTAGTTACAGCGGCGGCAGTTGGGGTGGCGGTGGCGGTGGCGGTGGCGGCTTTAGTGGTGGCGGCTTTAGTGGTGGATCAAGTGGTGGCGGTGGAGCCTCCGGTAGTTGGTAGAAATCAATGATGGATAAAAAACAACGCTTCAAATTAATACTCTGTTGTACTTGTTTGCTTTTATTAGAAGGCCCCGCGTCCGCAGAGATACGTATTCCGCCTACCCCCGCTCAAGACGGTCACGGAGACTTTGTACATGACTATGAAAGCGCCATCCATGTCGGCAGACACCGGGATAGGATCGGACAAGCACAAAGAGTCGCTTTTGAAGAGTACGACACACCAATCATTGTGGTCGTTATTACCCGTATGGGGGCCTATGGGCACCACCAACCAAATATCGAACCATTTGCAACTCAGTGGTTCAATCAATGGGAAATTGGAACGGTGAATACCAACGGTAAAAACCAGGGCGTTCTGTTATTAATCTCTGTGAATGACCGCAAAGGACGCATTGAATTAGGAGCAGACTGGGGGTATCAATTCGACAACCATTGTCAGGATATTATGGATAATGTCATGATTCCACACTTTAAGGCGGGAGACTATTCCTCCGGGATAACGGAAGGTGTCGAAGCTCTCTTAGAAATGGTGGCTGTTGGTCCGGAAGGAGAAATAGACAGCTTACCAAAGCCCAAGTCTAATATTCCTATGTTATTCTCATTCGTTAGAAGCGGCAGTGGAATCTCATTCTGGCTCCTAAGAATAATACTTTTACCGTTAGGTATCTGGTTATTAATACTTGGGATTAAGTCCGAAAGTGACTCTTACAAACAACAGGCCTGCTCCTGTGTAGGAATAGGACTCATCATATTTGCTAGTTACCCCCCCTTTCTCATTATCGCCTTGATAACGTTTATAGGTATTTTGCCACGGCGTGTACTTGAGGCATTAGGAGGTGGCAGTGGGCGTAACTACAGTAGCGGGAGTTGGGGCGGTGGCGGCTTCAGTGGTGGCGGCTTCAGTGGTGGATCAAGTGGTGGCGGTGGAGCCTCCGGTAGTTGGTAACCTAGTTATCAGAAAGTAGAATTTAATCAATGAATGCAACGAAAATAATCAGCCAGGAACAAGTAGGGCTTATCGAGAGTTCTATTCAGGAAGCAGAAACGAAAACGGGTGCCGAGATCGTTTGTGCGGTAGCCACGGAATCGGGACGCTATGACCGAGCAGAATCCATCTTCGGGGCTATCGGAGCATTACTTGGACTGGCTGGCGGACATTTAATTGCTCAATCACTGGATACCGAGGGACAATGGAGTTCTCCTCCGGTGTTTAGTCTGCTCATGCAATCAGCTCTTGTGACCGGCGGATTTATTCTTGGAACGATCTTTGCCAGTTTTTCCAAACCATTACGGGCATTAGTTGTCTCCCGCTCAGAAGTGAACGAAGAAGTAACAAGGTCTGCACAAATTGTTCTGTCCGATGCGATTCTCTCGTCTCCTCGCAGCGCGGGCTCTGTCTTACTGTACATAAGTCTGGCTGAACGTCGTGCCTCCATCTTATGTGACCGTCTGGCAATCGAAGCCTTAGAACAGCAGGTCTTAGATGAGATTTGTGCGCTCGTCATTTCTCACATCAAACAAAAAGATATCTCCGGGGGATTAATTACTGGTGTTGAACAACTTGCCGAACATCTCGCAGAAAAAATCCCTCCCGGTGAAACCAATCTCAATGAACTGGAAAACCACGTGCTGTTAATTCACCCTCGTGCTTAAACTCATTTCTCGAAATCACAATCTCGATTTCGTATAATGCGAGCAGTAAAGCTGTTCCATTGTTCCCACGGATTGTGATGTTTCGAATACTTACAACTCTAAATCTGTTCCTTTTGTCTGTGTTCATTTGGGCTGATGAATTCCCAGAGGCTCCTCCCTTCCCAACAGAAGGCTTGATTCTGTGGCTGGATGCAAACCATATAGAATCCCAAGAAGGCCGGGTCATTCGCTGGCCTGACCATAGTGGACAGGAAAACCACCTCACCCAAAATGATCAGCCACTGCAACCCCTTACCACTGAATTCAATGGTAAGAAGGTAGTCCGTTTTTCTCAATCCGCACTCTCCCTTGGAAAACTCAATGGTTTCCTGTCGGGGGAACAGAACTTTCATATTTTTGTTCAGATGCGGGCGGACCTACAAACAACAGGCAGCCCGCGACTAATCGACATTTCTTCCATTCAGAGCGAAAAAAGCTATACCAACAAACGCAAAGGATTCTGGATAGGCTATGAAGACTATTCTCTTGATCCTGATAGTAAAGGCCGGTTACGCCTTGGTGTTGCAGCAGGAGCTGAAGCGGCTTCAAGCCAACGAGCCTGGAATGGTCAACCTCAGATCCTTGAAACGATCTTTGCGGGCAATCAACGATGGGCCTTATATGAAAACGGGACCTCTGTGGGACATGGTCGATACCTGGGTGATGTAGGTTTTCTCGGTTTTGTCGGCGGAGCTCAACTAACACTTGGCCAACACTCTCACTCCCAAGATCCTTCCCATTTCTTCAACGGAGACTTATTTGAAATACTTGCTTTCAATCGTGTTCTTAATACCGCAGAGCAACAACAAGTAGGAAAGTATCTAAGCCAAAAACTAGCCGGCGAAGCGAGTTACAAGGTGGCCTCAAAGCAACCGGTCTTTGAATCTGACATCCAACCACTGCTCGTAAACAAGTGTGCTGACTGTCATAGTGGAGAGGAGGCGAAAGGAGGATTGAAACTGAATGCCCTGATCGATCTTTATCGTGGAGGCACGAGCGGTCCCATCCTCACACCGGGCAATGCACAAAAGAGCTTTCTGTTTCACATCACTGCATCCGGAGAGATGCCTCCTGCTGAATTCGGGGAGCCACTTTCTGTGGCCGAACTCGAACTGTTAAGGCGCTGGATTGACGATGGCGCTATGGCAAAGGAGCCTATCAACCTCCGGGCTTTAAGCCAAAGAACGGAGAGTGAGCACTGGGCATTTCAAAATCTAAAGCCACCTAAGCTTCCCATGAATATGGGAAACCACGAATCACGAAATGCCATCGATGATTTAATCGCCGTTGGACTCGAAAGCCAAAACCTCACGTTTTCGGATACTGCGCCTAAATTGACGCTCATACGCCGAGCATCCCTAGACCTCACGGGACTTCCTCCCACTCCGCAGGAAATCCAGAACTTCCTTCAGGATACAACACCGGAGGCATGGGGGAATTTACTGGATCGTCTCTTGTCCAGCAAACACTTTGGAGAGCGCTGGGGACGTCATTGGCTTGATGGCGTGGGATACAGCGACACCAATGCGATGGACAATGATCAGGCTATCGTCAAGCCTGCCAAAGGCAAATGGAAATATCGTGATTACGTAATCAAATCTTTTAATGAAGACAAACCCTACGATTTCTTTATTCAACAGCAATTAGCCGGCGATGAGATGGTGGACTGGCGTAATGCCGAAACTTATGACCAGCGAATTAAAGAGCATTTGACTGCCACCACCATGCTCCGTTGCGCTCCCGATGATACTGATCAGGATGAACTAAACATTCTCAGTATTCGCTATTACATACTCCATCGCACCGCCGAGTCCGTTGCGCAAAACCTTTTGGGACTGACAATGCAATGCTGTAAATGTCACGATCACAAGTTCGAGCCCATTTCTCAACGCGATTATTACAGGTTCACAGCTAACTTCACGACAGCATGGCAACCTCGAGATTGGCTCAAACCACTGAATCGTGAACTGTTACTGATGGGAGCAAAGGAAGTGACAGCAATTGAGGAACAAAAAGCTTCTCGACAGACTCAGATTGATGCGATTATTGAAATGGGGCGAAAAGCACTTCGCCAGAAAACACTCGATGCAATCCCGGAAGTCCTTCGGGAAGATCTACTCGCAGCTCAAACGGTTGCTAAGGAACAACGCAGTGATGTGCAGAAGTACCTTACTGAAAAGTTTGGTGAAACTTTTGACTTCAGTCAGGCGCAGGTGATGCCCACTATCCCTGCGGTGCAGCAGAAAGAAGTTACGGCCTTCACCAACGAGATCAATCAATTAAATAAGAATCTGGACGATGGCTGGGCTCAGTCGGTTTACGATGTGGGCAGCGTTCGACCAACCTATATCCTACGACGAGGTGAATTTGAAAAGCCAGGAGCTGAAGTAGAAGCCGGAATCTTCTCCGTATTGGACGAACCAACGGTATTAGAAATGCCGCAACCCATCGGAAATGTCACCAGTGGACGGCGACTGAGACTGGCACAACAATTGACTGATTGGGATTCACCGACCGGAGCTTTAGCCGCCCGAGTGCGTGCAAATCGAATCTGGCAACATTTATTTGGCGTGGGAATTGTTGAAACGGCCGCTAATTTCGGAGAGTCCGGAATGGAACCAACCCACCCCGAACTTCTGGAGTATTTAGCCTGCTACTTTGTTGAACATGATCGCCAGCTTAAACCGCTCCTAAAGAAAATCATGACAAGTCAGGTCTATATGCAGCTATCGTCTGTCGGATCAGATGGACAAGCTAAGCAAGCAGTCAAATTAGATCCCGACAACAAGTTGCTGTGGCGGCAAAATCTGCGTCGCATGGAGGCTGAGGCAATCCGTGATTCCATTCTATTTGCCAGTGGAAGACTAAATCCAACCATGGGAGGTCGCTTCGACGATATTGTCAATCTCCCCAGTGGAATGGTAGTCGAAGCCGGCTACAGCAGCGTCACGCCAGAGACAACCTGGCGGCGGAGCGTCTACCTGCTCAATCGTCGTAACTATCACCCAACGGTGCTACAGGTATTTGATCAACCATTATTGATTGAAGCATGCCAACAGCGTGATGCCTCTGCATCCGTGTCCCAATCCTTATGGATGCTTAACAGCGATTTTCTGGGACATCAGGCACAAGCATTAGCTCGACGTATTCAACAGGATGCACCGGATGATTTGCCAGCACAGCTTGAGCAATTATTTCAATACACACTAGGGCGTGCTATCGCAGCTGATGAAAAAGAATCCTGTACATCAGCCTTTAAGAATCATCTCATGTTATTCAAGAACGGGGGAGCGGAGGACGCTCAGGCTTACCAACAGGCTTTAGCCAGTGTTTGCCAAGTCGTTTTCAGCACGAGCGAGTTTATTTATATCCAGTAATCGACCATGAAGAAGCTGCAAGCACCATTGCCACTGACACGAAGAAAAATGCTTAAGGAATCTGCGCTTGGCTTCGGCAGTCTCGCGCTTGTACAGCTACTTCAAGAGGACCTTTTATCGACCGAAGGTAATTATCACGATCTCAAGAAACGAGAACCTCACTTTGACCCCAAGGTAAAGTCAGTCATCTTAATGATGCAAAACGGTGGGCCAAGCCAAATGGATCTCTTCGATCCCAAGCCTGAACTCAACAAACGTAACGGTCAGAAACACACTGGTGCCATTGAACAATTCCAACCCGGAAGTGAACAAAACAAGCTTTTGGGAATGCCATTTGATTTTAAAAAGTACGGGGAAAATGGGATGGACTTTGCTTCACCCCTTCCTCATATGGCCAGCGTTGCCGATGATTTTTGCAAAATTCGTTCCATGATCAGTGGACACAACAATCACACCGAAGCATTGGTAATGTTTAATACCGGTAAGATCTTTGCTGGTCGACCAGCATTGGGATCCTGGGTGAGCTATGGTTTGGGAACAGCCAATCAAAATCTTCCTGCTTACATTGTTCTCAGAGATGAACGAGGATACAACACCAGCGGCACGTTACTTTGGCAGAATGGATGGATGCCGGCAATCTATGGCGGGACGGAAGTGGCAACTCAGGGAACGCCCGTATTAAACCTCAAAGCAGCTAATAGCCGTCCGGAAGGAGTCGAGGCCCAAAACCTGTCATTACTCGAAAAACTCAACAGCAAATTCCGCTTAAGGTATCCACAGGAAACTGATCTCGATGCCCGGATCCAGAACTACGAATTAGCCGCTCGTATGCAATTATCGGCACCTGAAATTCTCGATCTCTCCAAAGAATCGGCGGAGACAAAAAAACTTTATGGTGTTGAGCAGGAACATGCCGAGTTGTCACGATATGGTACACGGTGTCTGATGGCGCGACGGCTGGTCGAGTCCGGTGTCCGCTTTATACAAGTGTTCCCACCGGCATCCCCTAATTCACAACCCTGGGATTCACACGGCAATGTAAAAACTCAAAACGAGAGTATTTGTAAAATAGTCGATCAGCCAACCGCAGCTCTAATCAAAGACTTAAAACAACGTGGTCTCCTGGATAGCACGCTAATCATCTGGTCCGGTGAGTTTGGTCGCCTTCCAATTTCACAAAACGGATCCGGCAGAGACCACAACCGAAATGCCTGCACCACTCTTCTGGCAGGTGGCGGTGTAAAAGGCGGGCTTAGTTACGGGGCTACCGATGAATTGGGATATCGGAGCGTCGAAAACGTAACAACCGTACACGACCTGCATGCAACGATCCTGCATCAGCTTGGCCTGGATCATAACAAACTGACGTATCATCATCAGGGTCACTCAGAATCACTAACCGATACACGTGTAACCCAAGCGAAAGTCATCCACGATATCCTGACTTAAGCGAGTAACTCTTCAATCACTTCGCCACCAAACTGGCTTAACTGCTTGTACCTCCCGGCATGAAAGTAAGTCAGCTTGTTGTCATCAAGTCCCAGTAACCGGAGTAGCGTGACATGAAAATCACGTAGCGGGTGAACCACCTCAACCGCCTCCATACCCACCTCATCGGTAGCCCCAATGGTATGTCCGGCTTTGCTGCCTCCACCGGCCATCCATACGGTCATGGCATTGGGATTGTGATCACGACCATACCGAACGCCACCACCACGGATACCATTGTCCGGCGTTCGGCCAAATTCCCCCATCCATACGATGAGCGTCTCATCCAAAAGTCCGCGTTGCTTTAGATCTGTAATCAACGCCGCGATAGGTTGATCGACACGATCAATCATCGAACCATGGGCTCGAAGAATATAGTCATGGCTATCCCAACTGCTGGCATACACCTGGACAAAACGCACCCCCTTCTCGACCAGCTTTCTCGCCAACAAACAGCGTCGTCCAAAGTTATCGGTCGTTGGCTTATCAATGCCGTACATTTCTCTTGTGGCTTGTGTTTCGTCATCAATACTCACAAGATCCGGAACCTGAGTTTGCATACGGAAGGCTAACTCATAATTTCTCATCCGTGCTTTCAGTTGCTCATGCTGAGGATGGGCCGTCGCATGCTTGTCGTTCAGTTTTGCCAACAGGTCAAGGTTTCGCCGTTGCTGACGACGTGTCACTCCTTTCGGAGGTTTAATATCAAGTAAAGGAGAGCCTTCCGGTCGAAAAGCCGTCCCCTGGAAGTCGGTTGGCAAGAAACCATTGTTCCAATTCGCCGGTCCTCCCTGGGGATAAGAAAGCTCGGGCAACACCACAAATCCTGGCAAGTCTTTATTTCCGGTACCAAGCCCAAGATTAACCCAGGAGCCAATGGCAGGATCTCCTCCAAAGCGATTCCCGGTATTCACGTGATAATTAGCGGCGGGATGATTCACTGAGGTCACCTGCAAACCTCGATAAAAACAAATGTCATCCACAACATTTTCCAAATGAGGCCATGCGGTTGTAATATCTGCCCCGGATTCACCTGCTTTTTTGAATTCAAAAGGAGTCTGCACATAGTAACGTTTACCGCTAGCCATCGCGCTCTGCTCCTGACCGTCACGCTGGAACTCCTGTTCGTGAAGTTCCTTTAAACGGGGTTTGGGATCAAACGTATCAATATGCGATGGCCCGCCCTCCATATACAACAATATGCAGTGCTTCGCTTTCGCTTTGGGAAAGTGTGCCACTCGTGCCGGAGTATCCTGTGCGGGTGCCTCATCGGCCAGCATGGCACTAAATGCAATACTGCCCAAACTTGTATTCAGACCATATAAGAACTCACGTCGATCCATGCTATTTGCTCCGGCATTCCTCTTAATAAACGTAAACGAACTCATTCGTATTCAACAGAACGAGGCACAGTTCAGCAAACGCTCTGGTACGGGCATCAACTTCATGGGGCTGTAAATCGTGCTGATAATCCTGATATTCAAATAACGTTTCTGTGAACGTAAATTCTTCTCCCGTGTTCTCTTCATTGGCTCGACGTATCACTTCGGTTGGATACTCTCTGGCCTGTGGCTTGAGTTCCAGATGATCGTTCAAGCAATCTTTCCAATGCATCCTCGAGACCTTCAACTCCTGGCGATCGGGGATTCTACCTAATGCCAACTCAAAAGCAAGTTGAATCGCATCTTCATCTGTGATGACTTCACTCAGAATACGATTAGCCATCGCAAGAGCCCGGTCTGCCGACTCTTCACTATTGAACAAAGCAAAGACTTGCGGTGTCACATTGGAAGCGTCCCGCATCTCACACGACTCGTCCGGAGAAGGCTGGTTGAAGGTTGTCATAAATGGATCGCGCAAACCTCGTAGCTTCAGAACATAAATCGATCTCCGATTTCGTTGTTCCGGTTTTACATCGGGGACGTAACTGGGGGCAAAGGACCCCATGATCTGGCGTGGTTGCAATGCGGCTTCTATGTTCATGTCAGGTCGAGCCGGTAAACCTCCAAACGCATGGACCAATTCCCCGCTAGCCTGCAGCATCGAATCTCGTAATTCTTCAGCCGTCAATCGACGCGCCTGAAATACTGAATAGGACGAGCGACTTAGATCCAGCTGATCCAGTTTTTCCGGTGCCGGATGAGTGCTACTACGCTGATACGCTTCTGAGGTAAGTATCAGTTTGTGAAGAGACTTGATCGACCAGCCCGACTTAATAAATTCCGAAGTTAACCAATCTAACAATAAGGGATGAGTGGGTTTGTCTCCCGTCGCTCCAAAATTATTTGGATTTCCGGCAATGCCCTGCCCGAAGTGACAAGACCACACTCGATTTACCATTACCCGCGCTGTCAGTGGGTTGTTTGGAGCAGTCACCCACTTCGCAAACGAACCTCGGCGCCCTTCCAGAGCTTTCGGGATACTCGCGGCAACGCCAGTTACACTCAGAATCCCAGGCGAAACAGATTGCCCAGGTGTAAAAATATTACCACCAGTAAGAATAGCGGTATTTTCAAAAACTCCTTTGGTGACATCAGCGGGTTTATTAAAACGATTGTACGAATTTCGATTTAACTGAGTGTGGCCATTATAGACTCCCAATATGAGTGGCTCATATCGATCCCGCGCTCGTTGGTATAGGTTACTCCATTTCCCACTCAGACGAGCACGACCAAAATCGTTCGCTGTCTTGTTTGGACTATTTACTGTCTTTCGCAATTCGGCAATAGCTGCCTCACGCTTGGCTAAGTATTTCTTATCTTCCTCAAATTTTTTTGTGTTTTCATACCGTTGAAACGGTATTGGCAACTCTGCCATCTGCGTAGTCGCAAATACTGATTGGATAGCGTAATAATCCCGAGTTGGCACAGGGTCAAATTTGTGATCGTGACAGCGAGCACATTGGAGCGCCTGCCCTAAAAAGACCTGACCAACCGACGAAGTGACATCGTCCAGAAACTGCTGTCGGGTAATCTTTCCGACTGACATGCCTGTATGCTCCCAGGGACCCATTCGTAAAAAGCCAAGACCAAGTTGAACTTCCGGCGAATCGGCAAAGAGTTCATCGGCGGCAATTTGCTCCTGTACGAATTGATCATAGGGTTTGTCTTGGTTAAAGCTGCGAATGACATAGTCCCTGTATCGCCAGGCATTCGGGCGTTCATAATCATTAGCAAACCCACTACTGTCAGCGTATCTCACAACATCCAGCCAGTGTTTACCCCATTGTTCCCCATACCGCGGTGAATCGAGCAAGCGGTCAATAAGATTTTCGTAAGCCGCTGGAGACTCATCCTCCAGAAATCCTCGCATGACATCCGGCGTTGGCGGCAAGCCAGTTAACGTATAACTCACCCTCCGAACCAATGTGATATCGCCTGCTCGAGGCGCAACGCCCAAGCCCTTGGGCATGCGATGAGAAATAAAAGAGTCAATTGGATGCTCGGCTGTGTGAGTAACATCCGATACAGCAATTGGCTGATACGCCCACAGATTTTCCGGCTGATAGGTTCGATTAGTCCAATCTTCACTAAGCCCACCGGACGTAGCGACTCGCACTTCGTTTCCAGTGCCCCACGGGTCCTGTCCCTTTTGGAGCTCTTTCAGCCGCTCTTGATTAGGCCAGGGCGCATCGGCCGCAATCCATTGTCTGACGAAACGCAATTCTTCTCGGGTCAGACGTTCACTTTCTTTGGGAGGCATCGCTGCCCAAAGATCGTTCTCCCGCAAGGTTGCTAAATAGAGCGGGCTGTCTTCCGGACGACCAATAATAATCGACGACTCTCCCGTGGCTCCACCCTGAAGCAATCCTTCCCGGGTGGTTAGATTCAA
>PAAT01000189.1 GCA_002698965.1 Rhodopirellula sp. | reverse complement strand
TCTATTTTAAGTGGTTTTCCATGGAATTTAATTGTTTTTAGTTGGAGTAATTATATAAACTCTTTACAAATTCTATCTTTAATTGGAACTTATAGTTTTAATTTAATTTCAATAACTTTTTTTTCTTTTCCATTTCTTATTTTTATAAAAAAGAACTTGAAATTTCGAGTGATAACTACATTTTCTTTGTTACTTATTTTAGTATTAAATAATATTTATGGTAGTTGGGTTATTATCCTCTTGTGCAGGGGATAATACCCGTCCCACACAAACCATACAAGTACCCAATCCAATAGACACCACGGAGGATTATTCTTATTTAGAATCGGACAGTATGATGTATGGGGATGGCAAGGATAGTATGTGGTTTGAAATTGAAAGACAGAAATTTTTAGATAGTTTATTTTTAATTGACCTACAAGAGATGTATGGCATAAACTCACTTGAAGAGTATTATGAAAAACACGACAGTCTTATATTAGGTGATAAATACGATGAATATTATGGCGAATGAAAAAATCAAAATAGCGTTTGAGAAAGAGAAAAATAATATAGTTCTCATTGAGAATAACCAAACAAGAAAACACACTTATTTAACTTTATTGGATTACACCCGAGGCGATGAGCAAGAGGCATACAATATCTTTTATTGGCTATACATTAGGGGGACGTATAAAAATGAGTTCTATAAAATTAGCAGGTACATTGATGCAGAAGTTGCATTAAAGAAAATGGCTAATGACTACAATGAGTTAATTGATGACTTACTGACGGTGGTTAATTTAGACAATGAGGACGAGACAAAAAACAATAGGAGAAAATCTAAACTTAACTTTGGTCTTACCACTTTATTAAAAGGCAAAGTTTACCGTCTCAACATTGGTAAGAAAATAAAATCATTCGGTATCAAAAATCTATTGAATGAGTTGAAATTTGATACAGAGTAACGGAGTGCGTTTTTTTTAAAAAAATACCGCATTTCTCACCTTTGAAAAAATAATTTATATAGATATGGAGGGGGGAATACCTCTTAAAATCACGAAAGGATAAGGTCGGTAGAATACCGCTAATCAATGACGTTGCACAAAACCAAAGACGATGACTTGTTATGGATGTCGTTTCAATCTAATCGGATTGATAATTTACAATGGTTGTGAGCAGACAATTTGGTGCGTTCTGATTCTGCCTCTTTCGGAACAAACTGATGCGTTTGTGCTATCACATAAAAGATGACCCATTGCCAAAACACACGGACATTAATTGCACTACGGATACGGGATGAATGGCTTTATACCGCCTATACCTTTCTGATTTAAACATTCACAATTTAACCAATTATTAACATTAACTAAAACGGGAGAAAAAATGGAAAATGTAATTTTAAATTTAGCAGGTCAAACCAAAGGGATTGACAATTTATTAGCAACCTTTGCAAAGCAGGGAGATACTAAATTTCACGAAGTAGCAACCATCTTGGCAGAGAAAACTCAACAAGTAGCAAATGAGGTTGCAGAGATTCAAGAGAACATTGCGAGAGGCAATGAAATTGTTTACGATGATTTTTATGTTGATTATTTACAAACCTTAATTTATTAAAAATGGGAACATTACATAATATAGGTAACATAGTTGTTGAGGTGCAATACGCACTTTACAAGGTCAAGAATAAGACCAAAGAATTAGTCGGCATTTTCAATACATATCAAACGGCAGTAAGATATGCAGAGCAAAATGCGATTGATATTCACTTAGGCGGTGATGGGGTGATTGATGACTACACCCCCATCGTTGTTAATTAAGAGAGTAGTCATTATTTAGTGCAGACAATAATTGTTTGGGCGATGATGTTATCGCCATTTAAGTAACCCCAAATCCTTGAGCATCCAAGGTGCTAACAGTATGACAGAAAATTTAGTCCCCATTAATGAAAGCGAGGCACACACAAGATTCGGAATTATGAACGATGTGCCGTTGGGATGTTTGAGGTTTTCGGTACTGTTAGTTTTTTTTATACTATTGTAAATCTTATAAATTATAAATAAAATGGTACATACATTTGAAGCATTTAAGTACGAAGAAATGACCGTAAGTAACGGTACATTAAACAATGAGCATTTATTTGAAACCTTTATCGCATTCTTTACCGAAATAGTAAATGGAGGCGTAGGAAAAGTATTAACCTTTAAACTTACAGATGACCACAAGACCAAGGTGGATATGTTTAAAGACGTATGGAAAGAATCTAACCCCGAGGAAAAAAATATGATTGTTTTAGACCTCTGTGAGATATTGGGTGATTTAGCACCTAACGGATTTTACTTTGGTGAGCACGAGGGTAACGCATCTGACATAGGATATTGGAGAACAGAGGAATCCCGTACATACATAGGGACGGTAGAGACAGATGAGTTAGAGGATTATTTAAGGCGTAGAATTACTACGAATGCAGTTAATCTGCCTCAAGAGTGTGTAATCTTTGATGTAGACGGGACATTAGCACATATGACGGAAGAGAGACATCCCGAGCCAAGAAAACGTCCTTTTCAATGGGATAAGGTAGGAACAGATAAAGTAGACCCTAATATAAAGTGGTTGGCTAATTTGGTATATAGTTCACGTTTTCACGGAATGAATTATAAACCCGAGACTGAAAGAAGTGAATGTAGTTATGCTTCACCTTTTGTGATTATAGTTACGGGTAGGGATGGCGTGTGCCACGAAGAAACAAGGAAGTGGTTAAAGGATAATGGTATTCAGTATGATGCTTTATACCAACGTCCCAAGTACAACAACCTTAAAGACAGTATTATCAAAAAGGATATTTATGAGCAATTTATAAAACCTAACTTTAAGGTCAAAGCGGTATTTGATGACCGTAACCAAGTTGTTGATATGTGGCGTGAATTAGGTCTCACTTGTTGCCAAGTAGCAGAGGGAGACTTTTAAATAGATATGGCACGGGTTTCCTTGGCGACCCTTGGGGAAGGGTCTCTTTTGGGGATGTTTAAATTTACACTTTCTATCCACGACCCGTGCCTTTCTTATTGACTTAACAAATATTAGGTTGGTGTTAAAAGTGAGAACATAATAAAGAAATATTCACTTTTAAATTTCAGAAATTATGAAATAGCACTAAACCTTAAATGAGGAGGGGGGAGCATTCATACGTGAGTGTTCCCTCTGACCTTACTAATAGGGTAAGCCGAAAACCTTATAGAGTAGGCATTAACTAATTTTAAATTTATTAAGATGGCAGATGTTATTGAAAATAAAGACAAAAGGTATCGGACAACAACCGATTTAGAAAAATCTATTTTTTCTTATTTGGATACCGTGAGAGAATCGGGTATTATGAATATGGGCAATGGAGCACAATTAGTACGTGAAACATTTGGTCTTGAAAGAAAGGAGGCAAGATTTGTTAGTAACCTATGGATGAAAAACCATAACCGAGATGGGAATTATGAAATAATTAGAGTAGACGGGTTATGTTAAGAGTAGAATACATAGGCGATAAAAATTGGGAAACAGAGTTTTCCGATAAAGAAAAAGAGTTTTTTCACGACCACTTAGGTACTATGATGTATGTAACGGGAATAGGAGTATTAACCGAGGAAAGTGTAGAGGAGTTCGCATTTAGGGTCAATCATTTAAGATTAATGCCGACCAAACTTACAAAAGAACACCTTAACTTTTTTAGACGATATATTCCTACAAAAGTAAATGGAAATACAACAACCCGTTTACATTATTTGAGGCAAAAGTATAGTCAAGAAATTGCACAGTTTAATAGCAGTTGGGTGCAAAGCGTAGAAAAACAGAGATGGCAAAAATCATTAAAAACAATTAAATAAAAAAAAATGGTACAAGGAAATAATATATTACCAAACGACAATAATTCGGGAGACGAACATATTGAAAATACAGAAATGTCCACGAGGGCAGATAATGCCGTATCGCAAGAGGTAGGCGATGGTGAGATAGATACACAAGAATATGATGTAGTAAGTGATTGGATAACAGAGGGGTTAATGCAAGATAAAATAATCAAAATAGAGAATCTTGTGATAAAAACCAATAATAGTGAAGCCATTACATCGCCTATATCGTCAGAGGATTACAGTAGGTATGAGAGTTTACAAGGACAGTTAAAGGCGGTTGCAAGTTGGGATACGTGCCCAAGAAGAAAAAGCATCTTGCAGGAAATTAAGAATGCCTTAGACTTACTTTATCGTGATGGTTTGTGGTCAAAGTATGCCAAGCAATATCACCGAGATAAAATTGTCCCTAAAATAAATGAGTGGATTCAAGAATTAAAGGGTGCGATAAATGATTGGGATGGTAGGGATTGGTCAGATGCTCAAGATGCAAACGAGACGTATAATACCGCAGAGGAAATTGAGGATTACGCAGGTAAGTTACAAGATGAGTTAACCAAGGTAACGGATTTCCTTGATGAGTATGAGTTGAGTATGGAGCAAATTGCCCCCGAGCATCGTGCACCATTAACTGATAACCAAAGCCAATTATTGGACGATAGGGAGTTTTATGATGAGGTAAAAGATACGTTAGATACGTTAGTGGGTGATGCCGAAACTGTAAAAGAAAGGGCACAAGCCATTACAGACCATTATGATAGTTTATGCGATTCTGTAAGCGAGATGGAGAGTTGTCATATGGACACAGATTCTCTATAATATTTTTTCCCGAGCAGTGAGAGATACATAAAGGTTTCGGTTAAATGCCCGTATCTCAAAAACCTCCCGATGGCTTTTTAGGGTTGTGCCGTCCTGCTCAAAAACAACCCTTTTTTTAAATCTCATAAAAGATAAAAAATATGAAAAGTAAAATCCAAAAGTTAATCCATATAAAAGAAAAAGAATTGGCATTAGCCAAAGAGTTAGCATACGTACAAAAGGCAAGTGAATGTTCCCATCGTATTATAGGTGATGACGTAACCCGATTTATTGTTATTGACCTCAAGCGAGAAAAAGATGTGTGTTGGGGAGCACCAAGCAGGATTATTAGTTTCTTTAATTTGAGACGTATACATCCTACTAAAATCTTGGATTTTGATAAGATTCCAAGTTCGGCACAAAAAAATACATTTATTAACAGTTTTAAAAACGATTAAAATGACGGGACAAGAATTATTAGACAATCTCTTACAGTTAGATGAAGAGCAATTAAAAAAGCCAATCCACTTAGGGTGGAATAGTGGTGATTATTGGAAATCCAAAATTTGTTGTGAGGTAGAGTTTTTTACAGAGGACAAGGAAGTAGAGTTAAGCGAGTATCATAGGAATTACAATAATACAGAGAAAGTGTATAAGCAAAATTTAGGCGAGGAATACTATGATGGGGAACACGATGAAGAAAGAGCAGAGGGGAGGATAATTGAAGTAATCTTAATTGAGTAGTTATGGCAAAAAGTAAAAAAGAGTGTTGGTGGTCTCAACAAGACCAATCCCGAGAAGAGGGAAAACAAAACTATGCCCAATATGGGTGTTTAAATGATGGTGGTAGAGAAAAGGCAGGTTATAAAGGCGATGCTAATGATTGCGTAGTACGTGCTATTTCTATTGCTACCGAGATTTCATACCAAGAGGTATACGACCAATTAAATGTCTTAGCAAAAAAAGAACGTAGAGGCAAACGTAAGAAAACAGTATCTAATTCAAGGTTGGGAGTATATAGGTCAACGTATGAAAGATTTTTGAAATCAATAGGGTGGGCGTGGCAACCTACTATGAAAATAGGTCAAGGATGCAAGGTGCATTTAAGAGGCGATGAATTACCAAAAGGCAGATTGGTGGTATCCGTTTCAAGACATTTGACCGCAGTAGTTGATGGGGTAATACACGATACACACGACCCATCAAGATTTGGAGAAAGGTGTGTATATGGCTATTATTATAAACCTAATAAAATTGATTGCGATGAAAATAACTGAATCACAACATAAAGAAAACACGGCACAAGCAAGGCGTAAACGTGCAAGTATTACGGAATGCTTAGAATTTATCTTTTCCCTTGAGGGTAAAGAAGTAATGGGTAGGGCACTATATTTGGCATTATTCTTAATGGAAAAAATACCGCCTATGTATACATCCCCATCCGATAAAGAAAATATGGAATTTTTACGTGAGGTAGCGTTTGGTGAGGGATATGAAAAAGGGCGTAGAGAGTTTCAATTCTTAGAGGGAATTGATTTGCAAATTACACCTTACAATGAATACCTTAAATTAATAGTTCAACAGAAAGGAGGGCACGATGGCGAAATTATATAGTTGTGATGCGTGTGGAGATATTATTGGGCAGGATAAAGAAAAGGTGTCCCATTTAAACGTGATGTTTAATTATCCATATGAAAAGGTAGGCACGAGACATTTGTGCAAAGAATGTAAAATAAAATTTATTGCGTGGTTTAATGGCTTTATTAGGCATTATAAACCTAAACGAAAGGAGGCAACCAAATGAGCAATTTACCATTAGGGGCAGAGCACGACCCCCGAGCACCGTATAATCAAGTTGATTATGGCGAGAAAGAGTGCACTGAATGTAGCGGAATTGGCTACTATATCTATTCGTGTTGCGGAGACGATATGACACAAATCTATGATGACTTAAAGCGTTGCATAACTTGCAAGGAAAATCTTGGCGAGTTGGACGACATTAAAGAAAACTGTGATGAGTGTGATGGTGAGGGTATCGTCCCCCGTACCGAAGAGGATGAATTAAATGATTATGAATCTTACCAAGAAAGTTTAAGCGATGAACAAAGAGAAAACACCTATTGAGCCGACAGAGGACAAACCGATGTCAGAAATTGAAATGGCACAACAAGCCGTTTTGTATATTAATCAAAAAGATAGTCTTGATGACGTTACCTTAATTCCCGTTATATATGATGGAGTTAAAACATATGCAGTAACCATTAAGGATACCGAAGAGGACGATACAACCCGATTAACACCAATTATGTTGGTTTTAAACGAGGATATGTTCGCTAAATTAAAACCATTAATTAACGCTAAAAATATAAAACAAGATGGAACAGATACCAAATAACAACCAAGACGAGAAAATTGTAGATAATGACCTGCAACCAAAAGACATAAATTATTATTCGCAGGTATGTGTAATTCAAGGAATGACTTTAGGCGATTTAGATGCCGAGGGTTTTAAACAGTACGTAGCAGATAAGTTTGACGGTGTTAGAGTTAACTTTTTAGAAGAGGTTAAAACTAATCCCGATTTAGATTCAGAGGGTGAGGCAGTGCCCGACACGGGAGGAAGAAATGATATATTCTTTAACGTGCATACTGACGACATTCCGAGGTTTGCAGTTAAGCGATTAGGTTGGTGTAAATGGTGGGAGGATGTACATTACAACCAACAGACTTTTTTATATCCTCAAGAAATCTTAAATAAATATCCTAAAACTTGGTAGCCAATGAAGAAAAACAAAGACATAGCAAATCGTAAAGAATGGGAAAGACTAAACCCTCATAATCGTAAAGAATGGGAAAAATTAAATCCCGATAGAAATAGTAGTACATCATTGAAAAGGACATCCACTAATAAACAAAAAGCGGATTACCAAAATTTGGAGGGGTCGCATCCTATGTCCCCTAAACAGTTGACAAAGTTTAAAAAGGAGTTGTTCCAAAGGTATTACACTAAAAGTAAAATTGAGATAAGGTGGGATGACTGTGTTAATATGGATAGGTTTCTTGAAGAGAAGAAACGTATTGATATGCAACGGGGTCATTCCGACCAAGTGCCGTTAACGCCATTAATACCAAATGGAATAATGTATATGGAATCGTTTGTAGATTGGGACAATAAATATCCTTGGACAAACGAGCATCGTTTAAGACCGTGTGATTTTATTTGTAATGACGTAGACCCCGAAAAGATAAAAGCAAATAATGCAATAGGGATATTTTATAATTGCAATCTTGATATAGGCGAGTATTCATTTACCGTGGTTTTGTTCAACGCAAAAGACAATAGAATTAACTATCGTCCATTCTTGCATTTTGTATTGCACAATTTTAACAGAGACCCCGATAAGATGTTGGGAGATGCAGGTTATGCTCCCACGGGTTATGAGCAGAATGATGTAGAGGGATGTTTTGATTGGAAAAACCTTGAGGTCTTGGATACCGAGTATTCACATTTGCCCGAGCATTATTGGAAACAAATATCTAATAATGTATTTCAGAATTGGCTAATGGCAAATTACTATCTCATAAACTTTCAACGTAATATCGTGGTCTACAATTATGATGGCAAAGCAATGCTTGAACGAATGAAAGGCAACACCCGTAAACAACGGCAACGCAAAAAGAAAATCATTTTAGGCAATGTTTACCGCATTCATTACAGTTCTGTACACCGAGAGGCAGATGAAAGGGAATACAGATGCACGGGTGGAGTACGTGCAGGTGGATGGTTTACACGAAGAGTAAAAGATGACTATTGGGAGAGATACCCCG
This sequence comes from Rhodopirellula sp., assembly GCA_002698965.1. GTDB lineage: Bacteria > Planctomycetota > Planctomycetia > Pirellulales > Pirellulaceae > UBA721. The sequence goes on along the minus strand of PAAT01000189.1, from coordinate 1,229 downwards.
AAAAGTTAGAGGAGGGTGAATCTTGCGGATACCGACCCGTATCCGTGGAACGCACCCGAGAATTACTCACTTATCTACCTCCACTTAAAGACGATGAAATCTTTATAGAGGTGCAAGTCGTTTATAAAAATGGGTGGAAACGTAATGTAGATTTGCTCACTACAAATTACGGTGGATTTTCCGCTAATACATACGGAGCAACGGGTTAACCTATTGGGAGGTGCACAATACCGTGAGGGTTGTGGAGGCATTTAATCATAATCATAGTTTTGTCTTTAATACACCTCCCATACATTCAATTATTTTATTCATTAATCTTTAAATTTTATTTAATATGGAAAACGTAAAAACCATAGAAATAGGTGGCGACATCGCCAAAGCAAACAGAGAATTGTTTGATGAAATCAATGTAATTGACCACGAGGGTCATATGCAGAAATTGGACGTAACATTATTTTTGGGGTCTAATTTTATTGCAGACCGTGTAGACATAGAAACCGCTATGAAAGATGCGGAGAAATATATGGATGTCCACGGCACTACGGGAATGTGGATTGTTTTAAATACTATCTTTAGAGACCACGTTTTGGTTAAGCGTAGTGATTTGCGTAAGATTCAAGGGGGAGCAAAATATGAAGAAAAGAATCCTAAAAATTGTACACAATAGAACAATTAAAAATAAATTGTTAATAACTGTGTTGGCAAATACCAAAACATTTATAAGAAAAATAATATATTCGTTCTATGATGCAAAATGGGAGTATTGCAATTTCAAATCCTTTTGAGTTAAACCGTGCCCAAAGAGGCAAACTGACTAAGTTGGGGATTGACATTCCTACTAATACTATTGAAGAGGCAGTCAAAGTATTGGTAGGTGCGTTGCGTTCCGAGATAGAGGACATTTCTGACGTTTACACATTACGTGAATTGATGGATATGTATGAAGCGGTCTACGGAAATCAACAAGTGAAACCGATAGTTAGCCAAGATGAGCCAAAACCCATCGTTAAGGTTGACATAGGTGGAACAGTGCCAAAGCCACGCAAAAAAGTTAGAATAGATTTAACCAAGGACAGTAGTTACGCCATTCCTTTATATGAACATTTATCTACATACACCAATTTGGAAGTAAAGGAGATAAAGACGGGATTGGCAGTCAAGTTCGTAAACGGGTCTTACAAAACCAATGTATTAAACTACAATGAATTACGTACCATATATGGTGAGTT
>PAAT01000188.1 GCA_002698965.1 Rhodopirellula sp. | reverse complement strand
TGCCTGTGCGCCACCTGCGTGCAGCACCCGCTCTGCGCGGAACGGTGCCCGATGTGCAAAACGGTCGGAACGCCGCAGCGTGTCTTCGAGGTGTGATGTAAACATGGCGAGGTGGTGCGCGCATGCATTTTTTTTTAGGTGGCATAAAAGTCAAAACCTCCCCCCCTTCAGCAAAAAAAAATGTCGGCGGGTGCCAATCAGGATGCGTGCAAGCAGAAAGATCCCCCGGAACGGCGCAAACAGGACCTATCGAACATCGCCAAGTCACTGGGACTGGACCAGTCATGCGTGAAAAACTCCTCCGACTACTTGGACACGTTTTACGACCAGTTCCAGGGCGCGTCGGAGCTTCCGGATATCCCGCGGGAGCGCAGCATGGCCGACCAAATCGGAGGGATTCTGAACCCCATCCGCGGCATCGCGGACAGCATCGGTGCCGCAGCCAACGGCGACATCGACGGAGGCACAATCGGTGAGACGCGCAGCACGTCCAATATGCAATCCGGGCAGAGCAGTTCGAGCAGTGGATGCACCAGCGCGGCCATAAGCGTCGCAGACATCTACAAAAAGTTCCGGAACATCAGCTGCACCGTCACCAACAGAAGCAACAACACTCGGGTAGAAGTTAACAAGAGCATGAGCCTAAAAATCAAAATCAAAGCGGACCCCGCAAACACCGAAGCACTAACAGACACGCTAGAGCGTAAAGAGGAGGAAATTTCGAAGGCGCAGATGGCATTGATTATGACGCCACCGTCGGGCGAGAAGCAGCTCAATTTAGCGTATAAAGTTCTTGACGAACGAATCGAAGCCGCCCGGGTGTACGCTGAAGACCTTATGAAACGCGGTTCACTCGTCATGTCAAACACCAGTCTGAAGTTCAAGTCGCAAGCAAAACTGCGAATCGACTCAAACGCAAAGGAGGAGACGTTTGAAGAAATGGAGACGCAAATGCTCGGCATGGTGGAGGCCGCAACGGAACAAAAGCTCCACAAATTGCACGGGCAAGACACGCAGGCAGCCGCCGACAATACCAAGCAGCTCGCTTCGCAAATGGTCGAGGAGCAGAAGGAGCTTATCAAAAAGAACATCAAGTCGACAGTCAACTCAACAAAAGTCAAATCCAAAAGCGATCAGTCTGTGACGATCGAAGCCGAGTCTGCCGAATTCAAAAATGTCAACATTGATTTCAATGACGAGGCGCATGTGTTTGCGACCACCGCCATGACGGCCGCCGTTGAAGAGTCGACCCGCATCGTCGACGAGTACAAACTGCAGGCGCTGACCGGGCAAGATCAGTCCGTGGAATACGAGGGCACGTCCATGGGCGAAACGCGCAAGGCAATCAGCGATGCCATCAACCGGGAGATGGACAATCCACACGGCAGCGCAATGGAGAATGCGTGGAATCAGCTTGAAAATTTGATGGGCGGTGGTGACGGCGGTGGTGGGTTCTTCAGCGGCGCGACGTTGTGGTGGACCATCGGGATCGTCGCCGCCATCATCGTCGTGGTCGGCATCAAATTCGCCTGCTCGATGCCAAATCTTCGCTGGCTGAACTACGTGTTCATCGCCGTGAAGATTATCAACGTGCTCGCCATCGGCTGGACTGTGTACAAGATGATCCGCGGCATCATGCAAGGCATGGACCCCTCGTCGCTTCTTGAAGGAAATTTTGACGCCATGGGCCAAGGCTGGCGCGACGCCTGGACCTACGGAATCATCGGCGCGACGCTGTTCATTGTTCTCTGCATCGTCGTTCTGGTCTTCCACCAGCGGTTCGTCCTGATGGCCCCGATGACACTCTTCGAAGGCTGCTCGAGCGGGCTGATCGAAGCTGCAATGGACCGCGCCACGGGCGGCGACGATGCCGACGACTTCGACGACGACGACTTTGACGATCACGACGATTACGACGACGGCGACGATGGCCGCCGCCAGCGCAAACGGCCACAGCAGAAGCGCAAGCGCAAGCAGAGCGGGAAGAAGCGCAGTAAGGGCAGCTGCTTCCCGGCCGACGCGCTCGTGGCCATGCACGACGGCACGCCGAAACGGATCGCCGACATCGTTCCGGGCGACTGCGTGCTGCTTGGTGGGCACGTGGACGCTGTGATGAAATTTGCCCCGCCCAAAGAACCGTTGTACTGCTACAGAGGGATTGACGTGACCGGCGAGCACGCCGTTCGGGTCGGCCAGGGTCGCTGGGCACGCGTGCGCGATGCGCCCACCGCCGTTCCACATGATGAGATGTACGAAGCCGAAGTCTACGATCTCATCACCGACATGCACCGTATCGTTCTGCTCAACAGTGAACGCGTACCTATTGTCTTTGCTGATTACGAGGAGACAGAAGACACGACGGAGGACGAAGAGCGATTTTTGAAGCAGCTTCAATGTGATGACCTTCGAGAGGCCGCGCAGGCCCTTCTCGACGCGCGCGGTTCGCGCGTCCCTGGCCTCTGTCGTTCCGTCGCGGTCAGCGCGTGAAAAAAAAAGCCGTTGCTGAACAAAACAAAGCCAAAAATTCGCCCTAGTAGCTCAGTTGGAAGAGCGCCAGACTTTTAATCTGGTGGCCATGGGTTCGAGCCCCATTTAGGGTAACGATCTTTTTTTTATTGTTTGTGTTCGTCGAGAAAATCAAAAAAAAATATTTAAAACAAAAAAAAATGGGGAAACCGCAGATCTCGTCGCACGGCCGGTACAAGGACAGCTCCGGCGTCGTCAAGACGGTCCGTCCGGTAGCGAGCGGGTACGCGAGCGTCAAAATTCAAAAGAAACTCTACTTAGTCCACCGGCTCATGGCCATCGCCTTCAAGTTGCCGCGTGAGGAAGGCCAAGACCAAGTCAACCACATAAACGGGAACCCTTCCGACAACTTCCTCTGGAATTTGGAGTGGGCGAACCGTTCCGAGAACGTTCGGCACTCGTATGCGACGAACACGTCCCGCAAGTCGAACGCGTTCAAGCGCTCAAAGCCCATCCTAGGCCGGAAAGTCGACTCGACGGACGAGTGGGTCAAGTACGCGTCGGCGAGCGAGGCGGCGCGTGTGCTCAAGCTCAAGTCGGGAAATATCAGTGCGGTGGTCGCTGGAAAGGTTAAAAAGACGGGCGGCTACGAGTTCGTCAAAGCCGATGCGAACGAGCCGGAGTGCTTGGACGGCGAGGAGTGGAAGCCATTCCTCACGGGGTACGTGTCGTCCATGGGCCGGTACAAGAGCTGCAGGGGTGTCGTGTTGACTCCGTCGCCAGCGGCAAGCGGGTACTCGCGCATCGGAGTCGATGGCAAGGTGTACTTAACCCACCGTGCGATCGGCGTGGCGTTTGGGATTTTGAACGGCATGGACGACCCGCTCCAGATCGACCACATCGACGGCAACCCGTCCAACAACTGCCTCAACAACCTCCGTGCAGTGACACGTTCCCAGAACATCCAGCACTCGTTCGACACAAACACCGAGCGCGGTTCACACGCCCTTAAACGCTCCAAGCCCGTCCGTGGTCGCAAGCGCAACACCGAGGTATGGACGACGTACGCGAGCGCCAACGATGCGGCGCGCCGGCTGGACTTGTATCATCAATCTATCACCGCCGTGCTCAAAAAGAGATACACTCACACCGGAAACTACGAGTTTGAGTACGCCGAACCCAACGAGCCCGAGTGCCTCGAAGGCGAGGAGTGGAGGGACATTGAGGTGTCGGAGCTTTGGTGATATTCAGTCTCCTGCTCTCCCGAAGTAAAAAAAAAAAAAGGGAGAAAACGTCGTTGCCGGGAGTGGATCCTAGCGCGCGGCAAGAGAGAGAGAGAGCCGAGCATGCGCTGGCAGCACGCAATCAGCATTGACCTGCCTCCGAGCGACGAGGCGGCCAAACCATCTGACGACACCAAACAGCGGCGCCCGCGCGGCCGACCCCCGAACGACGAGCACGGCTGCCCCAAAGACTGGGACTCCGAAGCGGGCTGCTGGCGGGACAGCAGCGGCGCCGAACACGTCGCTCACGCCGAATCACCGGTGACGCCGCACGAACCTCTACGCAAGCAAGTGTTTTTCCCGCGCGATGGCACGTTACCAGAGCCTGTCCTGCGATTTGCAGACGCGCTCAACATGTCGCTGCAAGACTGGGATCGTATTTACGCGTTCTTTTCGCAGCAGGCTGGCTCCGATCAAGCAGCCGACGAGGCGCAGCACGACTCCGTCGTGCTGCGCCGAACCGAGGCGTCGGAAATCGTGCTCTACATGCAGCGTGGCACCGACGTTTGGTCAATCAACGTGCGCCCTTCAATTTAAAAAAAAAATAATCATTTTAAATGAAAAGAAATACATTTTTTTTTAAAAAAAGGAAAAATGGAAAAAAAAGCCGAAAAACCGCTCGTTTGGAAAAACGGTTTTTTCGTGCACATCGAGAACACGCGCGCTCGCGCTCGCGCGGAGCGCGCGTGGCTGCAGCAATACCGGAGCGAGCAGCGTTCGCCGATCGACACGCCGCACCACACGACTCCAAAACCGCCAGAAAGAATTATTTTTTGGTACGGCTCGCCGCCGCCATCGCCTTGATAAACATTGTCTAGCGACGCCTGTGGCCTCCGGAACGGCGGCTCCGTCGGCCTCCGGAACGGCGGCCGGCTGACCGGCGGCTCCTGTCGTGTGGAACCCCGCCCGGGGGCCGGAACGCCCACATGATCAACGCCAAAAATCGCCGATAAGTGGGATTCTTTCGATACTGCGCCATGTGGCGTTTTACAAAATTGCCCCGTTTTATTCCCCACGTCTCGCCGCCGTGAACGCCGGCTGGCAGCGGACGTGACCGCATCGCGGCCGCTGACTTGGCCAGCTGGTATTCACGCATGAAGCCATGCTTCGATCTTGCGGTTTCGCTGACCCCGAGTCGTTCAGCCTCTTTTTCGAACGCGTGTGCCGCTTCGTAGGTCATCCACGAGAGCGTCATCGCGCGTTGTCTGTGTGTGTATGTGTGTGTGAGTTTGTTACTTTTTTAAAAAAATAATTATTTTTTTGTGGGGCTTCTAAAAAACAAAACACACACAGACACAGAGAGAGAGAGAGAGTAGAGCAGAAATGAAAACCTTTTTTCTCTTCGGAGTTTTTGGGTTGGCCGTGTCTGCGACGACGCCGTGCTCGGACCAGTACAAGGTGCTCACGAATACGATCGACCAAGAGGTCTGCGACGAGGACAAACGGATGACAAACGGCGACTGCAACGTGTTCAAAACGTGGCTGCTCTCTGACCCGGCGAACATGGTTTGCATGGGCATCGATCCGACCGTGCACAGCACCATCACATACTACAGTCCGGCTGCTAGCGATACACTTGGGTATGGGTGCAATCTAGGGTACTATAACAATAAACTCATTCTGTATCACGAGAACGACGTGGCTAATCCACTCGCCAGCAGTCCCACCACCAAACGAGCCGTGTGCAAGGGCAGCACGACGTTCTCGTCGCCGCCGGCCGCGCCGCCTCCCTTTTCCTTGGACAATTGCTTCTGGACCGCCCAGCAGACGCCCTGCAGCAGCGACAGTGTAGCGCTCGCGCAAGATCAGTGTCAAGCAGCCTCCGATGGGTACGCCGCGGCAAACGGCCTGACAGCCGGGAGCCCTATCGAAGTGGTTACGACATCAGGGTGCTGTGATCCTACGGTGGTAAACAACTGGGGCGTTGGTCTGTCCATTCCCACGAACGGCTGCGCCGCACAGCTCACGCTGAACGACGAATCGTGGCCACTGTACAATGTCCAAAGCGACGCATCGTGCGCCGAGTGCGAGGGCACGGGCGAGTTTTTTAGGATCTGTTGCAACCCTCCGCCGTCGCCGCCGTCGCCGCCGTCACCGCCGGCGCTGCCGTCGCCGCCTTCCCACCCGCCCCCCGTGTCTCCGCCGCTGCCATCGTCCCCTTCCTCGCCGTCCGGCCCACCCCCCGTGTCTCCGCCGCCGCCGTCGTCCCCTCCCCCGCTCCCCGTGTCTCCGCCGCCTCCGACGCCCTTTTCCTTGGACAATTGCTTCTGGACCGCCCAGCAGACGCCGTGCGGCAGCGAAAGCATTCCGCTGACGCAGAGCCAGTGCCAGCAGGCCTCCGATGGGTACGCCGCGGCAAACGGCCTGACAGCCGGGAGCCCCATCGAAGTGGTCACGACATCAGGGTGCTGTGATCCTACGGTGGTAAACAACTGGGGCGTTGGTCTGTCCATTCCCACGAACGGCTGCGCCGCCCAACTCACCTTAAACGACGAGTCATGGCCGCTTTACAACGTCCAAAACGACGCATCGTGTGCGGAGTGCGAGGGCACGGGCGAGTTTTTTAGGATCTGTTGCAACCCTCCGCCGTCGCCGCCGTCTCCACCGTCACCGCCGTCGTTGCCGTCACCGCCTTCCAACCCACCCCCCGCGTCTCCGCCGTCGCCGCCCGACCTGTGCAACATCGCCTCGTACGAAGGCCTCTCCAACGACGAATCGTGTCAGATGGTTCTCGACGGGGGGCGCACTTGCGAGGACTCCTGGTACACCATGTGCGGGGTCTCGCATCCGACGGACGATGCGTTCACCAACGTGCCGATCAAGGATTTTGGCTGCTCGCAGTGCGCCCTGCCTTCCGCACCCCCGTCTCCACCGCCGTCGCCGTCGTCACCGCCGCCACCGCCGCCCTCAAAGCCTCCGCCGTCGCCTTCCCCGCCACCGCCCAGTCCCACCTCACCGCCGCCGTCGCCGTCGTCACCACCGCCACCGCCGCCCTCAAAGCCTCCGCCGTCACCTTCCCCGCCGCCGCCCAGTCCCACCTCGCCACCGCCGTCGCCGTCGTCACCACCGCCACCGCCCTCAAATCCTCCGCCGTCACCTTCCCCGTCGCCGCCCAGCCCCGCGTCACCTCCGCCGCCGCCAACGTCACCACTGTCACCGCCGCCGACGTCTCCGCCCCCTGCGTCTCCGCCGTCGCCCTCATCGCCCCCGCCCCCGCCGCCGACGTCTCCGTTCCCGCTGCCTCCATCGTCGCCGCCGTCGTCGGAGGACTCGAGCAACGTCGCGCTGATAGTCGGAGGAGCGTTGGTTGGAGTGGCTGCGCTCGGGGTCGGCATTTACCAATTTCGATCGCCAATGCAGAAAGAGCCCGTATTCAGATCGGTCACGGTCGCTAAGTGAATTAGAGGGGGTGGTTGTTGCGAAGGGAGAAAAGAATAGGGATATCTTTTTTTTAAAAAAAACGAAGGAGAATGCTCGTATCGCTGAGCACTGCGTTCTTCCGCCCATATATCAGTACGCCACCATTTTGGTATTCGGCGTGTTTGTTCGCCTTCATCGTGTACACGACGGTTTTTGCGTAGTGGTTTTTTTTTTCACCTGCTGTAATGACAAATCATTACGATGCCTAAGGCTCGTTCTCCGCAGCGGCGCCAGTCGCCTTCTCCTAGGCGCTTGCGCTCAACTTCTAGAACGGCGAACGCAACGGTTCGCAAACGCCGGTCGCCGCGTGCGCCGAGCACGGTCCGTTCGAGCTCTCCGCGCCGTTCGAGCTCTCCGCGCCGTTCGAGCTCTCCGCGCCGTTCGAGCTCGCCTCCGCCTCCGCCTTCGCCTCCGCCTTCGACTCCGCCGTCAAAGTCTCCGCGTTCACCGCCCCGTCCCGAGCGCAGGCGAAAAGCAAAAACCGACGTCGCAGCGGATGTGCGCACCGGCCGGGATTGGAATTTTCTGTTGGGCATGCCGCCTCCGCCGCCGCCGCCGCCGCCGCCTCCGCGGTCGCCGTCGCTGCCGTCGTCGGTCGCGGTACGAGGTAATCGGAATCCCAATGCACGTAAACGAAGTCCGAACCGCCGAAACACGATGGAAACGCGCGCGCAGCGTTTTCATCATCTCGAGTTCTTGCCAGATCCGCGCGGCGAACATTGGATTGTGCCTCTCAACGAGCGTGTCATGGCAAGTGTACTGCACTCACAAAACTTCACAACCGTTCTGACTAAAATTGCGCGATTGGTGGACCCCACGGTAACGGTGCTGCCCACGGTGACGGTAGAAGTGGACACTAAAAACGGCGGCTCCGTTGAGTTTCACGGCGTAAGCGGAATGTCGGCGATCATTAACGGTTTGAGTAAGGGCCGGCTCGGGATCGGCCATGTGGGTTTCTATTATGCGGAACCGTCCCGCCCGAAACGGGTTGCTCATGCCGTGACCCTCGTGGTAAAACACACAAAGGCCGGGAAGCAGTATTATTTAGTTGATGCCAACGGGAGGATGACAGAAGATTGGGGCAGGCAAATGCCGATCATCGTCGAAGACGGACTGCGCCAAGTCATGAACGACCCAAACTTGGACCTCCATGTTTTTGACACGAACAATGCAAACTTCAAGCCGACTCAGGAAACGCGGACCTTTTTGGAGGAGGAGTTCGGAATCATTAACGTTCCCGACCTGGCTCTTTGTAACACTTTTGCTTTTTGCTACGCGTTTGAACTCATATGCACGTCCGAGGTCGGTCCGGACGCGGATCGGTTGACCCGGTTTCTCTACCGCGACCTGCTTCGAAGAAGCAAAATCTACACACAGGAACAGTACCTCGCGCGCGAAGAAGGCACGGTCAGAGAATTCACCCCGCGCGAGGAGGCGGAAATCATGCTCTACACGAGAGCGTTGGCGTTTGGCATGTTGAGGCACTTGCTACCCGACCAAGACATACCTTTGTTCCCCGATGTGGCACAGCCCATTGCGAGCGAACCGACGGTGACTGTCCGCAGGACCTGGGTGTCCTCTCCGGAACCAAGGCTCGAAAACGTGAATCGGTGATGCATTCCGACGGTGCGGCGGGCGGTGCGGACCGCGTCCCGGGGCCCGGAGAAGCTTTTTGCACGACCCGGGGCGAAAACTGCTCAGACTCGGACCCCGTGCTGCCCGGGCGGTGCGGACCGCGTCCCGGGGCCCGGAGAAGCTTTTTGCACGACCCGGGGCGAAAACTGCCCAGACTCGGACCCCGCGCTGACCGGGCGGTGCGGACCGCGTCCCGGGGCCCGGAGAAGCTTTTTGCACGACCCGGGGCG
>PAAT01000187.1 GCA_002698965.1 Rhodopirellula sp. | reverse complement strand
GACGGATAATAGAAACTTACAAAGATCGATTCCTGATCCGTCGTGGCAATGTACTGAGGAATCTCCGCCAGCGTACGTGTTCCGTGCATCGCACAACAGAACGGCCAGGGTGACCCCTCTCTCACGAAATCAATTCCCCGATCACCACAAAATCCACCCGAACGATCCTGATTAAACAAAAGGTGGTTTCGAGCTGTACGTTCGGCCATATCCAGGAATCGGGTCTCTTTGGTGACTCGCCAAAGATCTACATTCAGCCCCCACCAGTCAAACACACTGCAACCCTCGTCAAACCAATAGTTAAGACTATAGCCTTCCGGTTGTCCCAGATGTTCGACAATTCCACCACCTGGCCACATTACATGGTTTTCAAAATACTCATGCTGTTTTAATGCTTTGGCCAGTAACGCCCGTCTAACGCTTGCTTCCTCTTCCGCTTGCAGGTGAGCACAGATATTGACTATGCCGCGGATCGCTAAGAGGTATGAATGGGTATGCTGGCTGATTGGATTAACATCCGGCACCGACTCGGCAATCCGCACTCCAAAATCTAAATACTTACGATCCTCTGTAATACCATATAACTCAACCATGGCTTCAGTACCGACCCACCAAAAAGAACTCGGTGCACCTAGTTGCCCTTCAGCAAAGTAATTAGCAACGAAGTGATCACCCAACTTTTTAGCGCCGTCGAGATAGGCTTCTTGTTGCGGCCTATATTTGTGAGCCCAAATCAACCCCAGCAAACCTCGGGCATTCCCAAACCAATAGCCGTTCGAATACGCATAGCCTGTTCGTTCCGGAGCAATGGGTTTTCCATTTTTAAACGCTCCGTCGCGCCGCTGGTTTCCCAGCAATCCAAACCCAACTTCGTCAAAACGTTTCGAGGTTGGTTTCCCTAACGCCAGTGACGTTCGAGCATAGGCCTCCAACGTACGGCCAGGCCAATCGGCTGCCCACAGTCCAAACGAGTGATCGTCTGTCAGTTCCGCTTCAAAACCACTCCATAACTGCTGACGAGTCGCTAAGTCGAGATACGCAACTGCCAACTCAATTCGTTCAGCCAGATCACCACGAGTCTCAATATCTCTTAACTCTGTAAGCGCAATCTGTTGGCCTTGCGAGACATTCACTAGCAGCGCGATGACAAAGCATAAGGCCGAAACAGTTATCTTCGATCGATATATTATGGGAGAATTGTGGAGAGGCATTATAAGTCATCTCTATGAATGTGATCCGAAGGGAAGCGGCAAGTGACTCTAGTAATTCGCTCGCGGAACGGTCGGATTGGACGGGATATACCAGACATCCTTCTCAAGATCGACTCCTCCGCCCATCTCTTCGATGACAACCCGGTCAATCACGTGGATACCACGAGTCGACATCAATTCAAAGGAATCATCACCATCCTGATTCGGGGTGCGATCCGGAAAGTTCACGCGAGTTCGACCAATCCGGTACAACGTCGATAACTTTTTATCCGGAAAAGCTTCCTCAACGCCTTCTTTACCGATCAGGAAACCGATAAGTCCTCCCCAGGTAGCGGTCGGATTATCTGAATCCCACCCACAAAGAGAACCAATACGGATGGTCCGTTTCAAATCTCCCTGTCCATAAAAAAGGCTAACCAGGCTGGCACCATAATTAATCCCGGCATCAAACCAACTACGATAGTTGTATCCATCGATAGTCTGACCTGTATGACGCCAGTTCAGATAGTCACGTGTCGCTTCCCAGTTGTCTTTGTCTTCATTCTTTTCGTATTCGGTTTTTACGAAATCATACATTTTGGCGGCAAACGATTCGTGAGGAATGCGTTTCCGAGCCTGATCTGCCAACCACATGACCTGTTCGTGCGTGGAAAGCGTTGCGTCAACACTAGGAGCCAACGAGTGCATTACTACATAGAATTCGGCAATCCACTCGGCATCCCGATACGCGGTAGTGCGAATCGGAAGATGCGACATCTTCAATGCAACGTCAGGCCTGGCAGGAGCGAATAACCCAAAGATCTCTGTCGTCAATTGAGCGTCAATTTGGTCAAAGTGTGGATTGTGCTCGGGAAGACTTGTCAAAGGAGGTGCCAGACCATCGATCATCAAATGCAGCGCTTTCTCATTGGAGACCCAAAGGTAGTTCTGCTCTTCATGCTTGATATGCTTTAACCATCCGTCACGAATCATCTTGCCGGTCACAACACTTGTATTATTGGTATCGAGAATGCTCTGGTAGATATACTCAATATCTGTATCATCGTCGGCCCCCCAAACATCCCCTTCTTCCACCAGAACAAATTCGATCATCTGTGGAGCACCATTACGCCGGCGTCCTTGTTTGGTTCCCCACGCCTCGTCGGTGTAGAAGGGCGCTGTCTTCTTAACCCCTTCCGTTCTCAGGCCGGTCCAGTTTGCAATGCACTCAGCCAACCAGAACCCTTCTAACTTCTCGTGATAGTCGCTACGGGAAATAACGACATCAGAATCCGCAGGCGTATAGGACGGATAATCCAGTTCGGTGTCACGGCTGATGTTTTGTCCCCACACACTAGACGAGGTCAGCAGACAAATAACGAAAAGAACAATTCTGGTTTGCATTCTCAACTCTCCAAAGTCTCAATATCAGGTAAACAGTATAATAACTAACAGTTTAGCCTTCCCGAAAACACAAACAAGAGATGACCAACAATGCAATTCCGAATGACTCTGGCGTTCTTCACTCTGGCAACTCTAACAACCTCCATTCAAGCCGAAAACTGGCCTCGATTCCGAGGGCCTAATGCAGACGGTTTACACACATCCGCAAAACTGCCAACACAATGGAATGAAGAGGAAAACGTCGTCTGGAAAGTGGCAACACCCGGTAAGGGACATTCATCTCCTGTCATCTGGAATGATCAAATATGGATGGGAACAGCCTTAAAGGAGGGGCACGACCTGCATGCCATCTGTTTCCGTCGCGACGGTAAACTGCTCCACAATCTCAAGCTGTTTCATATTGAAAAACTGGAAGCCAGCAATGCACTCAATTCCTTTGCTTCACCAACACCGGTCATCGAAGAAGGCACCGTTTATCTCTACTTTGGGACTTATGGTGTAGCGGCCATCGACACAACCTCGGGGAAAATCAAATGGCGGCGGCAGGATATCAGACTCAACCATCAGGAAGGGCCGGGGTCCTCCCCCATCCTTCATAAAGATCTGCTGATTTTCCACTGTGACGGATATGACGTACAACATATTACCGCGTTAAATAAAAGCACCGGCAACACTGTTTGGGAAACCACACGGTCACTTGATCTTTCAGGTGTTGGCAATCATGCTCGCAAAGCATTTGTGACACCTGTTGTACGCAAAGTGAATGGGAAAGACTTGCTGGTTAGCCCGGCCGCACAAGGTTGCTATGCCTATGACCCCAACACGGGAAAAGAAATATGGCGAATCGCTTGTGAGGGTTTTTCAGCCGTACCTCAACCCGTCTTTTCTGGAAATTTAGTTTACATCGTACCTGATTTTGGACGGCCCGAGATCTGGGCCGTGGATATTTCCGGAGAAGGTGTACTTACTGAGAAAGACGTGAAATGGAAGTACAGTACTGCCTGTCCTTCCACTCCGTCCTTAATACATAAAGATGGATTACTATATTTCGTGGCGGATAAGACAGGGGTGGCTTCATGCATCAACGCCGAAACCGGCGAATTAGTCTGGCGTGAACGCATTGGCGGTTCTTTTAGCACTTCTCCTGTGGCTACCAAGGACCACATCTACTTTTTAGACCGTAACGGCACGACCACCGTCGTATCCATAGGTTCAAAATTTAATGTCGTCAGTCGAAATACACTCTCTGCCGGCTGCATGGCCTCACCTGCGATTGCGGATAACCAGCTATTCGTTCGCACAGCGACGCATCTGTATTGTCTGGGCACAAAATAGAAAAACACAACCAGTTTTAGGGCGCCTGATAATCCGGGTTGGGCGGCATCATATTGGCTCCAACGCGTTCACGCCATGCATGTAATTGCTGACGGAGTTCCGCTGCCTTTTCAGGATGTCTCAGCGCCAGATCCTTTCGCTCGCCAAGATCATTCTTCAGATTGAAAAGCTGGACCGTGCCATTTTCGTAATATTCCAATAACTTCCAGTCATCAACCCGAATGGCACCACCTGGACTTTGCATTCCATGATTGCTGTAATGCGGAAAGTGCCAGTAAATACCGTCTCGCTCAATGGACTTACCACCTTGAACGAGCGAGGTAATACTTAGGCCGTCCGGATGTTGTTCCGGCATCGCCTCGAGACCTACCATTTCAAGGATCGTTGGATAAAAGTCCGTACTTACAACCGGCACATCGCAAACGTAGCCCTGCTTATGATGGCCTGGCCAGTGGACAATCATTGGCTCACGAATTCCTCCTTCGTAAAGAAAACCTTTCGCACCACGCAAAGGTAAATTGGAAGTGGAGTAGGCTGCATCAAGCGCATTCGGATTGATCACCCGTTTAGGATTTCCAAAGTTCCCGGCTGACATACCGCCGTTATCAGAAAAAAGAATCACAATGGTGTTTTCTGATAACCCCAGGGATTCGAGTTTATCCCGGATGCGTCCCAGACTTTCATCGACGGTCTCTACCATCGCAGCGAACTCAACATTGTCCTGATGCTGCTTAATCTTCACCGTTCGATGCGGGAGCACACTAAAAGGTGCAAATTCTGGTGTGTCGATCAATCCGGCCAAAGGAACCGGATCGTCGGGGTTTCCTTCGAGAATGAACGCCGGCCCTTTGGATCTTTTCATACCAGCGAGTTTCTGTTGGTACTTTTCGACCAGATCTTTACGACCGTGAATTGGGTCGTGTACTGCGTAGTGGGACATATATAAAAAGAAGGGTTCGTCCTTCTTGGATTCGATAAATTTCAGGGCTTCATCGGTCAAACGATCCGTAAGATATTGACCGGGTTCGTCNNCAAGNCCTTCGAGTCCAAAAGGAGCNTGATANCCNCGGCGGGGCCAACCTTTGTTCCAGCGNGGAATCTGCAAGTCGAAACCTTGAGCGGTCGGCCCGTGNGGCTCNTCNCCCAAATGCCATTTTCCAATATGAGCGGTNGCATAACCGGCNGNTTTCAGTGCCTCNGCAACCGTCACTTCCGAGAGNGGAAGATACTGATGNATTTCCGCATTTNAAAGTTGCTGNAATGGNAACTCNCGNCGNCCTGAAAGCCAGTCNGTCATNTCNAANCGNGCCGGNTACTTACCNGTCATAATNCTTGCNCGTGTTGGNGAACACACNTGGCANGTGGCNTAAGCCTGAGTNAATCGNACGCTCTGCTTTGCAAANGNGTCAATATTGGGCGTTTCATAAAAGTCGCTACCGTAGCATCCCAGATCTTTCCAACCCAGGTCATCTAATAAGAAAAANACNACATTGGGTCGCCGTTGTTCGGCCACAGCAATGGTCGGGCCGGCAAACAGGAAANCTAGTAAACAAAGAGCGATATTTCGAAAAGTTAAATTCATGCGTCTTTCTCAGAACTCATNTCNNTTAGGTTTATNNTTGATTATAACGACTTCCTGTTTTGAGACATCCTCTTGAACCGAAGCCAACTGGCCTGCAGAAAAGGCTATAATCGTAATTNCCGCGANTTGATATCGCTGTTTATTTGCCGGCCCTTACCCTCGCCTAAAAGGGCTTAGTTATTTTTAAGTTGAGATCGAATGATGACTAGAATTCTAACATCACTAGCAACCGTTTTACTGCTAGGAGCTATTTTTATGAACGACAGCGCCAACGCTGAAGTATTTGAATTACGTATCTATACAACCAATGAAGGAAAGCTGGACGACCTACATGCTCGATTCCGGGATCACACCGTGAAATTGTTTGAAAAACATGGNATGACCAACATGGGTTACTGGGTACCCGAAGGTTCTAAAGACACATTAATCTATGTACTTAGCCATAAGAGTCGTGAGCACGCTGCCAAGTCATGGGACGGATTCCGCAATGATCCTGTNTGGCAAAAGGTTTTCAAAGCTTCACGTGTTGATGGTCCGCTTTTGTCTAAAGCACCAGAAGCAACCTTNTTNCAAGCCACCGACTACACTCCCAAGAAGAAATGGAAAAATGNNAAAGAAGGNGGATTCTTTGANTTACGAATCTATCAGGCGGCNGAAGGTAAACTCGGAAAGTTGGATGCACGATTCCGNGATCATACGATAAGNTTGTTTGAAAAGCATGGCATGAAAAATNTGGCCTATTGGCATGCNACGGACGAACCTCAGTCCAAGGATCACNTGTACTACATCATCTGGCACGNAAGCAAAGAGGCTGCTGCTACATCCTGGAAGGGCTTCATTGCTGACCCTGACTGGAAAGCGGCCGCTGCAGCTTCAGGCGTGGGACGATTGGCTAAGCCNCCCNTCTCGGTCTACATGCAGTCGACAGATTACTCGAAGATTAAATAAAGTCCTTTGAATAGGATCACCATTTAACTCTCGCCACCCGACCTATCGGAAGGCGAGAGTTTTTTAATGCGCCCAGTTGAATCAGCGCCATTGATNAGGCTTCCAAATTTAGGATTCACCGACTTCAATCGAATCCTNGCACCTTCCATGTAGCAAACGGTTTAGGGCAGGCCGTTTATTAAGTCATCTTCCTCAGGTGACATCTCAGCAGAATCTTCTATCTGATCCTGAGAAACCGTTCCAAAGAATACATCCACGCCCTTCGACCATTCATTATCCGGTACATCGATCTCGTAATCGGAGTCAAGACGGACGGTATCGACATCCCCGTCATCTGTCAGGTAATCGTTCAAACTGCTATGNGCATNACCGGNTTNNGTATTTAGCAGAGCCAGCATCTCGTCCATGCGGGTTTCAGCTGAATCATCATCGGCACGCCAAATATTATTAAGCTCANTAATAAATTCGAGCTTTTCACCCGTAGAGNACAGCCCCAAGAATGACAGGTCGGCCTNATCNGCCNAAATCANATCGGAACCGTCATGACTGATCATTGAATCCATACCATCGCCGCCGATAAGTACGTTATTACCAATCACACGTTCGCCTGCCTGATGTTCATAAAGGTGATCCAGGTCGTAGGTTCGAACCGAATTGGCAAGACCATTGACAACCGTCACANCAACACCTTCTCCTGGCAGTCCCAAACCAGTCCCNACAACATTAATTGCTGCCTCAGGAGTTGNCGGATCAGCATCATAGCGGGAGAAATCATTGTAAATCGCATCTTGCAGTTGATTGATGGCATAACCAAGTTTTTGTTCATCGGCATACGTAGCTAATCCAAGCTCNACTTGTTCCATTTCAACAACGGTCGGATAGGAACCAATTGTGATTGTCTGGATACCAGGCCAACTGGTGGATACATTGTTATCAAACTCATAAGCATGGAATTCGAGACTATCGAAATCACCTACGAGGACAATCGCGCCATCCAAATCAGCAACAGGAATCATTCCATCCGCTTCGAACAAAATCCCNTTCCCGCTCGTGTTCAGATGACTGGCAAACCCNGTGGGACCGAGAAGCATGGAATCATTTCCTTCCGCACCATAGATAAAATGATCCCCGCCNCTGGTAGCGGTAAAGGTATCCGCTTGTTGGCCGCCGGTTAAGATATTGTCTGCTCCATTAGCCCAAATCCAGTTTTGACCGGTGGAAGTTCCAAGCACATTCTCAACAAAACGACCATTCGAATCGTAGNTATCGCCGCTTGNACTNATCTCTGTCTGAACATCATGAATNGAATGAATTGTGTCGAAGTCAACAATCGGCATTAATTCGCCGTGTAAACTCAGGACCTCTNTATAAGCAACACCTGGGGACNNCANACCNACNGTCCCNGCCGCAANCGAANTNNNGTCACCATNACAGTCNNNNANNTCCTCAGNAACATCNCCCTGAAGATTTACGTANACACAATTGANTCGCCAACGCNTCCAACTCAATCGTATCNTTCCCNCCTGGNGTCAATTTNCCAGTACCTGGTGTCATCGATGCGCCTGCTTCAAAGATTCGGTTATCNGGGCCACTACTAAAATCACCCTGAAGACGATAAAGATCATGGCCGGCACCGCCAGCCACAAGGTTCGTTTCGCCATTAGCACCGTGCACAACGATTTCATCTGCACCCGCTAAACCGTAAACGACATCGGAACCGTTCCCGGAGTCAATCAGGTTGTCATTGTCATTGCCAAAGATAATATCGTCACCGCTACCAGTCAGCACATTTTCGAACAAACTGAATCCTGCTACATCGTCACCACCCAACACTGCTGCC
The DNA here is from genome assembly GCA_002698965.1 of Rhodopirellula sp. GTDB lineage: Bacteria > Planctomycetota > Planctomycetia > Pirellulales > Pirellulaceae > UBA721. The sequence continues at coordinate 1,050 of PAAT01000187.1, read as the reverse complement.
GTCATTTGATCGATCAATGGGTTATATAAACGCACNGCATATCCNCTTATAGAGTCGACCGCTGTCAGCTCATTTAGAGAAACTTTGGTTGNATCGACTTTCGCTCTGAAATCCAACGTGTCCATTCCCCCGGCAATCAAAGTCGGGGGATTTGGAGTTNAATCCCAAACGTCAAATGCCTCTACGATACCAACTTCCGTACTGAAAGAACCCGGAATAATATATGTATCATCTCCTGCCCCGCCAAATACGCGAAGGCCATCATCTAATTGATTGNCTAGCGGCACCAAAGGAAAAAGCGTCGGGAAAGAGAAGCCTGACGAAATCGTATCCCAAAGCTCAATCGAATCTTNTCCGCTACCTGTTCGCAGTTCACCGATGTTTGCAATGTCGTAAACAGAAATCTGACGGCGTCCATTCTGAAGGATTGTGGCAGAAACGCCTGACACTGTCACATCAATGTTGGTACTGGCAGCGCTGAGATCAATGACATTTCGCGAGTTCGGATAGAAGTCATTATCAACAAGGTTGTCGACCTCTAAACCGCTCCCATCATCGCCAAACTCGTAATGATCTGCCCCACCCCGACCAATCAGGTCATCGGAACCAGCATTTCCAACAATTCGATTGGCGCCCTCGGAGCCTATTAGCTCATCATCAAACTTACTACCAATCACATCATCAAACTGAGTTGCCTCTGCAGTTCCTGAGGCAGCCCCCACGGACAAATCGACGTCAACGCGTGTCGGAAACTCATCATAGTCCAAAGTATTAAGGCCAGCATTACCATGAATAACACCAAAATCAGGGGCTAATCCAAAGTTATCGAGAAACTTCACATAGTCGTCACCCTGACTTCCTGACAGAACCTCAACATCACCAAAAGTCATCACCGTACCATCGGGAGATTCTGATGAGCTGCTAACACCATTCATTTCGTGAACAAAATCTGAATGCAACTGAGAAAGATCGATAGTGTCGTTTTCTGCACCACCATCTACCTGAATACTTCCACCTTGTGCCTCCGGATTAATAACGAAGAAATCTGCT
>PAAT01000186.1 GCA_002698965.1 Rhodopirellula sp. | reverse complement strand
AAACTATCGAATTCATAACGAAAGTGACGAATCCACCCATCGGTGAGGATGATATCAGCGTCTAAGATCTGTCCTGTATTGGGGTCGACACGACTCGGCCCAATCGCAGTACCAATATCATTGTTCAACCAACGAACAAAGTTATAACGCACATCTTCCGGGTCTTTGTCCATATGCGCACCGGTTTGTGCATCCTGATAGTAGACTTCAATCGCATCAGAAATTCCGATCTTTTCGAAGGCATCGTTCCAGGCGAGAACCCCATCTTTCACCCAACGACGGTAACGTACCGGTGTTGTATGTTCGATATAAAAAACGATCGGATTTTTAGGTGGACTGATCTTGAGGCGTGGGTCACGCTTCTCTAAATGCCAACGATTGATAAACTGGATGTCGGTCTTATCATCAACGTATTGACTTAAGTCACTATAAGAAGTTGTGAAATATCCAATTCGTTCGTCCGCCATACGTGGACGATAACCTGACTTTGAAGTTAATTCTGAAATACTGTAGTGAATCGCAGACAGCTTGCCGGATGACGTTGGAAGTTCAAAGGCCAATTCAACGTTCGACGGAAATGCCTTTGCTTTTTGCAATTTATACATTCCCATTAATTCCTGATTGCGGAATTGAGGCCCGAAGAATTTCGTGGCTTTACCAACCAATAAATAGTCCAAATCAATCACAGGCCCACCACCAGGACCAATGGTGACGATCGGCACATTCAGGATGATGCTGTCAGTAAACAGCCGATTCACCGAAGAAGCGGATTCAGGGTCGCCTGTGGCTCGTGTATCGAGGTCTGGTGCGATGAGTGCTAAACGATTGTTATATCGGCGCCAGTAAACATACATTTCACCGGACTGTAGTCCGGCATATTTGTCTCCACTCGCAACTGTCAGGGCAAAAAAGTAACGTTTGGTTGCATAGTTTGGAGGCAATTCAGCGTATACGTTGCCATCTTTGGACTTTACATAAAGCGTATACATACTTTTGGCACCATCCGCTGTAGAAACAACTTTGTTGTAGCCATCCAGTACTGCTGAATAGGGAGGGTATTCTGGCTTGGGAGGAGAAGGGGCGTCCTGAGCAAGCATCGGAACTGCAATAAAAGTACCTGCTAAAACAACGACCAAAGAGGATAAGTATTTCATGAGACCTTTTCCTACGACTTATTTATTACAAGAGCGCAAACCCTGCGCACCTAAGATATCTCTTCAGGATAGTTCACAATGACTGATGTGAAAATATAACGATCAGTAAATATAGGAAAGATGCGTATTTTACAACGGATAACCGTTACAACCCTCCTCCTCGCCTTTTTTGGGCCTAGGGCATCGAAAAAAGGGGGGGGAGCTAGGATCATTACAGGCAAAAAGCGCCGTCCCGGCCAAGGATAAAGCTACAGGACTTGTTGAAGCCAATCAGAGTAAAGCATTTTAGAAAATCCGTGCCGGTTACTTCACTCGTTTAATATAAGCAAAGTAGCTTCCCCGCACCTTTCCATCTTTGAGTTCCATCTTGGTCAGTAGGTCGTTCCCGCCTTTTTTCAGATCAATCTCAAAGACGACAAATTCATCACCTTCGGCAATTTTTCGAGTCACTGTTTGGCCACCAATTTCAATCGTGGCCTGAAGCGCATCCATCGCTTTGGCTTCGTGACGGGGCCAACGACGAAGCTCAATTCGATACGTCCCTGACTCAGAAATATCGAGCGCCCAGTAACCATTTCCAATCGCCCCGCTCATTACATGGTTTTGGTGCCATGGGGTGTTCGTATTGTTCGTGTGCCAATCGTGAGAATGAAGAAGAGACTCAGGTTGAGCTTTATAGCCGATGCCAATTCGCACGGTCATGTCAAAAGAAGAGGAGAGACTCTTCCACCAGGCTTCGTATGCTTCTGATAGCTTCTTTGCGACTTCCGGGTGATCTTCAAAAATATTGTTCTGCTGACCAGGATCTGCCTGGATATCATACAGTTGCGTTTGATTCAGAAGTCTCCAGCGTTCTGTAAGCACTGCATAGTTGCGATACTTCTGAACGTTTTCAACGCGTTGAGAGTGTACCAGAATCGTCCGGTCACGTAATGCTTCCTTATCACCATACAAAATAGATTTCAGGCTATCACCATCTCGCTCGGCTGCTCGCGCGTCCTCAAGACCACATAGCTCCGATAAAGTCGGAAGCACGTCGATGTGAGCGCAAAGCTGATCCACGTCACGACCTCCCGTTAACTTGCCATCAGGCCAGCGAATAAACATGGGTACGCGATGACCGCCATCATAGTTAGAGCCTTTACCAGCCCGCATCCCTGCGTTATATCCCTTCCAGGAACCATTCTTGGTTGGTCGCCAGCCGGCGGCACTTCCGTTATCCGTCGTGAAAATCAAAATGGTGTTATCGGCAATCTGTAAGTCATCGAGTTGCTTCATGAGCTTGCCCATGTTGTCGTCGATATTTTCAATCATGCCATAGAATTCAGCTTGAGGAGAGCCAACCCCCTTTTCTTTGTATGGATTCGAATACTCCTCCGAAACCAGATAGGGGCCATGAGGAGCATTCGTCGATATGTATGCAAAAAATGGCTTCTTGCGATTGCGTTCAATGAACTTCAAAGCATCATCAAACCATACATCGGTACAGTAACCCTTTTGAGCTTCGGGCTTACCATTTCGCCAGTAAGTGTCATCAAAGTAATCATTCCCCCAATAGTCCGGGCCCTGTCCGACACCTCCTCCACCGTGGATAAAGGTATAGTCAAATCCCTGATCTTGAGGGCGAACAGGATAGTTATCCCCAAGATGCCACTTACCAAACATTCCGGTTTTGTAGCCGCCATCACGGAATACTTCGGCAATCGTGTGTTCCTGAGTATTCATCAAACTACGACCCATAATCGTGTGCCAAACACCGGTACGAGTTGAATAACGACCGGTCATTAATGCGCTGCGAGTCGGGGAACAGGTTGGATCCACGTGATAATCAGTTAGGCGAACACTCTGAGAGTGAAGTTGATCCAGGTTTGGTGTTTGGATCATCGTGTTCCCATGAGCACCAACATCGCCATAACCTTGATCGTCTGTGATAACGACGATGACATTGGGCTGGGTATCACGAGCCGACACCAGGGTAGTCCAGTGAGCAACAGCAAGTAAGATGAGCAGGCGATACATCTATTAAATCTCCCTCAGGGATGAATCGGATAAACGTGGATATCCAACCAATGTACCACAGGGAGAAACGAAATAAATCCGCCCAAACGTCATTAATCGCGTGACGCAGCCGTTGCTCTTAAGATGTAGTAAGCTAGTGTCAGTAGCGTAGAAACCATGGCCGCCACATACGTCATCGCAGCTGCGTTGAGAACTTTATCCATTCCCACACGCTCTTCCCGATAGATGATTCCGGCATCCACAACGATCTCTTTGGCTCGTCGCGTTGCATCAAATTCAACCGGGAGTGTTACCAGCTGGAATAAAAGAACAAGGCTAAACAGACCACAACCCGCATAGACAACGTATTTGCCAATACCAACACCACCGGATGCGTAGAGCATCACTAATCCGAGTACCATCACAATATAACCAAGTGTATTGCCAACGGTGCACAGTGGCACTAGGCTGGAACGCATTCTAAGCGGACCGTAATTCTCTGCGTCCTGAATCGCATGCCCGGCTTCATGAGCAGCAATCCCGATCGACGCTACCGATGAGCCTTGAAAAACATCCTGAGACAATACGAGTTGTTTAGACATCGGATTGTAATGATCCGAAAGAAAACCACTGGTTTGCACCACATCCACGTGATGCAAACCTGCGCGGTCTAAAAGCTTTCTCGCCGCCTGAGCTCCCGTATAGCCATTCATCGATCCAACTCGCGAATACTTCTTAAACGCGGCCTTCACCCGAATACTGAAGAAACCAGAAATGAGTAGTGACGGCAATAGTACCCAAATCATGTACTGGAAATCATAAAACATGGAATCTCATTTTCTTAAAAGGAAGAAACCCGAAATTAAGCTACGTCTATTTTACGCGCTTTGGCTTTCGCTTTCTTCCCCAATGTTATCGTTAACATGCCATTTAACAATTTGGCATCAATGGATTCTGCTGCCACAGAATTTGGAACTTTATATTCCTTGTGAATTTGTCCCGACCGTTGATAACCAGAAACTAAATCTGCGTTCTCTCGCGGAACTACCGAACATTCGCCTTGGATCGAGAGGACGCCTGTTGGCAAAATCTCAATATTGACATCTTCCTGAGCAAAGCCTGGTAATTCCATTTCCAATGTGAATTTATCGTCTTTTTCCCAAATAGTTACATTAGGCTCAAAACTCGCTTGATGCTTATGAGTTTCCAAACCAAAAACCCGATTCATCTCGTCCTGTAACCAGCTCAACTCAGCCTGAAATGGACTCTTGCGTGTAATCAACATAGTACTAGCCTCCTTTAATTCGGCACATAAACTTCTCTACCCCGTATTAAAGCAATCGCCGTGCCAAGGATTAGTTACAAACCCAATCAAAAAATACACTGCCATCCTTTTTCCCACAGACCTACCTCTAAAACACTGCTTTTACCGTTGTTTCATAAATCCGCTCTCATCGATTCTAAAGCTCTTCATTAAAAAAAATCTCTACCCCAGACGGTAGCAATCTCTCAAACTTAAAGAGGGTGCCATTTCGGCATTGAAGACTGCTATTTTGGCATTTTTAAATCTACAAAACTAACCACCCGATATGGGTATTTTTTATTTACCCATGGTTAGCCTCGAGCGATTATGCTAGAGAGCGGCCAGAGTCTATTTTGATTGAAGTGCCGGTAACCATGCGATTTTCTAAGAAAAAAGAAACTGCCTGGCAGAACGGCTCGGGGTCATCAACGCAATCAATGGGAGTCATCGCTTGGATTTCTGAGCGGTGTTCGGGTGAAAGTTCATCCGGAAACAGGATATTACCCGGGTGGATACAATTCACGCGAATGTTTTCATTCAATGCGGCGAGTTCTACGGCTAATGCCTTTGTGGCTGTTTCCAACCCACCTTTTGAAAGAAAATAGCCGATATATTCCGGATATGGGCGATCTACCGCCCAGTCTCCTACGGTGACAATAGCTCCACCAGATCCTTGCTTCACCATCTGCATGCCCACTTTTTGGGCGCAAAGTACAGTCCCTAAAGCATTGACCATGAACTGCTTTTGAATCTGCACAGCAGATAATTCAGCCAATGGTGTCGGTTTCCATACCGAGGCTAAAGTTACAAGCCCATCAATCTGCCCAAATCTCTTAACAATCCGAGCAACCAGCTCGGCCACCTGCTCCTCACACGTTACATCAGCTTCTTCAAAAGTAGCCAGATCGCCTAATTCTTCCGCTAATTGTTCTCCAAGCTCCACATTCTTCCGACCATGTAAGACGACCTGATATCCACTATCTATTAAGTGTCTCGCCAGATGAAATCCAACACGTCGACGACTACTGCCAGTTATGAGAATGACTTTGCGCATTTTGGATTATGCCTTCTTCTATTTTTAATTAGGAACTGCTGACCATCCATTACGAACCAATCCAGCGAAGAGACTAAATTGCCTATACCTTATATATCACCAACAAATCCAAAAATCGCAACATAGCCCAATAATTCGGGGTATATTGTTAGGGTTGATTAATTGAGAGATTTTCAATAATTCGACGAAACCTGTGCAACTTCACAAGTGTTCAATGAATACAGCAATAATCAAAGATAACCTCATCTACGAAATATAGGATTTCCCCAATGAAACTTGTCAAACTATTCACGCTTGCGACAGCATTGATGGCTATGGTCATCGTACCAGTAGTCCATGCTCAACCTGGCGGCGGACGTCAAGGTGGTCAAGGCGGTGGACGTCAAGGCGGCCAATTCGGTGGTCGTGGAGGCGGACAAAACAACATTTCGATTAATCAGTTACTACAATCTGAAAAGGTTCGTAACGAAGCAGAAATCTTTGATGAACAAGTTCAGGAATTGAAAGAAGCTTCTGACAAGATCCGTGCAGAAGCCCGGGCCAACCAAGGTGAACGACCTGACTTCCGTAATCTTTCGGAAGAACAACGCCGTGAACTCTTCGAAAAATTCCGCAAGAGTTCTGAAGAGACGCAGAAAAAAGTCAACGCGGCTGTTGAGGAAATCCTACTTCCTCACCAACTAGAGCGACTAGAAGAAATTCGTATGCAGCTTCTCGGTACTGGTGCTCTGTTACTAGAACCCGTCCAAAAGAAACTAAAGATTACAGATACTCAGAAGGCCAAGTTTGAAGAGATTAGCAATAGTACGCGGGAGAAGTCTCAAGAGATGTTTGGAGGTGCTCGCGAGCAATTCCAACAACTTGGTGGCGACCGCGAAAAGATTCAGGCGATGATGGCTGAAATTCGCGAAAAGATGGAAACTGTACAGAAAGATGCTGAAAAAAATATGGTCGGCACTCTGACGGATGCACAGAAAAAACAATTTGAAGAAATGAAAGGTAAGCCTTTCGAGATTTCTCGCGAAGAACTTCGACCGCAGCGTCCTCAGGGACAACGCCCAGGTGGTCAAGGTGGTCAGCGCCCAGGTGGTCAAGGTGGTCAGCGCCCAGGTGGCCAAGGTGGCCAGCGTCCTCAGGGACAACCCGGCCAGCGTCCAACCATCTAAAAAGACTCGACTCTGAAGAAAAAGAGAGAGACACTCCCAGGAGTGTCTCTTTTTTTATGCGCTCAAATTTCAATTACTAGCTTCCCCCTTGGTTTAACAGTTTGAAAACAAAGAACATAATAAAAGCTTGAACAAATCATAGGATTAACCTTAGAGCAGACATAACACATGAGAGCCATCCTTCTTGAAGAACCTAAGAATTTCAAAACCATTGAAGTCGACGAAGCACCAGCCCCCGGTGCCGGTGAAGCTTTGGTCGCAGTGCACCGCGTCGGAATCTGCGGTACCGACATTAGCGGCTATTTAGGTAAGTTCCCTTTCTACAGCTACCCTCGTATTCCTGGACACGAATTGGGCGTAGAAGTTTTGGAAGTAGGTGAAGGTGTTGAAAATGTAAAATCAGGCGATCGTTGCAGTGTCGAACCTTACATTAACAACGAAGCCAGTTTCGCCAGCCAACGCGGACGCTCCAATTGTTGTGACAACCTCGAAGTCCTGGGGGTTCATACCGATGGTGGTATGCGTGAACGATTCATTGTTCCCGCTCGCAAACTCCATCCATCTCACGGTGGCCTGGAAATGGAACAACTGGCACTTGTGGAGACGCTTGCCATTGGTTGCCATGCTGTCGATCGTGCGAAACCAACGGCGGATGATACGGTTCTGATCATTGGTGCCGGGCCCATCGGTCTGACCTGCGTCGAGTTTACCCGGCTTACACCAGCCAAGATGATTGTCATGGATATGAATGAAGATCGTCTGGCTTTCTGCCGCAACAACATGAATGTCGAAAAGACGGTAACCTTTAAGGGAGACGATTCAGAGGAACAAGCGTTGCGAGATGCCAACGGTGGTGAACTGCCAACCATCGTTATTGATGCCACGGGCAATGCTCAAAGTATGGCGAACGCAATGAACTTCGTTGCTCATACAGGGACCCTGGTTTACGTCGGTATCACTCTGGGTGACATTGTCTTCCCTCATCGCTGGCTGCATGCCAAAGAAATGAACTTACTTTCATCGCGAAACGCCTTACCTGGTGACTTCGCACGCATTATCAAACTCATTGAAGACGGCAAGATCGACACGCGTCCCTGGATCACTCATCGCACAACACTAGAAGAGCTTCCCGAAGTCTTCGACTCGTACACCAAACCTGAAACCGGCGTTATCAAAGCTATTGTTAGTATTCAGGACTAACTTAAAATCTTTATCCGGTCAGCCAAGCACTTCGACCGAATTACCCTAGAGGAATTGAATCATGGTTAAATCAGCCATCACCGTCAGTTTAGTAGAAGCCGCCCGAGGTGGTCCGTTTGTCCTATGGGATGGATTGGAAGCCGGTTGCAAAACAGCCAAGGAACTTGGATTCGATGCGATTGAAGTTTTCTCGCTGGGTCCCGAACAAGTTGACTCAGACGAATTGGAGAAACTTCTTCAGGATCATGAACTTTCACTAGCCGCGGTTGGAACCGGAGCAGGCAAGGTAAAGCATGGCCTCACACTGACTTCAGCCTCCAAAGAAGAACGTGAACAAGGCAAAGAGTTTATTAAACGGATCATCGAGATGGGTGGGCGATTTGGCGCCGGAGCCATTTTGGGATCTATGCAAGGTTTTTGGGGGAAAGACGTTCCTAAAGAGGAAGCGTTAAAATATCTAGCAGAAGCTTGCGGTGAACTGGGCGAATATGCCAAACAGTTTAATGTTCCATTTATTTACGAACACTTAAATCGTTTTGAAACCAATCTCTGTAATCGAGTTGAAGAAAGTGTTGCTTTGCTTAATACGCTTGGCAATGACCACAACGTTGTCATCTTGGCTGACCTGTTTCATATGAACATCGAAGAAGTTGACATCTGCGAGGCCTTCCGCACGGGTGCGGAGCTAATTGGCCATATTCACTTTGTTGATAATAATCGTCGCCCCATTGGTGGAGGCCATATCGACATGGTGTCTGTTTCAGCCGTCATCAAAGAAATTGGCTATGACGGATACCTTAGCGCTGAAGCGGTCCCTTACCCAACAGAATATGAAGCCGCCAAGCAAACAATCGACTCCTACAACAAATACTTTGGTTAATATCGTTGACCAATACGTCACAGAAAGCATAACTCATGTCAGAACAGTCTCTTCCTAAACCAGTTTGCCTTGGTCTCGATCCTAGTTTTGGATTTGGTGACCGCACAGGCGTTGCCACTCCTGGTCACGTCGCATCAATGAAGCGAGCTGGTAGCGGTATCCAACCTATTTTTCCGCAACAATCCATCCGTGAGATGGCTCGGACTTCCCGAACCCCCATCGGCGTGATGACGGATGCATTACAGGGTATGGTCGATTCAGGCTGGACAGGAATTACCGGCGCTGATGCTGACCACTTGAAGACGAAAGAAGACGTCGATGTGACTGCCGAAGTGGGATTCACCTTCTTTACCATCGACCCTTCTGATTACGTGGACGCAGAAGCAGACGATTATGATGAAGCAACACTCCGGGAAAAATATGCTGAAGTGGCCGGCGAGGTAAACTGGGTCGGTGATTATCAGGGCAAGACCGTTACATTATCCAATGGTACGGCTATTGATCTTAACGAAGAAGCCTGCCTGCGAGCTGCCGTGAAGTATGGCCGGTCTCTCAATCATGCTCTCGACCTATCAGCCTATATTGCCCAGATACAACAAGCGGCCGGTCGTGATTATGAAATAGAATTGAGTGTCGATGAAACTGAACAGCCAACGACATTGGCTGAACACTACATCATTGCTGACCAATGTCTGAAGAATGAGATGAAACTTGTCAGCTTAGCTCCGCGTTTCATTGGTGAATTCGAAAAGGGGGTCGACTTTATCGGCGATCTCGAAGCTCTTGAAGTCTCTTTAAACGACCATGCTGAAATAGCTCGGTTGCTGGGGCCTTACAAGCTTTCACTTCATAGTGGCTCAGATAAGCTGTCAATGTATGGGCTGTTGAGCAAAGCCACGAAGGGGTTATGGCATGTAAAAACTGCTGGAACGAGTTATCTGGAAGCATTACGCGTTGTCGCCAGACACGAAAAATCACTCTTCCGGGAAATCGTTGAATTCTCCCGCGAGCGATACAACACCGATAAGGCAACGTATCACGTTCACGCCACTCTCGAAATGGTCGCAGCCCCGGCTGAGATCGACTGTGACACTGATCTGGAACGTCAGTATCTCGAACTTTGGGATGAAGTCCCCCAGGGCAAAGGTTTCACCCTTCCCGGACGACAAATTCTCCACTGCACCTTCGGCAGTGTGCTTACCAATGAAAAATTGGGACCCTTGGTAGCAGATATTCTACGACAGCACCCAGATACCTACACAGAAGTTTTGGACGACCATTTCACTCGACATCTTCAAGCCCTGCAATCAGGCATGTAATCGAAAGGAACCCGAGAGCCATGCTAAAGCATCAGTTAATCCATCCAAAAATCAATGAAGTTTTAGGACGTGCGGGTCATCATTCCCGGGTCCTTATCGCGGATGGTAACTATCCGTGCTCTTCGACACTTGGCCCTAATGCCGAGCTGGTCAGCCTCAACCTTTCACCGGGTCTGCCAACGTGTGATCAAGTTCTTAAGGCCTTATTGACAGCCATTCCGGTCGAACGTGCGTGCACGATGATGTATGAAACCGAAGGCCCCTATGCACTCGACGGAGACCCACCCGTTTGGGAAGACTATCGAGCTTCTTTGAAGGAGGCCGGAGTCGATCTCGATCTGGAACCGATCGACAAATGGGATTTCTATCCGGAAGTCTCAACAGCCGATCATGTTCTTACGATTCAAACAGCAGATCAGCAACGCTTTGCGAATCTGTTGCTTCACGTTGGCGTTCGTATGGACTAGCAGCAAGCGAGCATTCCTCAATGAAAACACGACGACTTGGAAACACTGATTTAGACCTGTCCGTAGTGAGCTTCGGAGCTTCTTCTTTAGGAGCGGAGTTTCGCAGCGTCGATGTGAATGAAGCCCTCTCTGCTGTTCCTGCAGCCATTGATTGCGGAATGAACTTCATCGACACCTCTCCGTACTACGGCCGAGGTATTGGTGAAGTTTTACTCGGAATTGCCTTAAAAGGTATCCCACGCGATAAGTATTTTTTGGGAACCAAGTTGGGGCGATACCATGTCAGCCATTTCGACTTTTCAGCTCAGCGAGTGAAAGAAAGTGTCGACGTTAGTCTGCATCGGTTAGGTACGGATCACCTCGATATCATGTTGTGCCATGATATTGAATTCATTGACCGCCAACAGATCGTCGACGAGACATTACCGGCATTGCGTGAAATTCAGCGGCAGGGAAAAGTTCGGTATATCGGGGTCTCTGGCTACCCGATGAGTAATCTCACATTCATTCTGGATCAGACAGATCTCGATGTCGTCCTGAGCTACAACCACTACACATTACAAAACACCATGTTTGACGACATGGTCCCGTACCTGAAGGAAAAAGGAGTTGGCATTATGAATGCGGCTCCCTTCTCTGCCAGACTGCTTACCAATGCTCCGCTACCTGAATGGCACAAAGCAACACCATTCGTCCGCGAGACTTGCGAAAAGGCCGCCGCGCACTGCACAGCAGCTGGAATCGATATTGCGCAGTTGGCATTACAGTTTTCCATCGCCAATGAAGAGATGACGACCTGTATCACTGGTAGTGCTAATCAAGCACGGATCCGGCAATGGGCAGAGTGGGCTGAAATACCTCTGGACGAAACACTCGTTGCAGAGGTTCAGGACATTCTGAAACCAATTCACAATTGGTTCTATATTGAAGGGCGACCTGAAAATAATGACCCCTTGCCAGAACAAAAATAACGGACAACCCCTATGGTATTGAAGATTGACGCCCATCATCACTTCTGGGATCTCACTCGTCCCGAATTCGATTACGACTGGCTTTCAGCTCCGGGTCATGAAGCGATTTGCCAGACTTATCTTCCAGCAACACTGGCCGGGCACATCGAAGCCGTCGGTGTCGATAAAACCGTTCTGGTTCAAACACAGCACACGCTACTAGAGAACGATTGGGCATTGGAACTCGCCTCTCAAACCGATTACATCGCCGGCGTTGTGGGATGGGTCGATCTGACTGCGGCAGATATCGAGGACCAACTACTACAATATAAAGATCAGAAAAAATTTGTCGGTATTCGGCATATTACTCAGGATGAGCCTGACGACAACTTCATCATTCGTGAGGATGTATTAGGCGGATTGAAAGTACTCGAAAAGCACCATGTTCCCTTTGACCTGCTTTTCTATGTCAAACATCTTCATCATGCTCAGCAACTGGGGCAACAGTTTCCCGAACTTCCCATGGTGATTGACCATCTGGCTAAACCCGAAATCAAGCACCAGCGGTTTGATAACTGGGAGGCCCATATTAAATCTGCTGCTAAGTTCCCAAATATTATGTGTAAGTTGTCCGGTATGGTGACCGAAGCAGATTGGGCCAATTGGAATCCCGCTGATCTAAAACCGTATATCGAGGTCACACTGGAAGCTTTCGGACCAGAACGCTGTATGTTTGGCTCTGACTGGCCAGTCTGTGAATTGGCAGCGAGCTATCAGGATGTCCATAACGCTTTGAGCGAAACCATCGGTAATCTTGGTAAGAGTGAGTTAGAGAACATCTTTGGTGAAACGGCAAACCGTTTCTATCGACTCGGGCTCTAAGCCCTGCAATGGTTTATTTCCTGACTTCAAAGAATGTGAGCACGCCCAGCCGTTCTTTGAACATCGCAATTTATGCCTAAAGTAACTTAACGCTGAGCGTTAGCCTTTACGCAACACATTCTTCGTTTGCTGTTCATAACCTAGCTAGTGGGATATACTGCCATACTTATCACTCGCTCCCGCGACAGCCTGAGGACGATTAAGGCGTAATGGAATACTTAGGGAATTTTGAAGTCTGGCAATATATTGTCTTCTCTGGTGTCTTCTTCGTCAGTTGCTTGCTTCAGGGAGTTATCGGATTCGGAGCAGGTGCCTTCGGGATTCCGATTCTTTATTTCTGTGGTTTTGAAATTGATACTGCCATTGCAGCTATTACCATCGCCTCGATGACGCAATCCGGTATTGGTGCCTGGAAACTCTCTAACGCGATCTCATGGCCTTCTACGGTTCGTCCCGGGCTCATCCGAATCCTCTTTATATTCCCCGGAGTCGTTGGGCTCCATTATCTCAATAACTACGGAGATTCCCCCGAGGAAAGCCGTCAGTTGATACAGCAATCGATCGGGATTGTCTTGATATTAATTGTGGTTGCCAAGGGCTTCATCAAACTTGAGTCTCAGCAAGACCTACCTGTCATCTGGGAATACATTGCGTTTTCCATCAGTGGAGTCATGCTTGGATTTATTGGTATGGGCGGTCCGGCGGTTGCCTTGTGGGTGATGTGTCAGCCCTGGGACTCCAAGCAAAGCCGGGGATTTCTTTTCGCCATGCTTTTCTATGGCATGATTCCACTAGCGATCATGTTGGTTTGGCAGTTCGGTGCTACATCGATGACTGGATTAATACTGGGAATCCTCGGACTACCGGTCGTGTTTATGGGAACGGAAATCGGAATTCGAGTGGGTAATAAACTTGATCGCAAGAAACTGCAACACTACGCACTGGCTGCATTATTCCTGATTGGAATGAGTGCCATACTCAAGCCATACCTGATGGGCTGAATAAAAGCGATTAAAGAACCTGACTAGCTAAATCAGCTAACGCTGAACGCTCACCTTTTTCCAGCATTACATGGGCGTAGATATCCTGTCCTTTCATCCGACTAATCAGGAACGAAAGGCCATTGGACTCTGTATCCAGGTAGGGATGATCAATCTGGTGGATGTCGCCCGTAAGTACAATCTTCGTCCCCTCACCAGCTCGGGTAATAATTGTTTTCATTTCATGGGGAGTCAAGTTCTGGGCCTCATCCACGATGAAGTAAACATTCTGCAAGCTACGTCCACGAATGTAACTCAGGGGAGTCAGCACCAGTTTTTCATTTTCCAACATACTACGAATCCCAATTTGGCGAGGGTCGGTCGTTGCAAACTGATTTTGAATCACTTTCAGATTGTCATATAACGGCTGCATATATGGATCCATCTTGGCGTCAATGTCGCCGGGGAGATAGCCTAAGTCCCGATTCGATAAAGGAACAATCGGTCTCCCCATCAGGACTTGCTGATAGGAATTATTTCGCTCTAAGGCGGCGGCCAATGCCAGCAGGGTCTTCCCTGTCCCAGCCTTACCTGCGAGCGTTACCAGTTTGATACTGTCATCAAGTAGTGCCTGCAAAGCAAAAGTTTGCTCTACGTTTTTAGGCTGAATACCATAGGCATTTGGTTTTTCAACTCGGCAAAACGAATGCACTCCGGCATTATAGGTTGCCAATGTGCTTCTGGATCCGTTGCGAAAGACAAAGAACTCGTTGGCATGCAATTCGATATTATCCGCGAGAGACATTTGCTCGACATCTATCGTTCCACCATTTGCATAAAAGTCATCAATGGCTTGCGGTGCTGTTTCAAGAATTTGTGTTCCTCGATACAACTGTGTCACATCATCCACTTTGTCAGTGGTATAGTCCTGGGCAATGATTTTGAGACCACGTGCTTTCAGTCGCAGGTTGGTATCTTTGGTAATCAAGATCACCTTGCGATCAGGATGCTTTTGTTGCAGCAATAACGCGGTATTCAAAATACGGTGATCCGGACAGTCCTGCAAAAATGCCCGACCCAGCTTTTGATTCAGCTGATCTGTTAAGACAATCCATAACCTTCCGGACTGTTCGCCAAGACTGACACCATCTTCGTTCAGAACATCATCACTATATGCATCTACTTTTCGCAGAAAACGGCGCGCTTGTAGATTCCGATTCTGGTTTCCTTTTTTGAACTTATCCAGTTCTTCCAAAACTACCATAGGAATGACAACATCATGCTCATCAAAATTAAGAAAGCACTCTCCGTCATGCAAAATGACGTTCGTATCCAGAACAAAGAGTTTCTTACCACCAAGGGGTAACTGGATCATGGAGACCTCCTGTCTCTATAGCTGTTGTAAGTCAAACAGCATCCTTGTCCACTCCTGAAAATAATATGCAAGCTGTTGGAGCCATTTCGTCAGGAGTCTGACGGGACTTTCGAAAGGAGTACGCAGGACACCTCTCAAGCCCCGCCTTAATCTACTTGTTATGAGGGAATGATACGATTCCGAGTTCCCACAGGTCAATAACAACTGTCTGCATATCTTGATAACCACCAGAAAATCCTGCTCGGATCATACGCAAAACCAATGTTTTCAATGCCGTTGTGTTACAAGAGGCCTTTTGCTCGTCATCCCAGGTATTGTCCAATTGACGCAATTCCAACTCTGGTACAGCTGTAGCATCCTGACCAAACAAGCAAAAGCTAAATAATGCTCCAAGAGATCGGATATCTCTTTCAATGGTCTGTTGCTCCGATTCAGGAATGCTATTGGGGAACACATTGGATGTCTCAAACCATTCATCCGTGGATTGGCAGACACCGTTTTCAAAAACCTCATTCGGAATTCGAAATCTCACTTCACCTGCTTCATCCAGATAAATGTTACTGGCATCTAAGGCAGATCGCATGGGTAATCGAAAGCTGTGAAGATTCGATAGAACATGAGCAACTCTTGTGATCACTTCGATAGCTATTTCTTCAGGCAAGGCTCCATAGTTGTAAACAAGATCTGCCAGCGAATCTAAGTGACGCCGGTGTTGTTCCTCCTGAAAATCCTCATCAAGCATTACGTTGGGATGAAAAGATAAGCTAGCTTTCAAGTCTTTGCAAATTTTCTGCTTACCTGCCGTTTTGACTTCCTCTAATGCAATTACCATTGCTGGCAGTCCCTCTCCGTTATTGAGTGCAATCCATGTTGTTTTAATATGCGTAAAGTCTACTGGAGGAATATTGAGATTCGATAAGTCACTTATGAGATTTGTGTAAAGCTCTGTGAATTCAACTTCACGCAGCTCGGCGTTTCCGCGGAAGAATCTCACCATGCTTTAAATAATAGACGTGAGCGGCAACATCACTGCAATGATCTGTTAATGCTGCAAGCGATCTGGCGCATTCGAGCAGATACACCGCTTCGGTCACTGCCTGCTTCTGCTCCCGCACAACTTCTTGTAATAGCTGCATCACATCGATCAATTGCTCAGCAACTGTCGTTCGGGTTTCGAACACGGTCTGCATCAGCCGGATATCTTCACGAATGTAGGCTTCTATTGAATCTGATATGCTGCGTGCTGCCAAATATCCCATGGACTCGAGTTGCCCCACTAAGCTGGCACAGGTAGAGGAACTGAAGTAACTGGCAAATTGGGCTATATCCACTGCTAAGCGACTAATATTCTTTAATTCACGTGCAACTTTTAAGACGGCAGCAATACGCCTTAAGTCTCCCGCTACAGGTTGATGTAAAGTCAACAGTTCTAGACATTGCTTTTCGAGACTCGATTCCCGCTGGTGAAGTATCTCCCCTTGTAAATTGAGGTCCTCAAAAAATCCGGAAGCACCACTTACGGCCCGTACAGCATCT
The DNA here is from genome assembly GCA_002698965.1 of Rhodopirellula sp. GTDB lineage: Bacteria > Planctomycetota > Planctomycetia > Pirellulales > Pirellulaceae > UBA721. The sequence continues at coordinate 9,941 of PAAT01000186.1, read as the reverse complement.
GAAACCATGGATTCAACCAAGGTGCAAGATACAACAAGATCGCGGTGCAAATCTTCGATAGACTTTCGAAGTACTACCACTGGTACCTCTCCTGTACATTTTGACAAACACTGCAAAACTAGTCTTTTGCAATCAATTCTCTCGTAGAATCAAATGCCTGATAGCCTCGCATAGCCTTTAAAAAAGTATCGGCAAAACGTAACAAAAGGCTATTAAGGCTAGTAAAACCTCCGATGAACTCCACGTTAATGATTCTTAACACTTCGTTCACACTCTGCTAATTGTTTCCTAATACAACTGGCGGCAAGTCTTAACATTCGTGGTGTTAAATATTGCTCAGTAGTTAATAAGTAATCCGTTCAACTTACCGTACACTTTTAATTTAGGGAGAGCTAACATGAAAAAGTTGCTCTGTTCAGCTGTTATTTTTACAGCATTTACCGTTGGCCAAGTTTTTGGTCAGGGTGTCCAGGTTGATAGCAACCTGAAAGACTATACGCCTGTTGCTGGTGTCGCTGGCACGATCAAAAGCGTTGGTTCAGACACAATGAATAATATGATGACATTATGGTCAGAAGGCTTCTTGAAGTACTATCCAAGTGTCCGTGTTGAAATCGAAGGGAAAGGTTCCTCAACAGCTCCTCCGGCTTTAATCTCTGGTACTTCAACATTCGGTCCTATGAGCCGAAAAATGAAAGACGCCGAAGTTGATGCCTTCGAAAAGCAGTATGGTTACAAGCCAACTCAGGTCGGAACAAGCATCGACATGCTGGCCGTCTATGTTAACAAAGACAATCCGGTTAAAGGCATGTCTCTAGCTCACGTGGATGCGATCTTCTCTAGTACTCGCAAGCTTGGTCTGGATGAAATCAATAACTGGGATCAGGTTGGTGTCAAAGACCTCGGAGCTATTAGCCTCTATGGCCGCAACTCTGCTTCTGGGACTTACGGTTACTTCAAGAAGAACGTTCTTGGCGAAGGCGACTACAAAGCTACTGTTAAGGAGCAACCAGGTAGTGCTTCTGTTGTTCAGGGTGTAGCCTCTGACAAAGCTGGCATTGGTTATTCCGGCATTGGTTACAAGACTGCTGATGTTCGTGCCGTACCGCTCGCTTCAGAGGAAGGTGGGGAGGCTGTTCCAGCCACAGCAGAATTCGCTTACTCCGGCGACTACCCGCTGGCTCGTTTCTTGTGGTTGAGTGTTAACTACAAACCTGGGAGCCAACTAGATCCGCTTCGTCGCGAATTCATGAAGTATATTTTCAGTCGTCAGGGGCAAGAAGCTGTTGTGAAAGACGGTTACTTCCCTGTCAACGCAAAAGTAGCTAATGGAGCTTTGAATGCCGTAGGCATCAAATAAGCCCCTCCACTAGCTCAGAGGAAGTTAGGTAATTAGCAGTATGAAGATGCTTCAACTCCGAGAAGATTGCCTAACATTCGCAGGTATAAATGGATAGTTCCCGCGACACGGGTGGCGGCTCTCCCTTCGGGGAGGTCGTCGCCCGTCCTTTAACCCAAAATCTATCCGGAAAACATACGTAATTTACAAAATACACAAATTAAAAATAGAATCAGCTAAAAGCGATTTTTTCTTATGTCATCGGGAACTGGTAGTAAACGGCGTAAGACAACTCGCCTGAGAGTAAAAATCTCAGATGCCCTCGCTAGGATGATCATCCGTATCGGAGGCATCGGCACCATTGGAACGGTTTCTTTAGTAGGCGTTCTTCTGGTAGTTGTCGTGGCACCTCTTTTTTTTGAGGCGTCTATAGAGCCAAAACAAACACAACCGTTGGAATCACAAATGGTTCCTATCAAAACGGTATTTGACGAATATCGAACCACTAGTTGGTCTTTATTTGAAAACGGAAACCTGCAAGTCAGGCGTACCGATACTCTGGAATTGCTGGACGAGCAAAACCTCACGGGAAATAAAAAGATTACCGCCAGTACGTTCGCGGTCGAATCTGATGAACTCGTTCTTGGATTAGAAGATGGAACAGTGATCATTGGAACCATCGGTTTCAAAACATCCTTTTTGGACATTGATCAGATCGACGTAAAATTCCATTCGTTGGCAAATGGTGACATCAAAACCTACCAACAGGGCACTGTTCAAATAACACCTCAAAAGCAGTTCCGAATTCAGGCTTTAGATTTGGCCATCGGAGAGCCGCTGAAACTATCACAGTATGCAATCACACGATTGGATGCAATTCTTCCGGTCGACGATGGTGGAGCTGGGAAAAAAACCAAGAAACTGATCTTTGTGGATACACAAGGAAAAATGCGAATTGGCACCATTTCCGAAAATGAAAACATGTTCACTGGAGATGTCGAAGTCGCATTTGATGGTGTTGAACTGCCTCTGAGTGAAAAGCGTACCACCATCCCTGATCATGTTATCTTCTACGGTGTTGGAGACCGAGTCTATCTGGTTTGGAATGATGGTGAAGTTCATCGCTTCGATACTCGAAACTTCAAAAGCAATGTTCCGACGCCAATTGTTGAAGATTTGCTCAATAACTCCTCACTAAATATTACAAGTATTAGGTTAGCCTTAGGAAACACTACGCTGCTAGTTGGTGATTCTGCTGGCAACCTGACTGGTTGGCTGCAGACACGATCCAAAGACGGGCAACCTGGTGATTACCTTCGGAAGGTTCATAAACTACCGCAGGGGCCGGGAAGTGTCACAAGCATAGGCCTGTCGTCCCGAAGTCGTATGATCTCGATCGGATACGAAGATGGTACGGTCAAAATTTTCCATGTTACGACTGATCAGGAGATTCTGAGTACAACTCTTGAATCCGGCAATGAAATCATCAGTACCTTCATTACTCCCAAGGAAGATGGGATCGTCGCACTCACTAAAGATAGTCTCTGGCATGCAGACTTTGACCCTAAACACCCGGAAGCGTCACTTGCTTCGCTATTCGGACCGGTCTGGTACGAAGGCTATGATGAACCTAGACATATCTGGCAGTCATCCTTTGCCAGTGCAGCTCCGGAAGTAAAACTGGGCTTAAGGCCACTTATATTTGGAACCCTGAAAGCCACCTTTTACACGATGCTCTTTGGAACTCCCATTGCATTATTGGGGGCGATCTATACAAGCGAGTTCTTGAGTCGTCGCTCAAAGTCCATCATTAAACCGAGTATCGAAATGATGGCCAGTCTTCCCAGTGTCGTACTTGGTTTCCTGGCAGGTCTCGTGATGGCCCCATTTGTTGAATATATCATCCCACAAATGCTGACCTGTGTCTTTTTGATTCCGGGAGCATTTGTGTTAGGTGGACACTTGTGGCAATTACTGCCCCGCCAGTTGCAACTAAGATTTTCCCATGTTCGATTTTGGTTAATGGTAATCACTATTCCTATCGCTATGGCTATTGCCTATCTGTTAGGTCCTTATATCGAAGAGTTGCTTTTCAGCGGGGATATTCGAACTTGGCTCGAAGATCACAGCCAGGGTAATGGGGTTGGTGCCTGGATGATTCTCTGGTTACCACTGAGTATCCTTATCGTCGGAGCCTTCTTCGTGACAGTCGTGACGCCGAAAGTCCGCTTGGGTGCATACAAACATTCGAGAATCAAGTTTGCCTTCATGGCATTAGCCCGGTTCCTTTTAGCCTCGGCTGCTGTTGTCTTCGTAGCCTGGGTGATTTCGTTTGCACTCGACAGTCTGGGGTGGGATCCTCGGGGAACTTATATCGACAAATACGATCAGCGTAATGCCTTTGTTGTTGGTTTTGTCATGGGATTTGCGGTGATCCCGATTATTTACACCATTGCTGAAGATGCTCTTTCGACCGTCCCCAATCACCTTCGCAGCGGATCCTATGGAACTGGAGCCACGGCGTGGCAAACTTCCATGCGAATCGTTATCCCAACGGCCATGAGCGGATTATTCTCCGCAGTGATGGTCGGGTTAGGTCGTGCGGTTGGGGAAACCATGATTGTTCTCATGGCCGGTGGAAACACGTCCGTAGAAGATTGGAACATGTTCAATGGTTTCCGAACGCTTTCTGCGAACATCGCTGTGGAATTACCGGAAGCTGTGCGCAACAGTACTCATTATCGAACATTGTTCCTTGCTGCTCTCACACTATTTGTCCTTACATTTATTGTGAATACTGTGGCAGAACTTGTACGACTTCGCTTTAGAAAGAGAGCCTATCAACTATGAGCGGGAAAAAAACAAAGGGGCGCTCTCGATTAAGCCGGCCTGGCATTTCCATGATGGCTCAAGGCGAGCCCATGGTCTGGTTCACGGGTGGTACTCTGGCCGTTTCATTAGCCATGATCGTGGGCTTGTTGTGCTGGGTCATTTACAATGGTTCGGTTACGTTCTGGCCTAAACCAATTTACAAAGTCCGGCTAAACGACGGACAATACGTGATGGGCGAAATCTTCTCAGAAGAAGATTACACCCTTCGGGAAGACATGTTGAGTACGCTTTCCGAATCCGATCAACAGTCCGCAAAGGAATTACTGGCTTCGCCAAACCGCACAGCGGTCCACCGACGGCAATTTCGAACTGGAAACTTTGATATCACTAATGAGCATTTTCGCTGGATAAGTGATTTCCAATTTCAGAATCCCACGCAAACCCAACCTCAGTGGGCGGTCACGGTGGAACGAATCGAGTGGGGACGTTTCTATGGCGATCCCGTTCGCTATAGCGTCGAAACGATTCGTAAAGTCACGGATCTGGAACAGCGTTATGCAGACATTATTCTATTCCTTCAAAACCAATTTCGTTGGACGATATCCGCTGAGCAAAAAGCAATAATCAACGCAAACTTACCTGCTTTACAGGAGAAACATCAGGAACTCCGGGATATTAATATCCAAGCTTTCCTCGATGAATTTTCGGAAGCTCGCGGAGGCGAAACTGTTGAAGTTATGGCTGGGTTTTCCACCGTTGCACTGAAAAACTACAAACCCGATCCAAATCAAAACGTTAAAGGCATCAAATATGTTTGGGAAGGAGCTGAAGAATCATGGGCGAAGTTCAAAGAGGAGCATCTCCGATCCCGCAAACGATACTTGAACCGTCGTCAGCTTGAGAAACATGACATAGGTGCCATTAATTATGTGATGGAAAAAGGTCGGCTAAGTGTTCGTCAGGCTGAACTGGATTATGACGTTCAGGTTCTGGAGGATGCCGTTGCCAAAAGAGAAAACATTCGTACGATAGAAGCGATCAGGAAAGAACTTGGGCAAACTCTGAAAGCCATAACAGACAGTGTAGATGTGCTACCAGAAGAATTGCAGGCTGTTGTTGAACAACTGAAACCGGCGGTTAGGTCATACTACCAAGATCAGGCCAGACAATACGAAACAACGGTTGCTGATATTGATTCTAAATTGAGTGCCGTCCCGGAAGAAGTTCAAAAAATCGTTAATGACTATCTGGCTGTCCAGAAACAGGCTGATGCGGACACGGCTCAGATTCAGAANACCATTGACGAATCAAAAGCTGAAAACGCTAGATATCGTCTGACTCTCGTTACCGCTCAGAGTGTTGAAAAGGAGCTGGCTGTCGATGAAATTGTTCGGGCATATCCGGCAAATCAGTTAAGCTCCGGTGACAAATGGGCCATCTATTTTGACCGCTGGGGTGAATTCCTCGTCGACGATCCTCGTGAAGCAAATAGTGAAGGTGGAGTCTTCCCTGCTATTTGGGGGACCGTCACGATGACGTTGATTATGTGTCTGGTTGTTGCTCCTTTCGGCGTACTCGCAGCTCTCTATCTCCGTGAATATGCGAAAGATGGTGTGATCGTCAGTATCATTCGAATCGCGATCAACAATCTGGCTGGTGTACCAAGTATCGTCTTTGGTGTCTTCGGTCTAGGATTTTTCTGCTACGTATTCGGAACGTATACGGACGGTGGGCCTAAAGCAATCAATGTCGTACCTTTTGCAACCGGGACTTGGTATATAGTACTGCTAATCACCTTAGGGCTGATCGTAGCCGCCATTTTATGTAATGTATGGTTAGTGCGACGTAAAAATAATCTACGCCTTGCCAACCAGACCTGGCTTTACTCAATCCCCGCATTCTTGTGGTGTGCAGCGCTGACCATCACCATCATATTGCTAGTGAAGATACCATTCTTTGATGGATTTTTTGAAGCGTCACTTCCCAACCCAACCTTTGGTAAAGGTGGTTTATTATGGGCCGCACTTACACTGGCTCTATTAACACTACCCGTGGTTATTGTGGCAACCGAAGAAGCATTGTCTGCGGTCCCCAATTCATTGCGGGAAGGGTCTTTTGCTACGGGTGCAAGTAAATGGCAGACCATTCGCCGGGTGGTACTACCTCACGCTACTCCGGGAATCATGACCGGAATGGTGCTAGCCATGGCACGTGGAGCGGGGGAAGTAGCCCCACTGATGCTCGTCGGGGCAGTAAAACTCGCTCCTGAATTACCTGTGGATATGACAGCACCGTTTATACATTTGGAACGAAGTTTTATGCATCTTGGATTTCATATCTATGATCTTGGGTTTCAAAGCCAGAACTCTGAAGCAGCGCAACCGATGGTTTACACCACAACATTATTACTGGTAGGAATCATCTTTGTTCTCAATATTACTGCAATCCTCTTACGCAATAGACTGCGCAAGCGATTCAGTGTGGGACACTTTTAATCAAAATAGCAACGGAACTATATAAATCACGAAGGACAAGTCGCGGAAATGTCAACGGATACAAGAAATATGGATACCATTGGAAACATATCAGCAATCGAACCTGTTGCAGAAGCAGCAGACAAACATACTGAAATAGATCGGCTACAACTGATTGAAAGCGGTCAAATTGTGTCTGCTGTTATTCATGAAGATATTAAACAGGAAGACATTATCCTTGACATAGAAAAGTTGAATCTTTGGTATGGCAATACACAGGCCCTTTATGACATCAACTTTCAGATTCCTCGGGGCAAAGTAACATCTCTCATCGGACCATCCGGTTGCGGTAAATCGACTATGCTGCGTTGTGTGAATCGAATTAACGACCTCATTGATTCAGTTCATATCGAAGGTGACATGAAAATCGATGGTGATTCGATCTTTTCACCGGGTGTGGATGTGATTGAATTGCGTAAACGAATGGGGATGGTATTTCAGAAGCCCAATCCATTCCCCATGAGTATTTATGAAAACGTCGTCTATCCGCTACGAATAGACGGTGTTCGAAACAAGGCTGAGTTAGACGAAGTCTGTGAACGCAGTCTTCGTGCATCTGCCCTCTGGAATGAGGTCAAAGATCGTCTTCGGGAGAGTGGTCTTAGCCTTTCCGGTGGCCAGCAACAGCGGCTTTGTATTGCCCGAGCAATTGCTAGTGACCCCGAAATGCTGTTGCTCGACGAACCATGTTCAGCATTGGATCCGGTAGCCACGGCCAAAATTGAAGAACTCATCCAGGAGCTTGCTGGCGATTACTCGATTCTGATCGTGACGCACAATATGCAACAGGCATCACGACTGAGCGATTATACGGCCTTCATGTACCTGGGAAACCTTATCGAATTCGGTCCTACTTATAAAATCTTCAGTAAACCGGAAACCAAGGAAACAGAAGATTATGTAACGGGCCGCTTCGGTTAACCAATGAGAAACACTCCGAGTTGTGTGAGAGCTCGGAAATTGAATTAACACGTGGGAACTTTTACTAAACCAAACTCACTCTATTGCGTGTTATAGGAGAGTACTAAAATGCGAAATCGAAAAGTATCTATCGTAACGGCTATTAGCATGTTCATGCTATTGCCAACACTCGTCGTTCAGGCTCAGTTGCCTGCTCGTTACGCTCTTGAAGGCGAACAATTGTGGAGCCTGATTGGCCCAGATTACAAAAACTGGAAGACTACGGAGAGAATACCCATTGGGCTTCCTGAACCAACCACTACAGAACATCACGTTCGTTACGTGAATCGAGTTGCAAATCGCAGTGGCGACCTTCCGCTCTATGGAAGCATTATTGTCACTGAGCACTATGCCGGCAGCGAAGATAAGAAAGAACTCAATGCCGTTACGATTGCTCACCGCGTGCGCAAAGACTACGACACAGACAATAACAACTGGTACTGGGCTCATTACTCAGCCGATGGTAATGTCATCACCACTTCTAAGACTTCTGGTCCTTTTGACAAAGGTGACTTTGTCACTTTTGAAGAGGAAGGTCGTTTATGGGTATTCCATCTTCAGGATGAAGCGCTGGCTGACTTCGTTAGTAAGGGTGAACTTGCTAAACATGTAATTCGCCCAGGCATTGGTCCTCGTGGTATGACGCTGAAGTCAAGCGACAATGAAACTATCAATCAGTTCATTTCTATGCGAGAAGGTTTCACTACATCCATCGAAGATGGTCGATTATGGGTCTTCGTTTCGGGTAGTGATGAACTAGCTGACTTTGAAGAACATGGTGAACCAGCCAAATGTGTCGTCCGTCCTGCTGCTGGGCCTGCTGGAATGACAATCAAGTCATCAGACTCAGAAGTCATTGATCGCTACATCAACGCGAAAGACGGCTTCGAATTACGAATGGCTGAAGGGCGTATGTGGGTTTTCGCTGCCGGCGATTCTGCTATCGAAGAATTCGATACGAAGGGCGAACTTGCCAAGCATGTCATTCGACCTGGCATTGGCCCTGGTGGGATGACCCTTAAGAGCAACGAATCAGACACGATCACTCACTATCTGATTCAAAAAGAAGGTTTTGCCGTCACGATTGAAGATGGTCGCCTTTGGGTATTTGCCGATGGAAGTGAATCTCACAATAGCTTCCTGGAGCACGGTGAACCTGCCAAGTGTGTNGTTTTCCCGGCAGCCGGTCCTATCGGCATGACTGTCAAAGGCGCGGACGCTGACGTAATCAATGCTTACCTTCGCAGTAAATAAACGCCTATTTGCAACATATAGAACCGATTCAAAGCCCTCAGACGAACGACTGCNGTTCTTCTGAGGGCTTTTTTACNGCTTTATTTAGAGCCTTAAAACTGAAGNGGCTCAATCTTAACACTTTCTTAACATTGTTTTATCTATTGGTTCATACTCTGGNTCTAGATTNTGGTTGANATAACNAATANATGAACTTCTTCATATTAGCGGGAACTAAATGATGAAACTAAAGGTTACTTTAAGCCTAGCACTAACGCTTGCAGCCTCTCTTCTCCTTACCGGCTGTGGTTCAAAGGATGACACCTCCACTGGCGGAAACGAAAACGCTTCCGGAGAAGAGAATCAAACCATTCAGGTCGAAGGATCAGATACCATGGTCAATTTGGCTGCGGCCTGGTCTGAAAAGTATCAAGAGGATCATCCTGATGTGACAATCGAAGTGTCCGGTGGTGGCAGTGGCGTTGGAATTTCAAGCCTTATTCAAGGTCTTGCTGACATGGCCAATGCCAGTCGCCAAATGAAGGATAAAGAGAAAGCTCGCGCTGAAAGTGAACTTGGTGTTGCTCCGGTTAAGTACGTCGTTGGTCAGGATGCACTGGCTGTCTACGTTCACAAGGACAACCCACTGGAAGAGATCACGTTAGCGCAACTCGATGCCATCTATGCGGATGGCGGAACCATTTCTAAGTGGAGTGAAGTAGACATTGAAATTCCTGGAGGATCCGACGAAATTGTTCGCATTAGTCGTCAAAATAACTCGGGGACCTATGCTTACTTCCGGGAAGCAGTACTGAATGACAATGACTTTAAGCTCGGCTCTATCGACCTGTCTGGTTCCTCCGACGTTGTCGCCATGGTCGAGAAGACGGCATCTGCTATTGGCTACTCGGGAATGGGCTACGCTACTGATAACGTCAAAATGCTGAAAGTCAAAACGGCGGATGATGAGGCTGCGGTTGCTCCGACAGCTGAGAATGTAATTAACGGCAGTTATCCGATAGCCCGACCACTGATGATATACA
>PAAT01000185.1 GCA_002698965.1 Rhodopirellula sp. | reverse complement strand
TCGGTTCATCGGCTCCCCGTCGTTCACCCTGCACAGGTCCGATCTTTAAATCTTCGCCGATAGTAGCCACGATAACATGGGTATCTTCCTTTAATTCAAGTTCAATGATTTCATTAAAACGTGTGACAGACGTGGCAGGGAACATTTCTGGCTGGGAGCGTCGCGTAAAGTTTAGGTTTTTAGCCATTCGGCCATTTAGGAAGACCTGCACCCGATTAATATCGAACCAGTTTGGACATTGCACACGAATAGATATCTTGACTTTACCGGAAGTTGCGATGAGATCGTCACCGGGAACGGCCTGAGACTTTTTGTCGGTAGAAACACTGACGTCTAAAAATGGGCCATTGGACATGACAATATTTCCCCGTCGACATGCAGATACAATATTCTCTGTCTTGATACGCCCCGGATTATCCGTTGGGGAAAGGACATAGTTTCTTAAATAGCCGGCGTCGTGATTGTTGTAGTGACAGTCGGAGTTCACGACACCTGTAATGCGGTATCCTTTATTGATTAACTGCATCCAATAAAACATGACTGGATCACGAGAACTCGAAGGTGTCGATTCTTCCGGGATTCGGAAAATGGATTGTGGAGGATGAACTTCCATCGAGTCCATATAGGCAAGCATGTCCCGGAAACCGCCGTCTGCCTTGTTGTCAGTATCCTTATCACGCCAAATCTGCATTAAAGCCGGATGGTCTTCCTGGACGATTTTGTCACTGTTGTTATTCCAGCCTTTGAGACGCTTGATTTGGGTAACCGGGTTATCGTCAATGACCGGCCCACCACCATCTTGAGTTCGCGGAACGTGAATCAGTGGAAAGGCATTCTGGTGGTTGACTGGTAGTACGCGGCCGGTAAGTTCCATCCCGGTTACTGTTCCCATCAGGTGTTCGGCACGTAGTTGTTTCAGGATTGGTGTGAACGAATCGATACGCTGATGTTCTGTAGCAGGTGAGTACTCAATGTTTTCCGCTAGTAGCGTTACGACGCGTCCATATTGATCCGTCGTATTGTCACCGGACGGCGAGCTATGAGTATGGAAGTCTGCGCTAATCCAGCCACGAGTGTCGACGACATGATCGAGTGAAGATTTGAGGATTGTCGTTTCACCTTCTTGTATGACGATCGTTTGTATATCAGCATTAAATTCAGGGCCATGACTGATGATGACTCTATAACTGCCCGGGAGAAGTGGATGATGTACTTTTCCATGGTTCGCATAGATCAGATTTTCAGCAAAAATGGCATTCTGTTTGGGGGCAAATTCCGGTGTCGCAGTCTCTTTTAATCCCAGAAACGAAAGCTTGGCATAAATGGGGCGGCCATTTCCATCCGTAATTCGAGCTGAGAGATAGCCTGCCTGCTTCAGAGTGATGACTTGTTGGATTGGTTCTTTAACTGACAGTGAAAGTGTCCGAGGAGGTCTTCCAGCCGCATGACAACCCAAAGTGTATTCACCGACGGGCAGTGAAAATTTGCAGTTACCATCGTGATCAGTGCGTATATCGCCAACCGTGTTGTCACCCTGTCGAATGTTAACATAGGCATGGCTGATTGGACCATCGGCATCCGTGATAGTTATTTGGATAGTGTGTTGACCTACTTCATTGAGATCGTTAAAGATGGTTTTTAACTCCAGTAGGCTCCCTGTAGGAATCAGATTCCTTTGAAAGTTACTGTGCTGCATGGGCTGAATTTCAACGGACGTTTGGTCATTTTGTAGGAACCGCACAATTCGGCCACCACTGCCTGTTCGTTGAACCTGATGCTCGACGCTCCAAATTCCATAGGCTTGCTTAAACCACTGATCGTTTGCCCAAAACATATTAGCATCCGAGCCTAAGACGAATGGACTATCAGCCCGAATGGAGTCCTGTAGATTAAGTTTGACGGGCTTTTCAGAGTCGTTATGGAACTGAGTAATAACTTTTAGGGTTGGATCACCATTCCTGATTGAGTAGAAAACTCGAGCGAATGTTCCATTACTTTCTTTCTGACTTGTGATATGGAGCTCGGCTTGGGCAGGCAAGCCCTCTTCTGCCAGAACGATATCAACTTGTTTAGGATTGGTAAATGAAAATTGCTGGCCCGTTGGGTAGTAGCATCCTAATTGATCATTGTTTGAGTCATGTCTGGTTAGGTCGAGTACACAACCGCCGACTTCGCGGATGGTCAGATTGGCGTTACGAGTCGGGGTTGGTTGTGCGATAATCGCGGTGAAGATGTCATTTTGTAATACATAGTCGCCATAAATGGCATCGACTTCTTTTCCGGCTGGTACGTACTTGTCCCAGTTTTCCGGTGTCAGTTGTTCCACTTCGGATCCGTTTAGCTGGAGACACAGACTTAGTAGTGTGACGACAGGAAGTGATTTAATGTAAAGCATGATCGTTTCAGTTTTTAATTGGTGAGAATTCCGGAGGGGATGCGAGACCAGTAATTGAGGGTATTGCGGTCATTAGTTTGTTTTGGACCGGGAGTGCTTCTTCCATTTGCAAATTGTTGCCGCATCAACTCGTACATTTGTTTGACAACGTTCGGATTCTGTTTTGAAACATCCTCCATTTCACCCAGATCTTCTTTCAGATTGAATAGTTGAACAAAGGGGGCTTCTATTAGCTGTTCCCGGGTCGGATTGTTACCAAATTTTTTCACGGCAGCAGGCCAGGCGTCAACAGGTTTAGGAACATTTCCATAAACTCCCAGGGCACCACTTCCTGGGCAGAGACATAATTTCCAATCGCCCATTCGGTATGCCCAACCATGCGTCCCTTGCATCTGTAGGTTCTGCCGAGGAGCCTTTGCATTCGGATCTCTTAGTAATGGAAGATAACTAATCGAGTCAACACCCTGGTTTTTAGAGAGTTCACTACCGGTGATTTCAGCGATAGTTGCCAAGAGGTCATTGAGGCCAATCAGGCGGTCGCAAGTTGAACCCGGTTTGATATGGTTGGGCCATTTAATAAGGAATGGAATTCGCATTCCTCCTTCGTAGACAGAGAATTTGTAACCCCGCAGCGGACCTGAAGGATAGTGGCCTTGTTTCTCCAGACCTTTGATATTGTTGTATGTGGCTTCCAGAATATTTCCGGCATAAGGTGCTGGCCCGTGGTCAGAGGTGAAAATGACGATGGTATTGTCATCAATACCGTGCTTTTGCAAGGCTTCCATGGTTGAAACCAAACAGTAATCTGTCTCATGAACGAAGTCCCCGTAGACACCCAGATCGGTTTTGCCCTGAAAGTCAGGATGAGGGCTTGTGGGAGTGTGAGGTGCTGTTAGGGCAAAATAAAGGAAGAACGGAGTTCCGTTCCTCGAACCTTTGGCGTTTCGGGCTATAAACTGATTTACTTCTTCACGGAAAGTTTGCAGTACTTCATAATCTTCGAAATTTTCCTCAGTGGGGCCAACACGATTGAATGCACTCCACCCTCGCATCTTATTCACCTTACCGAGAAACCTTTGATTTTTCAGGTAGACATAGGGGAACATGTCGAGAGAACCAGGAAGAATAAAACTGTAGTCAAATCCATGATCGTTAGGGCCGGCGGTAACCGGCTTTGAGTAATCAATGTTACCGATTTTCTGAACCTGATCATCCGTGGTGACCATCGACAATCCTAAGTGCCATTTACCGATGTAGCCAGTTTTGTAACCTTGATCATTTAATAGGTGGGCAAGCGTGTGACTACCTGGTTTGAATTGAGGAGCGATGTAACCCCATGGCCCGCTTTTGCCGATTCCGTTGATGCGCCAAGGATAACGGCCAGTCATAATTGCGAGTCGACTGGGAACGCAGACGCTGGCGATGGAATGCGCATCCGTGAAACGCATGCCCTCGGCTGCGAGCCGAGTCATTCCCGGTGTTGGGATTTTACAACGCTCGTTACCAAAAGGAGCAGCGTCACCATAGCCCAGGTCATCTGCCATGATATAGATGATGTTTGGTTTATCCGTACTGGCAGCCTGACATTCACGACCAGAGGCCAGCAGTATGGTTGAAATGGTAAGTATTGCCGCAAAGTATTTTGACATGGTGATCTAGCTCTAGGGGGCAAAGGCGTGTTGATCAATTCATCATCATCCTACACGTTTCATGATTCACACATTAATTATTTCAATAGATTTGAGGTGTAAAAAACATTCGTTGAGTCGAAGTCCTTAAAATAAGAAATCGGGAAAAGAATTTACAAGTTGGCCGCTAATCGAGTGTTAATGAAAAGGTTCTCAGGATGGCAAGAGTTGTTGTGACCGATTATACGTTTGATTCATTGGAGCCGGAGCGTGAGATTATTGAAGGCGCCGGTCATGAATTGGTAGGGGCAAAGTGTCAGACGCAGCAGGAGTTGATAGACCTATGTTCTGATGCAGACGTCGTGATTACGCAGTTTGCGAAAGTGGATGAGGTGGTTGTGCAAGCCATGCGGAATGCGAAAGCCATTGTTCGGTATGGTATAGGGTACGACAATGTTGCTTTTGCTGCGGCAGCAGAACGCGGTATTCCAGTCTGTAATATCCCTGATTACTGCATCAATGAAGTTGCAGACCATACACTCGCGTTTATTTTGGCCGCCACCAGAGACGTTCGAGCCAACAATCAATTGATTGCGGATGGTAATTGGGGCCTGGCTAATGGTGTTGCAACCATGGTAGCTCTCAGTGATATCACGGTTGGAATTGTCGGTCTGGGGCGTATTGGTCAGGAAGTAGCTGCAAGACTTAAAGGGTTTAAGTGTCGGATCATTGCTTCGGATCCGATTGTGAGTTCGGAACGTGCAGCCGAGTTTGGATGCGAACTGGTGTCACAACAGGATGTGTTTGTTCAGGCCGATATATTGACACTGCATTGCCCATCGTTAGAGGCAACGAAGAATATGGTGAATGCAGAGTCGTTGGCTACAATGAAGCCAGGTGCTATGTTGATCAATATCGGACGCGGTGATTTGGTGGATCTGGATGCGTTAGTTGCTGCTCTGCAGTCCGGCCACATTATGGCTGCAGGCTTGGATGTATTTAGTACCGAGCCATTGCCTGAGNATCATCCGATCCGGAGAATGTCAAATGTCATGGTTTCGTCGCATATTGCTTCCGTGAGTCCTAANGCCATTAAGAATTTGCGGGAGTCTGTTGCGGGAATAGCACTNAAAGCAATCGCTGCCGAACCACTNCCTAANATCGTNAATGGNCTGTANGCGTGGCAGTTTCTGTTTCTCCTTATNNNATAAANGTNTCNGACGAGGTCTTAGATGATTTAANCCGTCGTCTNGAAATGACGCGGTTTCCCAANCAAGTGACCGGNACTGGTTGGGATCGGGGNGTGGANCTNGATTATATGAAAGAACTGGTCGACTACTGGNTGCATNNTTATGACTGGCGCCNGCAGGAAACTCTNCTTAACGANTATCAACACTTNAAAGCNGATGTNGATGGNCTAGGTATTCACTTNATCAANCAGGAAGGTAAGGGCCCNAACCCGATGCCTTTGCTCATGATGCATGGATACCCATGGTCTTTTNTGCTGCTATTAAAGATTTTGCCAATGCTGACTGACCCGGNAAGTTTTGGCGGGGATCCCAAAGATGCATTTACGGTGATCATTCCGTCGATAATTGGTTATGGATTTTCAGACTATCCGGATCAGCAAGGATTTGGTTTTCAACATCATCCNGAAAAATATGACCGGTTGATGACGGAAGGGCTGGGATATTCCAAATATGGAATTGAAGGNGGTGACTGGGGTGGGTTTATTACGGCCCCATTTGGTTTTCATCATGCAGAGAACCTGATTGGTGTACATCTCAATTGTNTGTTCCCTCGATTGGGAGACGAACGTCCGGAAGAAGACAAAGANCCGGANCTNCTTCGAGGCNTGGGAATGAAATGGGCACCNNTCAAACCCAAAGATCCGGACATGCTGCGGTACTGGAAAAATGTAGAACAGTACTGGATTGANGAAGGTGCNTACTGTCACCANCAAATGACTCGTCCCCAGACCCTNGCAATGGCAATGGCTGATTCTCCGGTNGGTCTGGCTGCCTGGATCATTGAAAAGTGGCGNAACTGGTCAGGTTGGTATGANGATTTCGAAACGCTCTTTCCCCGCGATATGCTGATNACCAATGTGATGCTCTATTGGGTNACCAACTCGTTTTGGTCGGCNATCNGGTTGTACAGTGAATCGTATTACAATGGCTGGGAGTTGCCGGCTGGTAAACGNATTGAAGTGCCGACAGCCGTATCNGCNTATCCNCATGANCTTGCTCCCATCGTGCGTAAGCGAGCAGAAATGTATTACAACGTGGTGCACTATAACGAATACGAAGCAGGAGGTCATTTTGCTATTCATGAGCGAGCCGAAGAGATGGCGGNCGACCTGCGAGAATTTTTNCGACCGTTGCGTTAAGAGCGAGNCCTTAGATTAATAGCTGCTAAAGGAATGACAAATGAATCCANCGTTTGACGAATTGAAATTATATGCACAGAGTGTCCTNCAGGCGGTTGGTGTNGGNGAAGTGGATGCTGCCAATACCGCTGAAGTATTNGCAACCACGGATGCTATGGGGGTNTTCACTCATGGTACAAAACTGCTTAGCGGTTANGTCCGTAAGTTGCAGGGTGGCGGTTATCGCNATGATGTTTCGCCAGTTNTTGAACGTGAGGGNCCNGGNTGGGCTATTGTTGATGGTCGNTCAGCNTTAGGGCAGGTAGGAAGTCAGTTTAGTATCAATCTGGCAATGGAAAAGGCAGCNCANGTNGGTGTGGCTTACATTGGCTTGCGGAATACNGGACATATTGGTGCTGCTGGTTACTACACTCAGAAAGCAGCTAGACAGGGTTTNATTGCCATGGTGACAGGCAATGATATTCCNAGTGTTGCNGCTCCCGGTTCNAAAGGNCCTGTGCTTGGTAGTAATCCGATTGCTTACGGGGTNCCNGTGCCTGGTNGCGATCCNATCAATCTTGATATTGCNACTGCGGCTGTGGCNGGCGGTAAGGTATATGCGGCTCANCAGAGAGGNGAAACAATNCCNGAAAATTGGTTGATCGACTCAGAAGGTAAGCCGACNACCGATGGTGGNCTTTATCCNGCNGATGCNTCACTGGCTCCGATGGCTGGTCACAAGGGATATGGCTTTGGCTTGTGGTGTGAAATTTTGTCNGGTGCATTNCCGGGCGGTCANATGCGGTGGGACGTAGGGAGTTGGATGTTTGATCCGACTGANCAGCCGTCATGGCATAANGCTGGCTTCATCGTGATGGATACCAAGGTGATAGCTGANGNCGAAGNTTATGCACAGCGAATGAANAAGTTGATNGATGAAATTCATGCNGTGGAAACGGCGGAAGGTNTCGAACNAGTCGTTCTTCCNGGTGAATTNGANTGGGCTCACATGGCTCGNAGTCANGAATCCGGCATCAATNTNCCNGCNGATGTCCGAGCCAAGCTAAGCGAAACAATGGAACTNGCNGGACANCANCCTGTTTGGCTNGCTTNAAAACTGTCGNTAGGTTTTTAAACAATCACAATTTGAAATTGTTATCCTAAGAGTATGTCAGNTTGNNTTGGCAGAGTACGATNAAAGGTTGAGGAGTATNGATGAAATATTTCATCCTGTTACTANNATTATTTGCCGGNGNNNCTNNTGCTTCGGCGCAATCGAAGTTTGTCGATTGTTCTTTGCTGGTTGCTCCGGACTATCCGGCGACTTGGCCAACGGCTCCATTTCCCCGCTTTCAGATTATTCATCAACGTACGATTGGTCCTGCTAGTCCCTACAATGTCGATTCGCTAGTGATCGATGGAAATACAGGTACTCAGTTGGATGTACCGCCGCACTCGGTGGCAAGGCCTGAGCTTAAACGACCAAAGTCGGGTAAATTAGGTCTGGCATATACCGACAAAATTGAGCCCTGGCAGTTTGGCGGTGAAGCTTGTGTTATCGATGTTCGAGATCTGTTGAATCAAGCACCGAATGGCATAAGTCCTTTGGTCAAACGCGAACATGTTCAACGATTTGAGAAGCAGCATCGGCAGTTGCGTTTTGGCGATGTCGCGTTGTTTCGTAGTGATTATTCAGATCGTTACTATCGACCATATCCAGATGGGCATCGTTATATTTCCGATGCTTTAGACGGTAAGGCTCCGGGTTACCCAGATCCTGACCCGGATTGTATGGAGTTTTTGGCCACCCGCAAGGTTATGACTCTGGGGACAGACAGTGCCAGTATGGGGCCTATCCCAACGCTCGCTGAACCGACTCACTATGCCGGATTGAAGTATGGAATGATTTGGACTGAAAGTGCAACTAATCTTGGGGCGTTGCCTTCGACAGGCGCTTTTTACATATTGCTACATCCACGTCACAAAGATGGCGCTTATTCAGAAGGCCGGGCCTTTGCCATCGTTGGTGGTGATTTGCCAGTTCGTTTGATTGAATCAGCTCAGAACAAGCGCGCAATCGATCTTTCACCCACATTGGCTCAGGGTTACCCGCTCACCGATCCCGGATTTTCAACCGGGATGCATCGTCAGCCTTATCTGGACGTTAACTTTTTGTATTCTGAATATCTCGATATGTGGCACCATACTCACATGATGGACAGTATGGCAGGAACCAACCTCGTACCTCCTTCTTATGCATTACCAACACCGGGATCTAAAGTACAGTATTCTCCTGAGATCCGTGGTTGGTTGGAAGAGTATGAAAAAACCTACGGGAAACGCGGCTTCAGCGACGTGACAACTGAAAAAGTGCCGCTGGACTGGACATGTGGTGAAGCTCGAGTCATCAACGTGCGAAAACTTGTTGGGTCGACAACAAAGAAAAGCTGGCCTTTGTCTCCTGAGATCACAGTTGCGCACATCAAAGAATTTGAAGCCAAGCAAGGTGCATTAGTAAAGGGTGACGTGGTGATTTTCGAAACAGGGCATGTCGATAAGTATTTCAAGCCAGAGCCAGCAGATACGGCATTGTGGGCAGACCCACTCAAAGGCGATGCTGAAGGTTGGCCTGCTCCCGGGCCGGACACGATCGTTTATCTCAAAAGTCGTGGAATTCGCTGTGTCGCTACGGATGCTCCAAATCTTGGTGGCGTCGACGCTAAACGTGCATTGATGACGTATTGGGCATTGGGCAGTCACGAAATGGTTGGAGTGGAGTTTCTTTCCAACGTCAAGAAAGTTCCTGAGGGAGGATACTTTCTTTTCGCAGCGATTAAGATCCGTGATTGCCACGGAGGGCCGGGACGAGCCATCGTTCTGCATTAATTTCCCGCCAGTAATTTCCCGCAACCCTTTTCATCGAAAACGAAAACTTCATGCCTGACTCCAATTCCTCTCACTTGCCCAAAACGGCTCTCCCAACCTGGTCAGTTGCTGAACTGACTGCACCCAAGCGTCTTGGGTGGAGTAATATCAAGGGCTTCATTGGTCCGGGTATCGTGATGTGTGGTATTCAGATTGGTGGTGGCGAGTGGCTGTTAGGACCTGAAATTACAGCCAAGTATGGCGGCAGTTTGATGTGGATCGCGACGATTGCGATTATCTGTCAAGTTTTTTACAACATGGAGTGTGGACGGTATGCACTGTATACAGGGGAGCCGGTCTTTACAGGGTTCATGCGCAACAAGCCGGGGCCGAGTTTCTGGATCGGAACGTTCGCTCTTTTTAATATCGGGGCTCTAATTCCAGCTTTATCCACAACCGCAGCAGCTGTTGTGGTGGCATTGTTTATAGGTGAGGTGCCGGGCGAAGAATATAACGGGACGTTGTTGTTGCTTTCTTACGCGCTCTTTGGGTTAGTTGCCATACCGGTGCTTGTTGGTGGAAAGATTTATAACACACTCGAAAAGGTCATGACACTCAAGGTATTCGTTGTTTTGACCTTCTGCCTGATCGTCGGTGTCTTCTTTGTTTCTCCTAATAATTGGGGACGGGTCTTTTCCGGGTTTTTTGCCTTTGGCAATGTCCCCGTTGAACGTGGAGAAGATGTTAATGGAAATGGTGTGCTTGATGATGGGGAAGACTGGGATGGTGATGGTCACCTCGATATGAAAGAACGCCGGTTTGCCATGAGTGACATCCATCCTCAGGGCGTGGCTTATCGGACTTACGATAGTGATGGTGATGGCAAATATGATGCGCTGATTCGTCCCGCTGAAAATGGAGAAATTTCAGTGACTGTCGATCAGGAAGGTCAAAACTATGAAATGTTAACGGAACTGATCTTGTCCTCAGGAAATGATAAGCCGAGCCAGATTTCATATTCGTTGTCGCATGCGCAGGATGCGTCGGGAGCCAGAAAGTTGTTCATGCGGAGTCCGGAAGGCGGGGAAATGTTACCAATCCACCTAACATCCGGGAAAAGCTCGAAGCATTTGTCTTATATTGATGCCGATGATGATGGACACTGGGACGGCGACAATGTAGATAATGTCATTACTTCAGTTCTTAGCGGTAATGGAATTCCGTTTATCACTTTGGCCAACATTGCCGTACTAGGTGCCTTTGCCGGCTACGCCGGTGGAGGGGGTTTGAGTAACTCCACCTATAGTAACTTTGTGCGTGATAAAGGTTGGGGGATGGGCTCTCAAGTAGGAGCTATTCCAAGTGTCGTCGGTGGACGTGGGGTTTCGCTGAGTCACATTGGAAAAGTGTTTGAAATCAATGAAACCAATCTATCCCGCTGGAAAGGCTGGTGGCGGTATATCCTCACGGATCAGTTAATGATTTGGGGACCGGGCTGTTTCATGGGGATGGCACTCCCCGGATTGATTTCCATCGAATTTTCACAGTACTCGGAATTTTTCTCAGACACAGAGGGCCTTGCCTGGGCTCAGGCACTGATTACCGCCGATGGCCTTAAAAATGCTCCGGATTTACATGGACTCAATCAGCTGTTTTGGATATTGACAGTCTTGGTCGGTTTGTTTGTTTTACTTCCCAGCCAAATGTCGATTATTGACGACGTTTGCCGACGCTGGACCGATATCATATGGTCTGGTGTATCTGGTGTCCGTGAAAAGATGAAGTCCGATCAAGTCGGCAAAATCTATTATCGGATTATGATTGCCTATATCGTTTGGTCACTTATTATGCAGACCGTATTTTTGTATTACTCCGATGCCAAGGGAATGGTGCTCACCGTGGCCAACACGAACAATCTTGGCTTGGGACTAACGGCGGTCCTGGTTTTGTTGAATAACCACCGTTTTCTGCCCAAAGAATTGCGTCCGGGTCTGATTCACTCACTGGGCGTACTTGGATGTGCTGTTTTCTATTTGGGGATGACAGCTTTAGTGTTTGCCCAAAAGCCGGAAGTGCTTTGGTTCTTTGCATTATTTGCGGTCTGGGGCGGGATTTGGTTCTGCTTTATCCGTAAGCAAAAGTCCCGGATGTCTCATGAATTTAAGGAAACAGAATAAGATGAGTTCAATGTTTGATCTGACTGGACGCGTGTCACTGGTTTCAGGTGCTGCCAGCGGAATGGGAAAAGCCGTTGCTTTGGCGGTAGCCGAGGCAGGCTCAGATATTGTGTTGGCTGACATCAATGAAGCAGGGGCCCAAGCGACGGCTCAGGAGATTGAAGCGCTGGGGCGAAAAGCGTTGCCGGTAGCTTGTGATATTTCCTCGCCCGAAGCTATTCGAGCGATGTTTACTCAGATCGATGAGACTTTTGGTCGTATTGATTTTGTAGCTAATATTGCGGGGGAAGCGGTTCGCAAAAAACCGGAAGTTATCGAGCTCGATGAAGTGGAGTGGACCTGGCGGAATATTGTCTATGGACGGTTTTGTATCTGTCAGGAAGCTGGTAAACGCATGTTGGAACAGGGTCGCGGCAGTATTATTAATCTTGGTTCCTTGGCGAGTATCACGGCATTAGGGCGGGGACACATTGCCTACAGTATGGCCATGGGAGCTGTAGTTCAGATGACTCGTGAACTTAGCACAGAGTGGAGTGGCCGTGGTGTCCGGGTGAACTCAGTCTTACCAGCCCAGGTTCTTAATCCAGGTTTACAACAACGAATAGATGCTGATCCGCGAATCAAAGAACGATTTCTAAGTGGCATTCCATCCGGTCGTTTTGGCAGCTCAGATGATATTAAAGGTTTGGCAGTATTTTTAGCTTCGGATGCATCTTCGTGGATTACCGGAACACTTATTCCAATGGATGGCGGAAACCTGGCGATGAACGCCGGTGGTTCTGTTGGAACTGAAACATTTGCTGAATAGAAAGTAGAAGAGATCCTATGACGACGACTTCGATTGGAATCAATAAAGAAACGGGCTTATCGCTCTATCGCATGATGCAGGTAATTAGGCAGTGTGAGGAACGACTGGCAAAGTCTCACCAGCAGGGGCTGGTCCACGGTGCATGCCACACTTATGTGGGGGAAGAAGCTATTGCCACGGGTGTTTTTGCTCACCTGCGATTAGAAGATGTTGTTTTTAGCACTCACCGTGGTCACGGGCATGCTCTGGCGAAAGGTTTACATCCTCAGGAATTGATTGCCGAACTTTATGGACGTGAAGGCGGATGTAGTGGTGGCCGTGGCGGAAGCATGCACTTGTTTAAGCCAGAGATTGGGATGATGGGGACTAGCGGTATTGTTGGTCCCTGTATCCTGCATGCGACAGGCGGTGGTTACACATTTAAGATTCAGGAAAAAGACAACGTCTCGGTCGCTTGTTTTGGTGACGGTGCCGTCAATAACGGAGCATTTCATGAAGGTCTGAATATGGCTAGCATTTGGAATCTTCCATGTATTTTCGTTTGTGAAAACAACCAGTTTGCAACAGAAGTTGCATTTGAATATTCCAGTGGAATTCCGGATGTTGGGCGTCGCGCTTCTAATTACGGCATGCCCGGATTTGAGGTCGATGGAAATGATGTTTTGGAAATCTATCGCATCGCCGGCGAGGCAGTTGAGCGAGCACGAAATGGTGAAGGCCCAACTCTAATTGAATGTAAAACCTATCGTACACGAGCGCATGCAGAAGGTATGGGGGACTTCACATATCGCACCCGTGAAGACGTTGACCAATGGAGGCAACGTTGTCCTGTTGCGAGATTGTCTGAACGGTTAGTTGAAGAAGGCCTAGCTACAGAAGAAGAATTGCGGGCCGTTGCGAACGAAGTCGAGGCGTTGATTGAAGAATCGCATAAGAATGCCGAAGCCAGTCCTTATCCATCAGGTGATACCGCGATGGATCATGTTTACGATGAATCAGTAAAGACAGAGGCTGTTGATATCGATCCAGGCGATCGAATTCAGACTTTCGTCGGTGGGACGCATGAAGCTTTAGACGCGGCTATGGCTGAGAACCCTGATATTTGGGTGATGGGCGAAGGTATCGGTGAACGAGGTGGTAACTTTATGACGACCATCGGACTCTATGAGAAATATGGGCCGGAACGGCTTTGTGATACACCAATTTGCGAGCGTGGATTTGTAGGACTCAGTTGTGGAGCCGCGATGACCGGTACGCGTCCGGTTATCGATTTCATGTTCATTGACTTTATCAATGATGCCTTCGGAGAAATGATCAACCAGATTGCCAAGATGCAATATATGAGCAGTGGGCGAATCAAAATGCCCGTGTTGCTTCGTGGCTGTGGCGGCATTGGACACTCCGCGGCAACGCATCACTCAGGCATTTATCATTCAATTTATACTCACATCCCCGGTCTGCGAGTTGTGACGCCTGCGACACCATACGATGCCAAAGGATTGTTCAACCATGCTTTACACTCGACGGACCCGGTTCTCTTTCTGGAACATCGGGAATTGATGGCAATCAAAGGGCCTGTTCCGGAAGGACAATATGAAATTCCATTTGGTAAGGCGAGAATCCATCGCGAGGGCACAGATGTCACGGTAGTGGCTGTTGCCTTGATGGTCCACCATGCTTTGGCAGCGGCTGAGCAATTGGCGGGTGAAGGGATTTCAGTCGAGGTCGTGGATCCGCGAACTGTCTCACCGTTGGATACAGAAACTATTTGTGAATCGGTGGCGAAGACGGGCCGTTTGTTGGTGGTAGATGAAGCGTTTCAGCCGTGCAGCATTGCTTCCGAAATTGCGGCCTCGATTGCGGATGATGGCTTCGATGACCTGGATGCTCCCATCAAACGATTAAGTGGAGCATTTACACCCACCCCTTATGCGCCAACTCTTGAAGAAGCTGTTGTGCCTAATGTTGATTCAGTTCTCGCGGCGATTCGCGAATTGTTGGCAGAGTAGAGAGGTATCGATAGATGGCAACCGAAATCGTAGTACCCCGGCTCGGCTGGTCCATGGACGAAGGAACTTTCGTTGAGTGGCTTAAAGCTGATGGTGAACAAGTCAATGCGGGTGACATGCTGTTCGTTCTGGAAGGCGAAAAAGCGGCTCAGGAAGTGGAGTCCTTTGATGCCGGGCTCTTGTATATTCCTGCGGAATCTCCTCGGGCTGGTGATACTGTGTTGGTTAGCCAAGTGCTGGGATTTTTGCTGGAAGAAGGTGAGACCCCTCCCGAGTACAAGCCAGCGGACGCACCGGTATCATCTGTTCTGGATGAGCCGAACGTGACACCCCCTCAGCTTGATAAAAGTGAAAAGTCCTCAATAAATAGAGCCGGGCGACGTAATATTGCTTCACCACGTGCTAGGCGGAAAGCTAAGGAACTCGGCATACGCTTGGACGGAGTCTCCGGGACAGGTCGAAACGGTCGAATTCGGGAGCGAGACATAGTAGCCGCTGCGGAAAACGGAGTTGTAAAACCCGCGGGGACGGCCTCTTCTGCGGTTATCGCTCCCACTCAGTCCGGGACTTTAAAGCCACTGACCAATGTTCGTCGTATTACGGCGCAACGGATGCAGGCTAGTGCTCAACAGACGGTTCCCGTTACGCTGCACACGAAGTTTAATGCGAAAGGGTTAATCGCGTATCGAGATAGTCTCAAGAGCTCTGGTATGACGCCATCCTATAACGATATCATCATCAAGCTTGCTGCCAATCTGTTGCGTGAATGCCCGGAGCTGAATGCTTGTTGGACAGCTGAGGGTGTTTATGTTTATGACCAGATAAATATTGCGTTTGCCGTTGCTACTGATAACGGTCTCCTAGCGCCAGTTATTAATCAGGTTGATAAACTGATGTTAGATGATGTTGCTGAATATTCGACAGAATTGATCGAAGATGCACGTGCCGGACGCTTGGGAGAAGACCAACTGACTGGTGGGACATTTACAGTTTCCAGTTTGGGTACGTTCGGGGTCGACCATTTTACTCCGGTTATCAACCTACCGCAGTCGGGGATTCTCGGGATTGGACGTATTGTTGCTGAGCCTCTGGTCGAAGCGGGTGAGGTTATTGCCGGGCAGACCATGTCGCTGAGTTTGACGTTTGATCATCAGGTACTGGATGGGGCTCCGGCGGCACATTGGTTACAAAAATTGGTACATGCCCTGACGAGCCCAAGAGAACATATTTCATAAGGTTTATTGATGGACGCTGAGCAAATCTTATCTAACGCAAAAGCAATTCAACCATGGATTGTAGGTTTACGCCGAAAACTACATCAGCATCCCGAATTGATGTACGAGGAATATGAAACCAGTAAGTTGGTCCAGCTAACTCTTGATGAATTGGGGGTTGAATACCAAAAGGATCTCGCCATTACAGGTGTACTGGGGACGATCGGAAACGGGGATGGTCCTTGTGTAGCATTGCGGGCTGATATGGACGCATTGCCAATTCACGAAGAGGCTGATATCGAGTTTAAGAGTGAGATTGATGGCAAAATGCATGCTTGTGGACATGATTGTCATACAGCAATGCTTCTTGGAGCAGCTCGTCTTTTGAAAGAAAATGAAGGCCTTATTAGGGGAACGGTGAAGTTGATTTTTCAGCCTGCGGAAGAAGGAGGTGCAGGCGGTGAAAAAATGAGTGATGAAGGTGTCCTGGAGAATCCTGATGTTCAGAGAATTTATGGTCTTCACGTCAGCGCCGATTTGCCAACGGGGATGTTGGCTGCACGAGCAGGGACACTGATGGCCGCTGCCGGCTCCTTGAAGATTGTTGTACACGGTAAAGGTGGCCATGCAGCAATGCCTCACAAAGCGGTTGATCCGGTAGCCACAGCCGCCAAAATCGTCGTCGAACTGCAGACGATCATTTCCCGTGAGTTAGATCCGTTGGAATCCGGAGTGATCAGTATTACGATGATGCACGGTGGCGGTGCGTATAATGTGATTCCTCCGTCGATGGAACTGCAGGGAACAATTCGCTCCTTGACGCTTGACGGTTTGCGACATTTGCAATCACGAGTGAAAGCGGTGGCAGAGGGTATTGCTCAGGCTAATCAGTGTGAAGTGGAAGTTAGTTTTCCTGGAAACGATTACCCACCTACTTTGAATGATGAACAGAGTTGGGATGCAGGCAAGTCTGCGATGGAAGAAGTACTTGGTACAGGCAAGGTGATGGAAATGCCACCGGTCATGGGTGGCGAAGACTTTGCCTATTACACCCAGCGAGTTCCCGGATGTTTTGCATTTCTGGGTGTTGGCAATCCCGATATTGGTGCAACTTATAGCGTCCATCATCCAATGTTTAAAGTGGATGAAGATGCCTTGCCGTATGGTTCTGCGATTCATGTGAATTGTGCGTTAAAGACGCTGGATGAATTACGATAGCCCAACGTTCTCCGGGCTATTAGAGACTAGTAGCTCACCCTTCTTATAACTACATTAAATGGTTCAGATTGTGTTCTATTCCTGAATCTTATCAACTGAATCAATCGGTTAGTAAATAACTATCCCCAATAAGGCAAAAAATGATGAGGCGACTGTCTTCTTTACTCTGTTTCGTTTTGACGATTTTTGTATTTATCCCGACGCTTTTAGCGCAAGTGGATCTACAAAAGGGTGATCGAATTGTTTTCATTGGCAGCAATACTGCTGAGCGATTTCAATACTTCGGCTATTGGGAAGCATTGCTGCAGTCTCAGTTCAAAGCGATGAATCTGTCAGTAAGGAACCAGGGGTTTAATGGTGACGAAGTGCGATTTCGTCCTCGCTCTCTGGACTTCGGTACTCCTGATGAACATCTGACTAGAGCAAAAGCGGATGTGATTTTTGCCTTCTTTGGATTTAGTGAATCCTTCCGTGGTGAAGCGGGATTGGCTAACTTCACTCAGGAACTGGACCAGTTTCTGTCTCATACGCTGGAGCAGAACTATAGCGGTAAAAGTAAAGCGCGCGTTGTTCTGATCTCACCCTTGGCATTTGAAAATACTGGCGATGTGAATCTGCCAAAGGGCGAAGTGCAAAACACCGCTCTGGCACTTTACGCGGCTGCTATGGAGGCAGTTGCCAAGCAGCATGATGTGCCCTTCATTGATTCTTTTAGTTTGTCACAGAAACTCTATGCGGCTAGTGACCAGCCTTACACCTTTAATGGTGTTCACCTAAGTGATGACGGTTACAAGCGATTTGCACCTCACTTCATGACAGCTTTGTTTGGTATCGATTCAAAATGGAATGAGATAGCGGAAGCTTTGTTGCCTGAAATTCAAGAGAAGAACTTTAACTATTTCCACAACTATCGAGCTGTAAACGGTTATTACATCTATGGTGGACGGTCTCGTCGAGATCATGGTAATCCACCTTATACTGATGCTTATGTGATTGAAAATGAGCGAGCCAAACTGGATGAAATGGCTACCGCGGTGGATCAGCGAATTTGGGCTATTGCTAACGGTCGTGATGTTCCTGCTGAATATGATTATTCGGAAACTAGAAAACTCTACGATGTCCCAACAAACTTCAACACACCAGTGAATATTCTTCCACCCGAAGATGCTAAAAAGCACTTTACGATTGCTGAAGGATATGAGATTAATCTGTTTGCCAGCGAAGTTGATTTTCCTGAACTGAAGAATCCTGTTCAGTTTACCTTTGATACGCAGGGGCGGTTGTGGGTTGCCACAATGCCTAGCTATCCGCAGTATCTGCCTCCCCATAAACCAAATGATAAGTTGTTGGTTTTCATCGATGAAGATGATGACGGTAAAGCCGATAAGATGGAGACATTTGCCGATGGTCTACACTTGCCAACTGGTTTTGAGTTGGGGGATGGTGGCGCCTACGTTGCTCAGGAGCCAAATCTTGTATTCCTTAAAGACACAGATGGGGATGGTAAAGCAGACCTCAAGAAAATCCTACTTGGTGGGTTTGATTCTGGTGATTCACACCATGCGATAGGTGCGTTTACCTGGGGTCCTGGCGGCGGAATCTATATGCACGAAGGCACTTTTCATGTGACGCAGGTAGAGACACCGCGTGGAACAGTTCGTAATGCTCATGGTGGTGTTTACCGTTTTGATCCCACGAATCAGGAGTTTAATACCCACGTGCACTACAACTTTGCTAACCCATGGGGGCATGCGTTTAACAAATGGGGGCAGAACTTCGTCGCCGATGCTTCAGGAGGTGCAAACTATTTTGCAGCACCGTTTTCCATTCGAGCACCTGAATACTATGGTCAGGATGATTTTGGGCCCTTCAAGTTCCAATACACGGAAAAAATGAATCAATTTCTCAAGAAGCGTGTACGCCCAACTTCGGGTTGTGAATTTGTGTCGAGTCGTCACTTTCCCCCGGAAGCTCAAGGTAACTTCCTGTTAAACAACGTGATTGGATTTCAGGGAATTCTTCAGCACACAGTGAAAGAAGCTGGTTCAGGCTATGAAGCGACTGAGATTGAGCCCATTTTGTATTCTTCTGATCGCAACTTCCGACCTGTGGATATCCAGTTTGGTCCGGATGGTGCTTTGTATATAGTCGACTGGTTTAATCCATTGGTGGGACATATGCAACACAGTTTGCGTGACCCTAATCGAGACCACTCTCATGGCCGTATATGGCGTATAACCTACCCTTCACGGCCACTGCTTGCCAAGCCCGAGATTGAAGGGAAAGGAATCACAGACTTGTTGGAAATGTTGCGTACGTTCGAAGATCGAACCCGTTACCGAGTTCGTTTGAAGTTGCGTGAATTTCCGACAGATGAGGTGGCTACCGCTGTTGAGAAATGGACCGCAGGTTTGGATAAAGAAGATGCTCAGTATGAACATTTGCTGCTGGAAGCACTCTGGGTTTGTCAGCATCATAATGTCTCTGACGGTGTTGGTTTGTCACTGTTGAAGCAAGTTGCTTCTTCCCCGGATTATAATGCTCGAGCAGCCGCAATTCGTGTGATCAGTTACTGGCGTCATAAGGTTCCGGGGGTCTTTGATATGCTGCGAACAGCCGTTGAGGATGAACATTCCCGCGTACGTTTGGAAGCCATTCGAGCCTGCAGTTATTTTGATGAAAGTGAAGCCGCTGAAATTGCCCTGTTGGCTTTGAATCATGAATTGGATTATTACGTTGACTTCACATTGCGTCATGCGACGCGTCGTTTGGAGCCGGTTTGGAAAGAGGCTGTCGGCTCAGGTAAAGAGTTTGCGGCGGGTAATGCGAAAGCCATTGAGTACATTATTGATCGTGTAGCAACGACTGACCTCATCAATATGACTCGCAGTGAGCCAGTCTATAAAGCGATTTTGAATCGGCCGGGTATTGTGCATCAGTATCGTCATGAAGCTTTAATGGGAATTGCCAAGATCAACCAGACAGATATGGTTGCTGAGTTAGTGAGCACGGTTCGAAATTTAGATATTTCGACAGATGACAATGCTGAACAGGTTTTAAGCGAATACGTGCATATGTTTCGTATGACAGAGCCTGCGATGCTCAAGATGAAGCGGGCAGAGATCGCTCAGTTGCATCGGGCAGGCAAGCGTGCCGTGACACGTCGTCTGGCGACAGCTGCTTTGATCGCAGCCGATGGTTCGGCAGAACAGGTTTGGAAACAGTCCCTTGGCAATGCCGCTCGCTTCCGAACGGTACTCGACTCCATCCCATTAATTGCTAGTGATGAAGTTCGTGAGTCTCTTTATACACGAGTTCTGGCTTCGGTCTCTGGATTGCCAGCTCCTTTGGCACAGCAACTTGGTGATGCGAAAGGTGCCGCAGGTCGATATGTTCGAATTGAGTTGCCTGGGAAACAGCGGGTCCTCACATTGGCTGAAGTTCAGGTTATGAGTGAAGGAAAGAATGTTGCCCTGAAGAAGAAAGCTTCTCAGTCTTCCACGGACTTTGGTGGAGTAGCCATTCGCGCGGTAGACGGGAATACCAATGGTGCGTATTCGAGTAATACCCAGACGCATACCACCTCCCAAAATAATCCGTTTTGGGAGGTAGATCTCGGTCAGGAGTTTCCGATCGACAGTGTCATTCTCTGGAATCGAACGGAAAACAATTCCGAGTATGTTAGCCGACTAGATGGATTTACGGTGGTGATCCTGGATGGTAATCGTAAGCCGGTTTTCAAGCTGGCAGGCAATAAAGCTCCGAATCCAAGCGTGGCCGTAAATGCAAATGGAGCGAATCCGAAGATTCAGCTGACTCGCTCCGCAGTGAATGCCGTGAGTTATATTGCCGGACATGACCAGGAAATATTTTCAGTGTTGGCCCCATTAGTTTCAGAGGCGGCGGTTCGCAACTCCACGATTACATCGATCGGACGTCTGGATGGTACTCAGTTACCAAAAGCCGAGGTTGCAAAACTGTTAGACCAACTGATCGCCTATATCGAATCGGTTCCGGCGAAAAGTCGTACGGAGACCGCAGTGATGGATGCGATTCAGCTGGGGAAAGATCTATCTGGTCAGTTAGGCAAGGAAGCTGCGATTTCGATTCGTCGTAAGTTGGCTGATTTGGCGGTGGACGTGATTGTTATTCGTCCTGTGCCACATCGCATGATTTATGATCGACCTCACATTTACGTGCAGGCCGGTAAACCGGTGGAAATCGTTTTCCAAAATGTGGATATCATGCCTCATAATTTGTTAGTAACGATCCCCGGAGCGCGTGAAGAGGTTGGTATTTTGGCAGAGAAGTTGGGCTCGACTCCTGAAGGTCTGGCGAAGCAGTTTGTGCCAGACAGTCCAAAGGTGTTGTTCTCAACAGGCATGCTTCAAGCCGGCGAACAACAACGATTGCAGATTACAGCTCCGACGGAAGTCGGTGATTACGCCTATGTATGTACCTTCCCCGGGCACTGGCGAACCATGTATGGGACGATGCACGTGGTAGCGGATATTAGCGATATCCCGCTGCAGCCGACGGCTCCGGCTATTGCTCATGGAGATATACCGCAGCGACAATTCGTCCGTAAGTGGTCCACTCAGGATATTTTGAACGCGATCAACGATTTGGAATCAGGTCGAGACTTCCAGAACGGCCGTCAATTATTCACTCAGGTATCTTGTGTCGCTTGTCATGCGATGAAGGGGACGGGTGGCAAACTTGCTCCTGATATGTTTGGCCTGCAAGAGAAATTGGCGGAGCAGAAGACCGATGTTGCGAAGATTATTGAGTCCCTGACAGAGCCTTCCAAGGTAATCGAAGAGAAGTACCGTACCCAGATCATTGCGACACTGGAAGGGAAGTTGTACTCAGGTGTGATTGTCGAACAGAATGACAAAGTAATTAAGCTTTCGGATAATCCACTCAAGGAAGATGGTGGTGTTGTTGAAATCGCAAAGGAAGATATTGATGAGCAGGATGAGTCTAAAGTTTCGATCATGCCCGAAGGCTTGCTGAATACAATGACTAAGGAAGAAATTCTGGATTTGATAGCTTATATCATCAGTGGTGCTAATCCCGAGCATCCGGCCTTTAGAAAGTAGCTCGCTGCTCACTGCATGACATAGTCGGTCGAGAAAAGGAATTTTTGGCAACGCATGTCAATTTCATGTGCGCCACGAAGAATTTCAACTTCTCGCCGCCCGGTAAATCGGTCAGCAATTCCCATCAAATGTACCTCGATACCGCTTTCAAGATTGTAGGAATGAGCGAGATATCTGGCCACGGCTAATTGGAATCGATCTTGCGGATAGATTGGTACATTGAGTTCTGCCAGAGACCATTTGCGAATGTCTAACTCACGAAATGGTATATCTCCAGAATGTGGTAACAGGTAGGGCTCTAGTTCCGGGAGTTCTTTTATTTTGTACAAGTGAATATTAATCTCTGCCCGGCTTGTGCGCGGCGAGTAAAGTCCCCAAGCCAGCCAGTGATCGTATTTACCGTGAGGTTCTAAAACGGGAAGTAGAGACGCTGCGATGATAGTCCACCGGGCGATCCGTCTCCCTAATGACGCTTCACTCATCTCAGGAAGCTGAGATGGGATTGCGAACAAGATTGGAATGAGAGCAATGAACAACCCATTCCATATGAGGACCCCAGGTTTATGTCCGAGTCCCAACGGACTAAGGATGAGGATGATATTTGTATGCAGGATAATCGCAGCGATGATCCCAATCCTACGGGTTTTGGTAAAACTTAGCAGGACTGCGACCAGCAATTCAAATGCGGGGAAAANTAAAGTCAGCTTGGCACTAAGTTCCGGCGACAACGCNTCGGTATTATGACCAATGAGCCCTACAGTCGCATTNAGGAATTGTTGGCCCACTGTATGCATGAACTGNTAGTCAAATTTACCNACNGCNGAAAAGACATAGATNCTGATNCAAAGCNACCTCAGTAAACGANCTCCTGNATTTGCAGAGCAAGTGGCAAAGACGATCGCTCCTAGGGCTAAGTGAAAGGCCCAGGGTTGTAGATGATGTTGATTAAATAAAAACATCAGCACTAGCGNACCGAGGATCATTAACCAGTTTCGTGGACTAGGTTTTATCAATGAAGCGAGTAGCGAGAGTCCGCAAAGTGCTAACAGCGGATAGTGAGTCCATACCGACTGGAAGCCAGGTGATGTAAAAGAGGAGAATAATGGAATCGCAGGAAAGTCACTATCGGGCAGCCACAACCGAAAAGTGACGATAAACAGAGCCAGTGCGAATACTGCCCAGACTTGTTGAAGTAGTTTCCAGCGTGGATTGGGTTTGTTAGCGATGTCCACTAGTTGCGAATGACCTTCTTTATGGCTTCTCGAATTTGCTTTTCACTTCCCTTGCCAACCCACAGCCATGAGTCGCTGAAATTTTCGTTGAAGGTTGCATCAGTTGGGAGATAACCAGTCCAAGCATCGCCGTATGCAACGCACATTACAAAGTTGTCTCCCGCATATTCCTGAGTGATTAATTGGTAACCAATGAAAGTCTCTCCGGGAAATAATGCAATTTGAGCGTTTCCTAGATCCACACAGGGAAAGTCCAGCGGCTTATCAGCCTCGACTCGATTCCGACTAGCAAGACCCATGGCTGCAAGAATCCGTTTCTCAGTAGTTAACTCAGGATTATCTAAATCTGCCGAAAGTTTTTCTTGGGTTAAATGTTCACCAGGATGAAATGGAAGCGAGAGTGGAGCAATGCGAAATGTAACCGTTTTTAGCTCATACTTCTGAGTGTTCCGGGAGGCTATGGACATGGCATTGTACAACCGTTCAATGAGTTCCTGTCGATGATCTTCTGAGCCATTATTGTATTTGCCGGCGGTGACATCACCACCACAGCCGGGGACGAAGATCTGCCTGATAGACTGGTTTTCACGTTGCAAGCGTGCTCTCGCTAAACCGACAAAATCTGCTGAAACGACTCCCTGACCGTAGTAGCTCATTGGGTGCGTTGCATAGTGGTGTAATTGCAGGAGTGCTTTGTCATGATTAAAAAACGTGATGGTTTTGAGCATGGGGTCGATATCCCCTTCAGGGGCCTTGGCCATGTACTCATTTCCGCCACTCCGGCTCCCACGACTATAGGTAACATTTCCGTTTCCTAATACGACTCGTCGATTACTGGCAATATTCTCCACCTTTACCTCACTGGTACCATAGTGTGTTACCGGCGAGGCTAGTTCGAGGCTATCCTTCACGGCCTGACTAACACGAGCAAGTGTCTCATCGTGCCAGTTGACCTGGTAAAGTTCGTTATGCAAGCCAACTTTATCAAGCAGGTTTTGCGCGTCGAGGTCAACAACGGGCGCATCGTGTTGATGTAAGGCCGTGACCAAAACATATTGCGGAGAGGTCCCGGCTGCTTTGGCCAATGCATGGCGCCATTGTTCAAAGGCACCATTACGTACTTCGCACCAATCCAACGCACAAAGAACGACAGGTTGGGGACCTCCTTGCAATACAAAACCGTGAGCAAATAATGGATCCGCAATACGCTTACTTTTAGTAGGAAGGACCCCCATGCATCGGTGACCTAACGGAATTGTGACATCGGCTGAAAAGGTTGACAATGAAAAGTCAGCAGCCTGAGAAGGACTCATGAACAACAATAGGAGGAGGCAAAGGGATCTTTTCATGAGATTTTTCTTATAAAAGGGTAACAGCTGATGAATTAGTGTTAGAGTTCTATAGGAGCTCTGATATTTTATCAGCTTGTGAGGGCTGGTGCTTTATGTTGAAGAGTCGGAATACACCTCAGTTTGGGTAGATGAAGATTATGGAAAAGATCAGCTTATCTCAGAACGGCGATGTAACTGTTGTTGCGTTTTCACAACCAAAGTTTCTCGATGATGGTGACATCATACAGATGGGTGACGAGTTGTTTCAGGTCGTCGATTCAGGTGTAGAGAAGATTCTTCTGGATATGTCGAACGTGCATTTTCTATCCAGCGCGGCCTTAAATCGGTTCATCATGCTTCACAAGAAAGTGAAGGGAGTTGGTAGCGAGTTGCGATTGGTAGCCGTGACTCCCGAGATCGAGAAGATCTTTGCCATCACCCGCCTTAACACACTTTTTAGCATTCACCCGGATTTATCAACAGGCCTAGCTTCGTACTAATTCCTCATCGCGGTTATCATCCGCACGAGAAGTAAAAGCACAAGCAGTCTTTAGTGCGCAGCACAAAGTGTGGACTGGCATAAAATTCATCCTGCAGTTCAGCTAGCAAAGAGCCACCACCGATTTCTGGTGGAGCTAATCACTTTGATTTTGGTCTCGGCCTACTTAAGGTCGTCGAACGTTTTCCGCTCGTTTACCTTTAGGCGTTTCGCCAACTTCATATTCAAGTACGTCACCTTCAGCGAGTTCTTCGAAGTTAAGGTCATCTACTAAAGAACTTAGGTGAAAGAAGAGGTCATCGTTTCCATCGGTTTCAATGAATCCAAATCCCCGGTCAGCTACTAGTCGTTTGATTTTGCCCTGTGGCATCTCTATCTCTACTCTATATCGTTTAAAAAAGTGTTAACTGATTTCACTACCCCGAAGAATACTCTCCCTTCGAACCGTATGAATCAGATAAATTTTATTCTAATCGAATTGAGAAGATAATACCGCCTATTAATCCGAGGATTCGGTAGAATTTCAACAAATACTTCGCGTTCACAAATCCCCTGATTTGTGAAGGATATCTGTGATCTGCTGGCCTGATTTGTTGAGATGAACCAAGGCAGCTTAAAAGGGAGAAATGAAATGAAAAGCTTGCCCCTCAGATTATTTGTTTTGCTGGGAATAATATGCTCTTTTGTTACAGCTCAGGATATTTCGTACGGCCAGGTTCATTTCGGTAAAGGTACCGCAAAAACGAAGATTCATAAAATCGAACGAGGGCCTGCTGGCTGGACTGCGGTATCTCCTCGGGAAGAGATTGCACCGGACTTTGAATACAATTTACGGGGAGGTCCGGATGGCCTTGGTAGCTTTAGTATTTCCACCGATCATCGGTCAGGGTCTTTTGGCTGGTTTGAGAAATCGTTTCCAGTAGACGGTGGTAAATACTACGAATTCACCGCTTTACAGCGTACTAAGAACTTAAAGCTTGGCAGGCGAACGGCGGTAACACGTGTGCTCTGGCGCGATGCTGACGGGAACCGCGTGAAACACGACTTTGTTTCTGATGCTAGCTATGCTCGAGGAACGCAACCTCGTGCTGAACCGGAATTTCCAGCGATCGTGGATGAACTTGAGAATGGTTGGAGCTTAATAAAAGGTACCTATCTAGTCCCCTCAGCCGCAACTCAAGGGATTATTGAGTTGTCTTATCGCTGGGAAGCTCGTGGGAAAGTTGAGTGGGCTCAGGTTAATATTAGTCAGACAAAAGCTCCGCTTCCTCGAAAAGTAAAACTGGCGACTGTACATTTCAGACCAGTCGGTGGTGACTCTAATCTTGAAAAGTGTAAGCTATTTGAACCCTTGATCTCCAAGGCAGCCAAACAGGGAGCAAATATTGTTGTTTTACCTGAATGTCTTACTTACTATGGTCGCAGTTTGAAATATCACGAATGTGCAGAGGCGATTCCTGGTGAGTCCACTGAGTACTTTGAAACTCTGGCTAAAAAATACGACTTGTATATCTGTGCCGGTTTGCTTGAACGCGAGGGACGACTGGTTTTTAATACGGCTGCCTTAGTAGGCCCGGAAGGCTTTGTCGGTAAGTACCGAAAGGTTACACTCCCTCGAGGTGAAATCGAAGGTGGTATTACGCCAGGCATCGAATACCCGGTGTTTGAAACATCGTTTGGCAAAGTCGGAATGATGATTTGTTATGACGGGTTTTTTCCGGAGGTTGCCCGTAAGCTTAGCCAGAACGGAGCTGAAGTTATCTGTTGGCCAGTCTGGGGGTGCAACCCGTTGTTGGGGGCTGCCAGAGCTTGCGAGAATCATGTCTTTGTTGTTAGTAGCACCTACTGCGGTGTGGACTTAGATTGGATGATCACGGGAGTTTATGGCCGTGATGGTAAAGTCCTCTCCCAAGCTCAGGAATTCGGTGAAGTCGTGGTATCAGAAGTCGATCTTGGCCGTCCGTTGATTTGGTCAAGTCTGGGAGATTTCAAGGCTCAACTTCCAAGTCATACACCGGTTGTCCCGAGTGAAGAATAGTTATTTTTTTGTGAGTAAGTAGATGAAATCAGGAATTACGTCTGGGGCATTGTCGTTTATTGCGGTTCTCATTTGTGGTTTATCCAACATTGAAAAGCGGGATCAGCCGATTGAAATTGATCTTGAAAAGCCAGGAACCGCAATCGTGATCAAACTCAATGGAAAGCATGCGGGTGGTTTACGAGTGGACGACCGGGGACGTTTGGGGATCTACGGTGCGAACTATAATTCTACAGCTATTACCATAGATGATCGTGATCGAGTGCAAATAGATCCAACTCCAGCCACTAATCCACCCGCCAGACTTACGGTTGCTGATGATGTTTGGACGACCGGTATGCTACGTGTGGGTCGCGCTGATGCTTTTGGCGATACACCATTTGACCCGAATGGTGCGATCCAGGTTGGTCGCAATTTAGAGAGAGATCAGATTATGTCGATGTTTCGTATTTTTGGGCAGGGGAAAGAACGTTTTCGCTTGGGTGTGACGGAAAGCGGAAACGGCTTTTGGAGTAATGGACCTCACGATGACCCTTTAGTAACGTTTGCTAATCAGCAACCTGGAAATCGTCATGCGGCAGCGATACGTTTACACGCTCCGCTAAACGAGTTGGGAATGGATGAAAATTAGATAATGGATGATCTAAGTTACAGCTTGGGCGGTGTCCAATTCGGAATCCCTCGGGTTTTGAGTTGCTTTTCATACCGCACGGCCTGTGGTTGTTTCGGAGCATAAGGGACGTTTTCATTGACCATAAGTGGGAGTGTTTCTTCCCACCAGCGGTCGTAGGCCTTTCTTAGTTTGGCCACAACCTCCGGATGTTGATCAAAGACATTGGTAGTTTCATATGGATCCTTTGAAATGTCGTATAACTCAGTATTTTTAACAAAACGCCAACGCGTGGTTCGTACCGCATGAGGGGCAAACTTGCTGTCGTTAGGATTCGCTCCTTTTTCCCAGCGGCCCTGATGGAAAAATAACTGACGATCTTCCCATTTTGCCTGAGGATCTTTCAGTAGGGGCACCAGCGTCCGTCCGTCGATTGTCTGGATGTTGTCAGGTATTGTTACTCCGGCTAGTTCACAGAAAGTCTTATATAGATCGATGTGTGCAGTGAGTACCGGAATATCGACACCGGAATTAAGTTTATCTTTCCAGTACCAAAATGACGGCACGTGGGTTCCGCCTTCGTAAGTGGAACCTTTACCGGTTTTAAACCCGGCACTAAAAATCGTGGTTTTTTGTCCGTTGAGTGTTCCACTTCGTCTAGCTTGTCCATTGTCTGTCATGAAGATGACAAGTGTGTTCTCCCAGGCGTTCCATTCGTTTAGTTTGGACATCAGTAGTCCAAAATTATCATCAATGTTTTCAATCATCCCGTATCGCCCCTGAGTCAGTTTATCCCAACCCGCCTCGGCAAATCGCCTAGTATATTTTTCTGGTGCGACATAGGGATCATGAGGGGCATTCAACGTAATGTAGGCGAAGTACGGCGTTTTCGATTTGTGCTGTTTCTTTATCCATCCAAGAGCGGAGTGAAAAAAGACATCCGTACAGAATCCTTTGGTCTTGACGATGGTATCATTGTGCAGGATGACATTGTCAAAGTACATATTTTCCGCGATACGGTTAGGAGGGAAATCTGCACAACTACCCGGATAGGATTGTCCGATACCTCCTGCTCCGTGAATGAATGTTTCGCTAAACCCGCGATTGTACGGTTGGTATGCGTCCTCGTCTCCCAGATGCCACTTACCAAAGATACCGGTTTCATATCCCGCAGTTTGTAACAGTTGAGGGAAAGTAGTTGTTGAAAGCGCCATTCTTTCACGTTCTTTAACGGTATGTGTGACTCCATTACGAAATTCATGGCGTCCACTGAAAATAGCAGCCCTGGTTGGTGCACAGGTGGGACTTACATGGAAATCAGTGAAACGTGTTGCCATGGAATGAAATTTGTCGAGGTTTGGCGTGTTCAGGACGTCGTTTCCCATACAGGACAAATCACCCATCCCCTGATCGTCGGTTAGTACAAGAATAATGTTGGGTTTCGTTCCGGCCAGAGATGTCCCTTCCCCTGCCTGCAGCGGGCAGATTGTAAGTAAGAAAAAGAACAAGCAATAAGGCTTCATATGGAGAGATTCACTTTCATGTTATTTTGTTTTATCGTCAGCTAACCAGTTCACCACCGTGGGGATTAAGTGTTGCAGTCCGTCAGTAAGTTCGGGATGAGCGCTAAAGCAAAACACCTTCCCTTTTCCGTACTTGCAACGAACAGCGGCAGAGGTTCCCTTCATGATGCCACTGGGCGCACCATTCTTAGCAATCTCCGAAGCATAAATCGCAAGACTTTCATAATCGGGAGTTTTAGGGTCATCCCATTCTCTTCGGGCAAGCAATGGTCCCTGACCGTAATAGATGTCCAGAGTCGATTCCGCAGTCTGAAATAACTTCTGTCCGGAAGGTGAGAGTTCCAATTGCACAGTCCCCATACCACGTGCCCAGTGTTTTCGGTCGAGTACTTTGGCATCGATAAGGTTAAGCGACCAACTATAGTCGTTGGTTGCAAGATAAGCCCCGGCACAGACCCCCAAAAAACCACCCCCCTGATCGATATATTGACGGACTATCTTGCGGCCTTCCTCGCCAAGATCATTGCCCTGTTTACTACCACTTCCACCCGAATGAATTAAAACGTCGACTTGCGATAACCCGCCATCTAAAATCTCCGGTGTTGTGATACGTGTAAGTTTGAAATCAGTATTTCCAGATTTGGTGAGGG
Organism: Rhodopirellula sp.; assembly: GCA_002698965.1. Taxonomy (GTDB): domain Bacteria; phylum Planctomycetota; class Planctomycetia; order Pirellulales; family Pirellulaceae; genus UBA721. Next base: position 26,444 of record PAAT01000185.1, on the reverse strand, counting down.
CAGTGATTAAGTTTGTACAACTTTTACCAACGCCTTCCCCGTCAAACACTGCGACCTTAATAGGGTCTGCAAAACAGTTAGCCGAGGTGAGCAGTAGTAAGAGAGTTAGAAGGATACGCATTACTTTAGATTCTTAATGAAATGAGTTCACATACAGAAGGATGCATCTCATTATAGAATCAAATATGCCCCACGGGCTGCATTTTGTTCTTGTGGTTTTAGTAACACCGCTGGTTCTTAAAAAAAACCATCCCGTTAAAACAAGCGATCAAGTTAGAAACAATAAGAACATTCAGCCGTTTGAGTTAGAGGTGCTCAATTCTATCCCATTAGTTTTGTCATGGGACCGGTTTGATCGATACCGTAGGCATTCAGGCCTACATCCAATGCACCGTAGTGCTCGATCGGATTACCGTAGGCATTTAATAGCGTCGTATAGAAATTTCCTAACGTTTTGTGACCGGCATCACCATAATTCGGCAAACGGATATAACGCCGGCCAATATTTAGTCTGGTGTTATCACCAGCCAAAATCACGAATGGGAATTCGTAACCGTGGCTGTGATGAGTCTCTCCACCATCAGGGAAGTAGAGCAGCATGGTATTATCAAACATTGTTCCATCACCTTCAGGAACACTCTTTAATCGCTGAACGATGGTATCGACGAGTTTCATGTGATGAGTACGACAACGCTTTCGAATCTCGGCAGCTTCGACACCGGCGATTGTTTTGCCATGCCCCACATCATGCATATTCACAGTGGCACCTTCGATCCCGGTAATACCTGTATAGGCATGTCCCAATTCATCGACAGTAAATGCAACGACATTGGTCAGACCCGAAATCAGAGCTCCCAGAAGCACTTCGGCGTGACCGATTTGTCGGTCAAATGTACTAATATCAGCCTCAAGGTACTTTGGATCGAGTTGTGGAACATGTTTGCGAATAGTCTCAGCCATGGCATCGACTTTGCGGCTGCGTTCTCGAATTGCTTCGATCGAATTTGCGTAGTTTTGTATTTTATTCTTCTCTGCGTTCACCAGAGTCCTGGCGGTAGCACCTTCATTTCGAGCAGCAAATTCCAAAACCATGCGATCAAGTTGATACTGTACCTGAGTTGCCTGATCCTTTGATACGGACTTAAACAACTCTTCCATTGCAATGCGTGGAGAACCAAAAGCATAGTTAGGTTGTTGAGGGCCACGCGCAGAAAAACCAGTTGCGATGCCATCCAAGCTTCCACGCGCGTTGCCACCACCCAAGGGGAAACAGGCCAGCTCAAGGTGTTCTACCGGAGAGGGAAATAGCTTTGCTAATTCAAAGTCCACGGTTGCCCATTTAATAGAGCTCACGCGTTCATTCGCTTTATAAACCCCCAAAGAAGAGGACCATGAGTGGTGACCAACGGTACACATTTTACCCGACAAACCCTGAAGAATTGTCAGATTATCGACATGGTTACTTAGCGGCGCCATCCATTCTGGTAATTCGTGACCGTTCAGATCTACTTCGTAAGCACTCTTTTGCTGTTCTTTCTTTTGAAGAGTTTCGTCGAAGCTTGGTGGAACCATTACCCGCGGCCAAAGACCGTTACCCCGGTGCATAAAGATGAACCGCATTGGTGGCTTATCTTCCGAACCCCAACTTAATTGTGGATTCATTAAGGCGCTGGCACCGATACCGAAGAGGCTTGTCTTTAAGAAGTCGCGTCGTGAGTCCATTGGTTGTCTTTTTGAATACGGCATAATGTGTTTATTAACTAAGTTTACCCTGTCAGAACAACTGGCAGGTTACTTTCTATATATAAATGAATCGGATGTTAGCAGTGAAATGATGATCGATTTGAAGCTTCCTCCACTGCTCAGATAAGCTTTGTCAGCGTCCCGCAGCGTCTTCGCATCGGATAACATCTCGTTGCGTCCCAGATAGAAGCGAAACGCATGACGAATAATGGATTGTCGCACTCGGTCAGACTGTGCTAATCGATCGATTAATTCGAGCGCGTTATCCACCGCTCCGTCTAACTCTTCCGTTCCGGTACCAGTAAGTGAACCAGAGGTAACAACAGGCGTTGTTTTATAGACATCAAATGTGCCCTTGCCATCGCCACTTTTAATAAGGTTTTCGGGATGCTCCAGTTTTTCGACAGTCCGGAAACGGCCGAAGTCATCGTACATTTCAAAAGCAAAACCGAGTGGATTCATTTCTTTGTGACATTTCCAGCATTCATTGCCTTGCGTAACCATTTCAACTCGTTCACGGAATGTATGATGGGGGTCTTCAGGAACCTGAGCATCAACGGTGATTGGTACATCCGGTACACGCCCGGCTAGTAGCTTCTCCCTAATCCATCGCCCTCGACGAATTGGGTCTGCATGGAAGTTCGTTGAATGAGCAATGAGCCAGGCTGGATGCGTCAAAATACCTTTCCGGTTCTCAATGGTGAAAGGTTGTTCCGTGGGATAATCCCAAAATGACTTCAATTCAATTCGATCACCTTCGTAACGCGTCGACTTCCAACTTCCATATCGGCCGATACTTGGCGTCGGCGGCAAGCTGTAAAAAGGTGAGTGGTGATAGGTGTATCCGTGTGACCAGGGGATTCTCGTGAACGGTTTTCTACCCTGCCCAAATGACTCGGCAAAGAAATGCATATGGTTGACAAGTTCACCCGGCCGGGAGTTATCCATGATTCGCATCCCTTTACGTTCTTTGAGAAACTCCAGATTCTCTTCTAAAACTCGTTCGGGCTGGGTCTTCCAGGCAGTATCTTTCAAGTGCTCATAGACTTCTTGCCATTCCCGTAGTAGTTGATCCCCCTGTTCTTGAGGCATGTTGTAGTAGACAAAGAACTTGTCTGATGTTAGCAGGGAATTGAAGACATCCTCATCACGTTCAACGTGGTAGGTCACAATTCGATCAGCTTCATAAGTGAGCCAGCCCGGTGTGCCGTGAGTACCACGGCCTGGGTTTTGGTATTTTCCTTCGCTACGTTTTACGTCTTTGAAAATTTTTAACGACTCGGTGTACCCGAAAAAATCACGGAAGAAGCGAATGATCTTTGGATGAGATACGACATCGGATTGATAATGTTTGCCATTGAGTGTTGAGTCGATTTGGCCACGGTAGTAGTTCTCATCAGCTAGGAGCCGAGTTACTTCTCGTTTGAAATCCTCTCGGGTTTCCAGACGCCCCTCCTGAGCAGCTTCAAGTAACGTGTCATCAGGTCCCCGGTCACCTAAGGCATAGGAAATAGCAAAGGAGGCTTCGTGAGGTGTTAATTGACGGCGACCATGTGTATCTTCTTTAGCTCTTCCCAGCTCAAGTCGATAAAGAAACTCGGACTCCAGAAGAACGGTAACCAGCATTTGACGCAGGCCTTCGGTTTTCCCGGCCAATTGAGTCGTTGATTTGATGAGTTCCAGATACGCCGTCTGCTCTTCGGTAGATGGAGGTCGTCGTAGTACTAACTGGAACTGTTTTACAATAGCAGCCAGAAATTGGTCTTCCGTTGGTTCGGTAACACTGACAATGATCTCCTCAAACTCGATGGGTGTGACTTGAGGGAACCAACGGTCCTGCTTGTTCGAATAGATAATAGCATTACGATCTTTCCCTTTGTTTTCAGCAGCAAAGATTTGCTTGCTGGCAATCCATTGGGCATTTTTGAGCATTACTAGCAGGTGCCCACCATCTAGCGAGGTGATCGAATAGTCCCGTACGCCTGAATGATCCGGTAGGATGAATGGATTCGTAACTCCGAAGAAGCTTCGTGTGGCGTACCCCGTCCTTTCGCGATCAGTGAGTTGGAATATATCCATGACACGATGGTGGAAGATTTGAGGGCTCACCAGCCATCGACGAGCCGGCGTAAACGCGGGTTCTAATGCCGATCTTACAAACAAAGCATCATGATCCACATAATTTCCATAAGATGGATAAAGCAGTTTATCGTCTAGCTTTGAGGCATTGTGAGCCTGAAGTTCCGCGCGGAGCCAATTCCTAAGCTCTGTTTGTTGTTGGGGCATTAAAGACTCTGCCTCTTCGGGGGGCATCAAGCCAAAGAAGAGTTGGTCCTGAGCTTTGTTGAGAAGTTCGAGACGTTCGGTGTGCTGTAATTCGCTAAGGCTATCAAGCCGTATCTGTCCTTCGGAGGTTTCACCGTTATGGCAATGAAGACAGCTTTGTTGAAGAATTCTTTGAATTGGCCCCGGAACCGCAAACGGTTCTACTGTTTCGTTGGCTTTTGCCGTGGAAACACTAGAGAGCGTAGCGATGAAGATTATAAAAACTATTCTCATGGGGGGTGGGTTAGGCCGTAAAGTAATATGATATAAGTAGGAGATAGATAAATATCTATTCTACTCGTTGGTCGAGAATCTCTTCAATTGAGGAATCGGGAATACTTTTAAGGAACAAACAGAAATGATGAGCCAAAGACATATTGCATTGCTTGGGTTGATTGTATTTTCTTTGCAATCGGTAAATGTTCATTCTCAGGAAACGTTACCGGATCCTGATGGTAAGCCTGCTGATATTACGAAACCAGTACAGGTGTACATTTTACTTGGCCAATCCAATATGCTCGGGTTCGGCAAAGTAACAGGTGGTGATGGATCTTTGGAACATGCAGTAAAAGACAAGGATCTTTATCCCTATCTGATTGATGACGAAGGGAATTGGACGACGCGTCAGGATGTTCGTAATGTTCGAGTGATGGGCAGTGGTACTGGTGGGGCTCGCCAATTCAATAATGAGTTCCTTACGATTAAGGGTGGTCGCATTGGCCCCGAAGTCGGTATTGGTCATTACTTGGGTGCAGTAACCGATGCTCCGGTATTGTTGCTTAAGAGCTGCATTGGGAACCGCAGTTTGGGGTGGGATTTGTTACCACCGGGAAGTCCTTCATTTGAATACGAGGAGAAAGGTAAGAAGTTCCATTATGCAGCTTATAAAGAATCACCGTTGAAATGGGAGGTTGGAACAAAAGCAGAACCTATCAACTGGTATGCCGGGATGCAATATGATGGTGATGTCGCACGAGCGAAACAAGTTTTGAAAGAACTGGATAAGTACTATCCGGAAGCCAAAGAATATGAAATTGCAGGTTTCTTTTGGTGGCAAGGTGACAAGGATCGTTACAACTCCGGGCATGCCAGTCGGTATGAACAGAATTTGGTCCATCTAATCAAACAGCTCCGCAAGGATTTTGATGCTCCGGATGCAAAATTTGTTTGTGCAACACTGGGCCAGACTTCTAAGGATTCCAAAGGCGCAGAACGCCAGATTCTCGACGGACAGCTTGCTGTGGATGGCGAGACCGGCAAATACAAAGAATTTAAAGGCAACGTAGCTTCCGTCTACAGTCATCCACTCTCTCAGGGTGGTGCATCGAATAGCCATTATGGCAGTAATGCGGAGACTTATATGAACATTGGTGAAGCGATGGGCAAAGCGATGGTGAAGTTGCTCCAAGCGGAAGAATAACGAGTCTTTTCTATGCAATGACCTCTTTGATCACATGGCCGTGTACGTTGGTAAGCCGTCGTTCGAGGCCGTTGTGATAAAAGGTGAGTCGTTCGTGGTTTAATCCCATTAGGTGCAGTAGTGTCGCATTGAAGTCATGGACGGTTGTTTTGTCGACCGCGGCCTTAAATCCGAATTCGTCACTCTCTCCGTAACTAAAGCCATGTTTAACACCTGCTCCGGTCAGGAAGCAGGTAAAGGCATTTGGGTTATGATCCCTTCCTGTCCCGTTGGATTGCAGGAAGGGCATACGTCCGAATTCGGTGGCCCAGACTACCAGCGTGTTCTCCATCATGCCTCGTTGTTTCAGATCAGCGAGTAATGCTGCGGTAGGTTGATCCATAATTTCAGCCTGCATGGCATGGGTGTTAAGAATATTCGAATGCGAGTCCCAGTTCGTGACGCCGTTTCCCCCTGACGGATCACTTCCATTGAACAGTTGAACGACTCGGACTCCTTTCTCCAGTAGCCGGCGGGCCAGGATACAGTTTTGGGCATATTGCCCACGTAATTCTGAACCACCTTCAATACCATACGCGTTGAGTGTGGTTTCTGTCTCGTCAGCCAAATTCATGATTTCAGGGACGGATATTTGCATGCGTCCGGCCAATTCATAGCTGGCAATTCGTCCGGCTAGATTAGCATCGTCAGGGTATTTTTCTAGGTGACGGGCGTTTAGATGCTTTAGTAGATCCAGGGTTCCACGATCAGCCCTGGCTGATAGTTCCCTCGGGCGATGCAGGTTATTCGGTGGGTTTTTGGCATTAAAGTCTGTTCCCTGAAATGCGGCAGGTAGGAAGCCATTACCGAAGTTGTTCTTACCGCTTCGAGCTAATCCGCGAGGATCATTGATTGCGACGAAGGCAGGTAATTCCTGAGCTTCCGTGCCGAGTGCATAGGTCACCCAGGAACCAAAGGAAGGAAAACCTTCCATTGTGAAGCCTGTGTTCATGAAATTCTCGCCCTGGGGATGAGCACTTGTCTCCGTAGTCATCGAATGGACGAAGCAGAAATCGTCTACTTGTTGAGCAAGATGAGGAAGTAGATCTGAAACCATTTTACCGGTTTCGCCATGAGGCTTGAAGTCCCAGAATGGTTTCGCAATGTTACCTGAAGGCCCTTCAAAAGTAACTTTCGGGAGGTTGGGTGGTTTTTGTCCATGTAGTTTCCCGAGGGCGGGTTTGTAATCGAATGTATCGACGTGGCTAATTGCGCCGGGCAGATAAATTACCAATACCTGTTTAGCAGGCACATCGAAGTGGGCTTCGCGTCCTGCGTAGGGGTTATGGGGATTAATCGATGGCCGGATTGGCTTTTCCCCACCTGCAGTTTTTGGCACATCTGCTAAAAGACCGTCAGTGTTTAATATGCTTGCTAATCCAAGACCGGAGGCCGACAATCCGGCAGTTCCGAGAAAGTTCCTACGGTTGAGGAGTCGTTGTCCAAGCAGTGATAAGTTTTCAGGATTACTCATAATGGTATTTGTTAGTGTAGATTGCGTGGAGCGGTCACACCTTACGGCAGAAATGCGAATTCATTGGAGTTAAGCAAAGCACGGCAAACCAAGGAGAGATCTCCTTGCTCGATGATTTGTAGGCAAACAGTGAGTTCTTCCGCGACGGGTAAGCGTCCTAGAATTAACTCAAAGCAATTTTTGACGGCCGCTTCCTGGTCGTTCTCAGCCAGAACCAAGGCACGTTGTGCAATGAATTGAGTTTGCTCAATGACAAACGGACTATTGAGTAGATTTAAGGCTTGTAGCGGTGTGGTTGATACAGGTCGCCTGGCTCTCACTTGTCCGCAGTCCGGGAAGTCAAAGGCGGTAAAAATCCCATCATCGACTCGCCGCATTCTTTCTTGATATAGCATGCGTCTCCAAGTGTGTGGACCATGGTTGTCGACCACTTCCCACTGAGCATAGGTTTTCTTCTCATTGTGTATTCGATAGCTTTTACCACCGATGTCCTCATTCAGTTTTCCGGACGCACGAAGGATCGAGTCTCGAATAACTTCTGCTTCGACTCGCTTCGGTGGGAATCTCCACAGTAAACGGGCATTAGCATCTTTGGTCAGTCCCTTTTGATTTGGAGTGCTTGATTGCCGGAATGCTTTTGACATGACCATCATTCTAATCATGTGATGCATTGACCAATCAGGGGCATTTTCATCTTGCGTGGGTTCCAGAAATTCGGCAGCCAACCATTCGAGTAATTCGGGATGTGTCGGCATCGCTCCGGCACTACCAAAGTCTCCGGTCGTCGCGACAATTCCGGTCCCAAAGATATGGTGCCAAATACGGTTGACCATCACGCGTGTTGTTAACGGGGTTTGTTCCCCAGTGAGCCACTTCGCAAAAGCGATCCGTCGATTAGCTCCGGGAGTCTTTGAGGTCAGACCCAGTTCACCATGGAATAGTTCGATACCTGCTGGATTCACTTCATCGCGTGGGCTTTCGGGGCTGCCACGCAGTAAGACATGGGTAACCTCAGGCTCTATAAATCGCCCAACAAAGCTTGGTTGAGGACCTTCTACAGAGAATCTTGAGATCAAGTTTTGAACACGTTGGATGGTTTTTTGGCGCTCAGGATGCTTTTCGTTGAGCTTTTTGTTCACATACCAGGTTCCAACCCAAGGTTGCCAGGTACCATCGTCCTTTTGGTAATCAAGGTCGAACTCATATCTCGGCAGTGTCGGCATGCGTTCCAGATAGTCGGTGTCATAATAGTATTCGCGGTTACTACTGATTCTTAGGCGGTCGACATGTCTTATCTCGTTAAAGTCGAGTTGAATGGAGGGATATTGTTCCGCATCTTTAGCGACGCGAGCGCGCCAGGCCATGGTGCCATATTCGCCATCGGTAACACGCTCCAGTGGATTCCTGTTTTCAATTCCGGCTTCAGGGAATCCAGACAGTTTTGTGCCATTGATTGGTAAGGCAAAATTATTTCCAACATTCGTGGGCCCGTAGATCTCGAGTTCGTCCAGTCCGACATAGGTTGTTTTAAACCGAAGTCGTACCGCCTTGGTTCTCACTGCCGGGAAGTGCATTTCCCGATAAGCACCCCAATCTTCTTCCCAGCCTCCGAAGCCCCGAAGGTCTTTACGGAGTTCATCAATTTGTGCCAGTAATTCATCGCCCCGGCGTTTGAGAGGATGATCATTTGCAAATTCCGGTTGCCGACCACCGAATTCCAGATCCTGAAAGATAGCCGTAAGTGCATAGTAATCTTTTAGTGAGATTGGATCGAATTTATGGTTATGACATCGGGCACAACCAATCGTAACACCCATTACGGAAGCGCCGACGGTTTGAACGATTTCGTCCATGCGATCAGCGCGTGCTTGACGGATAGCGGCGGGCTCCCGGCCTACCGTGGCGGCGGGAACGTGAGGGCCGGAAACGAGAAAACCCGTGGCTTCGCCGGAACCTAGTGAATCCCCAGCAATTTGCTCGCGTATGAATTGGTCGTATGGCTTATCTTCGTTGAATGCCCGCACAACGTAGTCGCGGTATACCCAAGCATTCTTGCGATAAAGATTTGCTTCCGAACCATTCGTTTCTGCCCAGCGAATGACGTCTAGCCAGTGTTGTGCCCATCGTTCACCAAAGTGTGGACTACTCATAAGCCGGTCAATCAAATTGGCATATGCTTTTTCAGCGTCTTGTTTCCAGGATGCCTGAAATGCAGCAGTCTCTTCCGGAGTTGGCATTAAGCCCGTGAGGACGATGGAAGCACGACGCAAGAGTGCAGTTGTTTCTGCAGGTTTTGAAAACTCGAGTCCCTGTTCTTTAAGGGAAGCCAATAAGAATGCATCGATCGGATTATAACTCCCGTTGGTTTTTGGGATCTCTGAGCGAACCACGGGCTGAAATGACCAGTGGTCTGATTGGATACCTTTGGTAATTCCCTGCTGGCCGGGCCACTTAGCTCCTTCTTTGATCCACTGCTTTAACAGATCGATTTCTTTGCCGGGGATTTTATCCTGATCAGGAGGCATCTTGAGATCGGGATCGAGATGAGAAATCACCTCAATCAGGTAACTCTGCTCAGGCTGGCCAGGGACGACAGCTGCAATTCCCGAGCCCCCTCCCTTGAGTATGCCTTGTAATCTGTCGAGTCTCAATTCTCCTTCCTGAGTTTCGGCGTTGTGACAATCCCAGCAGCGATTCTTCAAGATCGGAGCAATGTCGCTTTCAAATTCGACTTGTTGCGCAGCGCAGATTGCCTGCAAACAGAATACCAGAGGCACTGCCAAGACCGAGAGCCAGAACTGCCGTTTAATCGATTGATTTTTCATAGTCATCTAGATTTTTTTATTTATAGTTTGCGAATTCTGATATCTCGCAAGTTCTTATTAGAACTAGTGATTTTACCGGGCGCTAAAGCCTGATCAAATATCTCGTCGGCGTAGACCCGGTTATTCATCCAAACCTGACAGCGATTACCAGCAGCACGAATACGAACGGAAGCACGTTGTTTTGTAATGATCTTTGCAACTTCGATTTCGCCTAGATGAATGATGGATTCCCCTTTGACTTCTGCCATTAACTCGAAACCTGACAGTTTATTTTCAGGTAAGGCATCGACCTCTGCCCAAAGGGGGCCATCACGTAATTCGATGAGTTGCTTTTTGAGTTCAGCCTGGATGTCGGCGAATTCTCGTTTATTTGCCAGATTTGTAAACTCATAAGGATCATTTGGATAGTGGTAAAGTTCTTCCTGTCCGTCCGATGTTAAGCTGTACCGCCAGTCTTCAGAACGAACTGAAAAGTGAGGGTACAGGGTGCCAATGTGTTCACGGTGCTGGCTGTGATCTTTTCCGGGCAAGGCTGTAATGGCAACATTCGGGCCGGACCAGTCGGCTTTTGGATTGAGGATAAGAGGCTTAATGCTGTGGCCATCGAGAGGATACCCTGACCGTCCTTGATGAGGATCTTCCGGTAGTTCACAGAAATCAATGAAAGTCGGATAGATATCAATCAGTGAGACCGGCTTTTTACAAATGACGTTCTGAGGCATCCCTTCAAGTCCGGAGATGATCAACGGGATGCGGGTTCCGCTATCCCAAAGTGTTTGCTTGTAGATTGATTCTTTATCTCCCACATGAAAACCATGGTCGCTAGTGAGAATGACAATCGTATCGTCGGCGTGGGAGCTTGCTTCCAATGCATCGAGTACGGTACCTACCTGATCATCGATGAAGGCTACACAGGCCATGTATGCCTGCAGCCATTGTTTGAAAAGTTGAGGGCGATCCTTGTGTTTGAACAGCATCTGATATCTACGGAAAGCATAGAGACTGGTATTTGCCAGACTGGGTGCACAGTCTTTCAAATCACCTTCCCTATATCCCTTGGGAATCTCGATGGAATCGAGCGGGAACCTATCGAAGTATTTTTGCGGAGCGTACAGCGGAGTGTGTGTTCGGCTGAAACCAGTGAAGAGGACAAAGGGCTTATCAAGGTTTTGTTGGTTTAGGATCTCAGAAGCCCATTGGGCGTTCATTTCATCGGGCATGGCGTCACGATTTTCGTCTGATACATATCGCCATGGTTTTCCTGATAACCTCCAACCTTTATAGCCGGGGATGCCATTGGCTTTGTCAGCCGGGTACGTAGGAATCAGAGAGAGGGGCCCAAAAGTGTGTTCCCATTTGTAGTCCATGTCCGGATCGGCGTCATCGGCATAGAAAAACATTTGTTGAGGGTGCGGAATAAGCCCTCGCTGCGTCGCTTTTGTTCCATCCCATGGCCATGGTCCAATGTTTCCGCCGGGGCCTTTGCTAGCAAAGAACCCTTTGGGATCCTGATTGCCATGATAGATCTTTCCAACGCTATAAACGTCATATCCGTTCGTTGCTAAATGTTCCGTCAGTGTTTTGGATCGACTTAGTACGGCATTTTCTCGGTAGTCTTCAAACCAGTACAGGCTGGAAGTCTGCGGATAGAGTCCAGTGAGCATGCTAGATCGCGATGGAGCGCAGATTGGATCATTGCAGTGGGCATTAGTAAAGCTTACCCCTTGTTTGGCCAGCCGATCAAAATTCGGCGTTGGTACGAGTGGTTTTCCGGTTGGATGCAGCGGCATGTCGTTGAGATCATCAACGATGATGAATAAGACGTTGGGTCGATCCCCGGCATAGGCTTGTAGTCCAAAAAGAAATAGAAGCCAGAAAACCATGAATTGCCGTTTGAAGGTCATTACAGAATTTCCATTGCTATGAACGTGTCGTCAATCAGGATTTTTAGAGTTCTAGAAATCGCACACAGATACAATGCGGTACTTTGATACTGACGCCGGTAGAGGATAAAACTCCGGAACGCTGGTCGATGGAAAGTACGTCTACATTGTCACTGTTTTGGTTAGCTGCAACGACAAATCGACCGTCGGGTGTGATTCCAAAATTGCGAGGTGTGTTGCCGCCGCTACTGCAATGTCCCGTTGATTTAAGTTTGCCGTTTTTTTGATTTATCTTAAACGAGGCAATACTGTTGTGCCCTCGATTAGAACAATACAAGAACCTGTCACTAGGGTGCACCAGTACTTCGGCAGTTGAATTATTCTCCTCGTAACCTTCAGGCAAGGTGGTGATTGTCTGCAAAGCCTTTGTTGAACCAGTTTCCTTATCGAATTCAAACATCGTTACAGCTGAGGTCAACTCGTTGTTCACGTACATCCAACGCCCGTTAGCATCAAAGCTAACATGGCGAGGTCCGCCTCCTGCCGGCATTGTTGCAAAGGCAGGTTCGTTGGGCTTCATGGATTTCTTGTTCTTGCCAAGACGATAGATTTGAACTTTGTCTTGTCCTAGATCCGGAACAACAACGAATTGACCAGACGGGTCTGTTTTGGCTGAGTGCGGGTGTGGTTCTCCCTGACGTTGGTCATTCACTCCGCTACCTCCCTGATGTTGAAAGAAGCTTGCTGGTTTTTCGAGGGAACCATCTCTAGCGAGAGGGATGAGGCCACAACTACCACCCGTGTAATTTGCATAAACAACATATTGATCATCAGGGCCAACGGAGACATGGCAGGGATTAGCTCCCCCCGTTTCCTGGCTATTGAGTTCAGTTAATACTCCTGAATCTGGATGGATCCTATAGGCAACAATCTTCTGACCGTTTTTGCCTGATGCAACGGCATAAAGATGTCTTTTGCTTTGACTAATAGCCAGAAAACCTGGATTTTCGGCACGGGCGGCAAGTTTAACAGCAGACAGTTTACCGGTGACTAAATCCATCGTGCCCGTGTAAATCCCCTCACTGCCGGATTGATTTTTCGTTCCGTAGTAGACTCTCAATGTTTGCCCCTCATTAGCCTGTAGTGTTACCGTGGTGACTAAGGCAGTTGATGCTGTTAAAAAAGTCCGGCGATCCATTAATCGTCTCCAGATGATATTTGATTTGTTTAGAAGTTGGATTCATCCTGCTTGCCGATCGGCATGGAGATCTCAATGATTCGGTCGAAAACGACAAGTCTTTTGCTATTATAGGGTGATTATATCAAACGATAAGGGCAAGCCCGTAACCCCATTGTTAGTATTCGATGCTTCTTCCTTTCCGATCAATGATTCACTGCATTGACGAGCGAGGTCTGTCGAACCATACTCTGTTTCATCATGGCAATCGTACTCATCCTGATAACAACTTTGTGTTTGGCCTACGCTAATGGAGCGAACGATAACTTTAAAGGAGTGGCAACGCTCTTTGGCAGTGGCACGACACACTATCGCCGAGCATTAGGATGGGCAACGATTACCACCTTGCTGGGCTCTCTGACGGCCGTGTTCTTAGCCGAAATATTGATTAAAAGTTTCTCAGGCAAGGGACTCGTCAGTTCTGAATTAGCGGTGACGACCGAATATGGAGCAGCCGTTGCTCTCGGCGCAGGGCTTACGGTCTTGCTGGCAACCTGGATCGGTATGCCAATCTCTACCACGCATAGTTTAGTTGGTGCTTTGGTGGGTGCTGGCTGGATGGCAGATTCTGCCATCGAGTTGGAAAAGCTGGGAAGCGGTTTCTTTTTGCCACTGTTGGTAAGTCCCGTCATGGCATTTGGGTTTGCCAGTGTGTTTTACCCTCTTCTTTCCAAGGCTCGGCAAAAGTTTGGAGTTCATTCAGTGGTTAGTTTTTATGCGAATGGTGAGATTCTCGAAAGTCACGAAGGTCTATCGATTTTAGCTGCGCGCCAACGAGTGAAAGAACTAAATACCGAGAATGATCTGAAAGTCACTTTTCAGTGTAGATACATGGGCAGGGTATTTGGAATCGATGGTGGCACGTTGTTAGACCGGCTTCATTTTTTGTCTGCCGGAATGGTTAGTTTTGCCAGAGGCTTAAACGACACACCCAAAATGGCAGCTCTTTTAATGCTGGCACCAGCCTTGGGTGTTTTTGGTAGTACTGCGTTGATAGGGATGGCGATCGCCCTGGGAGGTATCGTAAGTGCTCGTCGAGTTGCCGAAACGATGGCTAAAAAAATTACTCCCATGAATCATGGCCAAGGCTTCTCGGCTAACTTTATCACCAGCCTGATTGTGATTGGTGCCAGTCGTTGGGGATTACCTGTCTCTACCACTCACGTTAGTTGCGGATCGTTGTTTGGAATAGGAACGATCACTGGTCAGGGGCACTGGTCTGTTATCGGAAAGATTCTGGCTGCCTGGATCACGACTTTGCCACTCGGAGCGGCTTTGGGAGCGTTGAGTTATTTAATTACTCGATAGAAGTTATGTCGGAATTACTTTTTTTTGGCGTATTCCGTTGGTAACTCACTATCCCATACGCGTAGTTGTTTCCTAAGTAGAGCGACTACTTCAGGGTACTCCATTGCCAAGTTATTGCTTTCGCCTGGATCCTTCACCACATCATACAGTTCGATAGAGCCTCGATTTTTACGAGGTAAATGCATTTTCCAATCTCCTACTCGTATCGCCGGCGCACTTCGGGTGGAACTGGTCTTCCAATATAAAGCTTGCTGACGTTGTCGTTGCTCGCCAAACCATGCGGTAGAAATGTCTTCACCATCCAGTCTGTTTGGCAATTGCTTCACGCCAGCGATGGCAGATAAAGTTGGTAGCCAGTCAATGAACGAACAGACGTTTTCAGAGTCGACACGCCCGGCTTTTACATGCCCCGGCCACCGGATAATGAAGGGAACCCGAATACCTCCTTCTAATTGTGAATGCTTTCCTCCTCGGAATTCCCCGGCATATCCCAACATATTTTTAGAGTATTCCCGAATACCTTGGCTGCCAAGTTTTACCGGTGCAGGACCATGGTCGCTAGAAAACACAACGATCGTGTTTTCTTTCAGCCCTAGGTCATCCAGTGTTTTAAGAATGCGGCCGACATTGAGGTCGATTTGATAGACATCACCGAGATACTGTTGCATCGATTCATCAAGATTTTTGTTGATGGCAAAGCTTTCATCAAACTTTTGCTGGATCGTGGGGGAAAAATCATTACGGTCAAGTTGTACACTTTTGAATTTATTGACGAGGGATTGTGGAGTATTCACAGGAAAGTGAGTGGAATGTCCCCAGATATTGACATAAAAAGGACCAGCTTTATTCTCTTTGATGAATTTAATGGCGGCCGAGTATAGTTCATCATCTCTTCCTTTCGACGAATCCTGACTTTTACCGATGGTTTTGATGGTATCGATACCGTAAGTCCCGTTAGAGTCTTCCGGGCCCATGTGCCACTTCCCAAAGTGACCAGTCTTGTATCCCTGAGCTTTCAGTAGTTCCGTAATCGTCGTTCGCCCACTAAATCCAAAATCTGCGGGATACTTAGGAAATCGTGCGGGAAAGATGCCGGTCATCGCTCCCGTGCGACTAGGATTACAGGTTACGCCGGTGACATAGAACTGGGTAAACCGAGTCCCTTCTTTGGCGAGTAAGTCAATGAATGGTGTTTTAGCGTAAGGGTGACCATAGCAACCAACGTCTGCATAGCCAAGATCGTCAGCAAATAGAAATACAATATTAGGTGCTTGCTTTACCTCAGCATGTGTAAGGGTTGCGAAGATGAAAACTAACATAATCGCCGTGAAGTAGCAGGCGGATTTTCGCTTAAAAGTCTTGGACATATTTAGTTCTTAATGCGAGTGGAAGGGTTCAATCTGTTGATTACGTGGCTTTGTGGCACTTTAGAAATCCCACCGTTTCTTTTGTGAATTACTTTTAGAGTTAATTTCAATCCAATCTATTTCCGTCGTGCTTTTTGGTGCAGGCACGAAAAGTCGAACGTGTTTTAATTTCCCTTCGGTAGCAAGCTGAAGCTTAACTTCCCGCCATTTTCCAGCGGTTAACTCAAACGATTGCAGTTGTTTGGCTTCCGGGAAGAACTCTTGCTCATGTGTGCGCCATTGAAGATTTCCCACACCGTCGCGGGTGCTACGAATACGAATTCGAACCTCGATGGGGCCTGTGAGTTGAAGATTGGCAATCGTCATGAATGGTTGCCGGGCATTAGGAGTTAGCTTGAGTGAATCGGTATTCATCTCTACATCCGCTCCTCTCAAAATCCATCCCAACAAGCCTTTTGGAGATAGTTTTGTTGGAGGAGTGGAGGGTGTAGCTTCATGGACTGTCTTAAAACCTGGCGGCATTTTTAATCCTCCGGCCTGCACGCCAATTAGCGAAGCGTCGAACTTGGAGGCATCAAAATTAGGATTTGGCAGAGGAAGGACAACCTTCGCGTCTTGAATGTACTGGTCAATCAGACTGTCAAGTTCCTGTACGACGTCATCTCGACTGGCTACCAGATTGTTACTTTCACCAATATCGTTCTGTAAATCATAGAGCCGGTATTGATGATCGCCATTTTCGCCATAGTGGAAAGTCCGAATTAGTTTCCATTGCTTATAGTGCACAGACATGGAAGGGGGCAGCCAGTGGGGTGTATTTCCGTGACTGGGGACATAAGTAAACATAGGATCTCGTTCATATTCAATCCCCCGCAACGCTTTGGTGAAATCCAGCCCGTCCATAATATGTTCTTCAGGCGGAACAATTCCCAGCATCTTCAAAATCGTAGGGTAAAGATCTAAGGACTGAATTCGAGTTTTATTGCGGGAGCCAGGAGCGGTGATTCCCGGCCAGACGACTACGGCCGGCACTCGGATGCCTCCTTCGTGGATACCACCTTTTCCACCTTTAAGGGGCTGATTGCTGGTGATGGCGGTGATGTATTTATGCCCCTTCGAATCGGTTTCTTCAAGTCCGGAATGAACATTGCCACCGTTGTCTGAATAAAAGATTACAATCGTGTCGTCTGCGATGCCTTCGTCTTCCAAGGTATCCAGGAGCGTGCCAACCGCGTCATCTAACGAATGCACCATGGCTGCATATGTTGGAGATCGCTGAGCGGAGTCAGGATTGATTTTGTTTTGATATCTGGTGATCAGTTCAGGTTTGGCACCGAATGGAGCGTGGACGGAAAATTGCCAGTAGTTCATGAAGAAGGGCTTACTGGGATCACGTTTTTTCAACCACTTCACAGCTTCCATCGCCATTCGGTCTTCGATATGCTCGCCGGGCTCTCCTTCCTTGAAGTTAGCGTATCCCCAGGGGGCCAGATAGCTGGTTTTGGGCCCGGGTCCGTACCAGTGTGGAAGGTCGACATCGAATCCACGTTCCAGAGGCGTGTGTCCTTCACGTCCCAGATGCCACTTTCCAAAGTGAGCAGTAGAGTAGCCGGCCTGTTTAAGTAATAGTCCAAGGGTGGGGAGAGACAGGTCGATACGAGTGGTGGATTGAACGTTCGTGCTTTTTTGGTGAGGTAGTGCTCTGGGGCTTGAAACCGCTTCCAACCGTTCTTCCTTCAAATGAGCGGACGGAGTGGTTAATCCTAACCTGGCAGGATTTTGGCCGGTCAGGATACTGGCTCGAGTGGGGGAACAAATGGGGCTGGCATATGCATTTGAGAAAGTCATCCCCTGAGAGGCCAAACGCTGAATATTCGGAGTTTCGTAAAGTGATGTTTTGCCGTAGAGTGTTGTATCCGCCCAGCCTAAATCGTCAGCCAGAATAAGCACAATATTCTTAGGTTTATCATTTGCTGAAAGGGCTGCAGTGAAGAACAGAATGGCTGCAACACTAAGGAGTAGTTGGCGTAGTTGTTTCATTTTCTATTCCGGTTTTTCCTGGAACTTTTCAATCCAGTCCCGAACTTTAAGTCCGGGATGCTGGTTTTCGGGGATCAGCTTTGACAATTGTTTTTTTAACTTTGAATGCTCTGGGTTGCTGGCCTGATTAACCCATTCATCGGGATCAACACGATGGTCATATAGCTCTTCAGATCCGTCTTCATAGTGAATATAACGCCAGTGTTGCGTACGGATAGAAGTATTGCCTTCTCCATAAGATGAAATCGCCGGAGGGCGAGGACTGTCGTGGTCTGTGAATTGCGGCTTAATGGAGTGACCATCAGACCACTTTGGAATATCAAACCCTGCGAAATCCAACAAAGATGGATAAATATCAATCAGACTCACAGGCTGAGTGCAGCGAGAATTAGGTGTAATACCGGGACCATGAACGATAAACGGAATATGTGTTGTTTGTTCCCAGATAGCTCCTTTGCACCAGTGCTTTTTTTCTCCCAGATGCCACCCATGGTCGCTTACTAACACAATGTATGTTTCTCGTCCGCGTGGGTTTGTCTGGAGTGCGTTCAGTAGGTGCCCAATTTGCTGATCCACAAATGCAATCGAAGCCTGGTAAGCCTGAATGGTCGCATCCCATTGTTTGTTAGCCACAATGAATTCATGATCACTGAGACCCATATGTAGAGGTTTGTGTGCATGGGTACGTGCCAAACGTCGCGCGAATTCCGGCATGTCATCCCAGTCATCGATTCCATTTGGTTCGGCTGGACGCCTGATTGTTTCCAGTGGGAAATGATCAAACCAAACCTTGGGAACCTGTAGTGGTCGGTGAGGTCGGTAGAATCCAACGGACATAAATACCGGTTGCTCAGTGACTTTATTCCATTGCCGGATGGCCCACTGCGATAGTTTGTAATCGCCCATTTGTTCATCGGGTACATCGAGTGGATATCCGTCATTCGGTGGCTTCAAGCCGCCAAAGTTGTCCTTCCCTTTGGGAGGTCGTGGGTCGGGCAGACGATTTTGTATCGCTGCTCCTTCGATTTTTGGTGTTCCACCGTGAAATACTTTACCTCCGATGGATACACGAAATCCATTGTCTGCAAAGAACTGCTGCATCGATGGAGTGGAGATTTTTGTCTCTTCGGGATAACGGGCATTAAAGTAGGTCCCGGTTCGGAATGGATACACACCGTGATTGAGGCTGGTACGGGAAGGACGGCATTGTGGTGAATTGCAATATGCCTGCGTAAAGAGCATCCCTTTGGATGCCAACTGATCAATGTTGGGAGACTTGGCATCTGGATGCCCGCCAAGACAGCCTACCCAGTCATTCAGATCGTCAACAATGATGAAGACAATATCAGGACGATGCTCTTCGGAGTGGAGCGGGTTCGTGAAAGAGGCTATTAAAAATATGGCGCAAACAATGACGTTGATAGTTTTCATTTTCAGTCTCGTCTGTCGGGTAAGCGGAGTTCAATTTCCCGGCCTTCAGGAAGCATCAATTTCCTGCAGCGTAGGGCCGGACTGAGAGATCAGTGCATCACACCGAGCTCGCATTTTCAAAAGCATGGAATGGTGTTTTGGGCTCGTGGCTAAGTTTTTTAGCTGATCGGGATCCTCTTTCAGATGATGAAGGAATTCAAATGGTGGTTGGTCAGCGCCGTTGACAAAGTATCGGGCATAAACCCAATCTGTTCCACGAACGCCTTCCCAGCGAGGAATCGTTCGAGGTACCGCGAGAAATTCGCAGAGAAACTCATGACGCCATCCCTCAATCTTCTTGCCGTTAAGGAGTGGCAGGAGACTCACGCCTGTGTGCGACTTGGGTGAGGGTAGTCCGGCCAGATTAATCATCGTGGAGGCAAGGTCACTGTTAAGAGCAATATTGGAAATGACTTTACCTTGTCGACCTTCCGGTAGTCGTGGATCGTAGATGATGAGAGGAACGCGAAGTGATTGTTCGTAGTGCGTCCACTTGCCTGCAAAACCCCGGTCTCCCAGATAGTAACCATTGTCCGCGGTATAAATGATGATGGTATTGTCGTCCAAACCTTGTCTCTCGAGTTGCCGGGCTAATCTTCCGACAACGTGGTCAATACCACTCAGCATTCGGAAGTATGCTCGCATATTGGTTTGATATTTTTCCGGAGTGTCCCATCGCCAAAAGTATCGCTGTCGGTTGATGGATGTTTTGAGAAAGTCAGGCTGAGATTCATAGATTGCCGGATCATTGAGCGAAGGCAGCGGCATTGTTTGGTCTTCATACATACCGTCTGTGACCTTAGGCCATGGGTAATGTCCAATTCCGGGACGTCTGTCACCGTCTTCAGCGTGTGTGGCATTAAAGCTAACTTGCAGGCAAAACGGTTTATCCGCAGGTTGCTCTTTCAGAAAATCTATTCCCCAATCACCCAGGATTTGCGTTTCGTGACGTTCGCTTCCATCGTCTTGTTTCTTGAAGTATGGGTTTCGACCGAGTTTGCGGCGAACGTCCCACATCTTTGTGGCTGAGTCTTCCGAGATGGCTACATGTTCTTTACCGAGGTGTCCTGTGCGATACCCCGATTGTTTGAGGACAGCAAAGAAGGATGACTGACAGAGTGCAGGATTCAATGGACCTGCTGTTACCCGATAAAGATGTTTGCGTTCGTAGCATCCAGTGAACAGGCAAGAACGACCAACCCAACAAGTGGATGTAGTCACGAAAGCATTCTCAAACCGGATTCCCTTTCCTGCCAGTTGGTCGATATTTGGCGTTTTAACAATCGGATGGCCCGCACAACCCAGCGTATGATTCCGTTGATCATCGGCATAAAGTAATAAGATATTGGGCCGGTTATCAGATTTTGGTTTGTCGACCGACTTCTTGATTGGTTGCGTGGACGGGCTGGCCGCAAGCTTACCTGCCTGCCGTTGCGTTGGGATGTACCATCCGTCGAGTAGTTTACTTAGTTCCGCAACTCGCTTTGGAAGCTTGGATGCCAGGTTTCGTTTTTCCAGCGGGTCGGTTTCTAGATTGTAAAGTTGAGGAGCAGCATCGCGAGGTGGATATTTCATTTTCCCCGGACGTCCATCGTAAGTTAGCAATAGTTTGTGATTTTCTTTGATGACCCATCGATAGAGAAGTGATGCCTGAGGATTTTCAATATCGGCGATATCATGTGCGAATGATTCGCCAAAGATTCTGTTACGTTGAATCTTCTCGCCAGATTTCAATTCCTCCAGCAGATTTAGTCCCGGCAGTAGGTGCGGTGACTTTGCTCCTGCCGCGGCTAGCATCGTCGGGACCAGGTCGATGGATGAGGCGAGCTCTTGGCGATCTGCGGCTGGAATCGTACCCGGCCAGCGGAACATAATGGGGGTTCGCGTGCCCATTTCGTGAGGACTGCGTTTTGAACGAGCTGCATAACCACCAGTTTCGGTCTGAACCCAGCCATTATCGGTGACATAGATGATGAGCGTGTTTTCAGCGATTCCGGCATCATCGATATGGTTCACTAAAGCCCCACAAGTTTCGTCAAACCATTCGCACATCGCGTAGTACCTCGCGATTCGCTGCTGCACGCCCTTATCGAGGTATTTTTTGTACAGTCGTTCAGGGGGGGTGTGAGGTGTGTGTGGCATGAAGGGGGCGTACCAAACAAAGAATGGTTTTTTCGATTTGACACTGCGATCAATGAAGTCAGTCACCGGGGTCAGACCACCACGGCCAATCTTCAAGCCGTCATCGCCATGGCGCCCACCTTTTTCGGGGAATCCTCTCGTCATACCCTCGGTAAACCCGCCGCGTTGATAAGAACCTTCCCACCATTTACCACTTTGATGACTGACATAACCCTTTTTTGCCAGCCACTGTGGTAAAGAACCTGTTTTGTCGATGTGCGAGATGAGTAATTCTCGAGCATCTTTTCCGGTTTGTTTGCTGTATTCTGAGTTCTGCAGTGTGCTCGCAGGATCGTTTCCGGTTGTTTTGTTTTGATGGGAATAAAGACCTGTTACGAGGGTCATTAATGCGGGACGACATAATGCTGTTGGAACATATCCACGTTTGAAAACTGAACTTTCACGAGCGAGTTTATCCAGATTGGGCGTTTCAATTTCCGGATGTCCCATGAAACCATAGTCAGAGAAACTTTGATCATCCGAAATGATCAACACGATATTAGGGGTAGTTGTGGTGTCGGCAAAAGCGGGGGCGATCGACAAAAGAAGCGCGCAGAGGGCGAACATGAATTTCTTCATGAATCAGGATTCCTGTTTGATGGAGGAAAAGAGAGTATGCGTAGTAGGTCGCTATTTTTTAAAGTAATCGTGATTAGGGTCGGCACCACTGATCAGGTAGGCGACCAGATCAAGAATTTCTTCTCTGGTCATGCGGTTAAACAATCCGGCCGGCATTGGAGAGGTCTTGGAGACAAGCATTTCGTCAATCGTATTTCGATTGATATTCACACGCTTATTAGGGTCGGTTAGGTCGGTGTTGAGTGTCAGCCCATCGTTGTTTAGGTTCACAACCACTCCACTGTGTACGAGACCATCGTCGGTAATGACCATCACTGCAGAAAACTGGTCGTTGATGACTTTACTTGGGTTGATAACCTGATCAAGTAAGTCTCGTACCGAGTATCGACGGCCAGCCGTCGTCAGGTCGGGACCTGTCATACCCCCTTGATTCTGGAATCGATGGCAGGCGTAACATCCGGCAGCCCCAAACATCTTCCGGCCGTTTTCGTAGTCACGGCCCTTCAATCCGGAGTTGGCAGCCTGAACCAGTTCGTCCAGTTTCCATTGCTTTTCCTGACGCCCTTCAAAAATCACTCCGAGGTTTTCCAAAGCTGAAATGCGTTCAGCTTTTTTCGCGAGTAGTTCCTTCATGGAATCTTTTTGGGATTCGCTTAAAGAGGCAACCGCGTCATTACGAATGAATTCAATGAATTTGTCAAAGCTGGCACCACCACGATAGTTTGCTGCTTTGAGGAACCATTCGAAGTATGCGTTTTGTAATTCAGGAGTCCAGCCATTTTTCAGCATGCGGATAGAACGAGCATATTGCACCTGTTCTTCTTGTGTTGGCGCGGCTGCAATTAAGGCCATCGTTTTTTCGGCTACCGTGGGCGATTGCAGATAGGCTAGCGTTTCGCACAACAACCAATTAAGGTCGGCAGAGTTGGATGGGAATAGAGGATCGATGGCAGCAGTTAGCTTTTCTACGGTTGAGTCGTTCGGCCGCCCAAAGCGATTGAGTATAATTTGGATGGTACGTTGCAAAGTAAGCTGGCTTGTCGGATTGAGCTTTCTCATGTCGATTGCAAGTACGGCATTCAATAACTTGGTACGCATAGCAACATCGACAGCTGGAGTATCTTCGGAACGGTGTTGAGGGCAAACCCCGGTAACGCGTGCCAGAGCAAGTAATGCTTCGACCTGGATTTGAGGGTCAGATTCTGTCAACGCTTTATCTGCCCAACCGTCGAGCGACTGATGTTCAACAGCGATTCGGGCTGCCCACCGAATGAAGCGATCTTCATTTTTCAGATGTGACCAGGCAGAGGTTATGGCCTTTGCATCCTGCTTGCCGTGAAACGATTCGAGTTCCCGTCGTAACTCCGTTGCTTTAGTGACATTTGGTGTCGTTGTTACCAACGCCGTTGATTCGTCTCCCGTATAGGTGACGCGATACAGACCGGATTGGACTCGACGTCCACCAATCGTGAAGTACATCGCGCCGTCTCCCGGGTGGATGATGGCATCTGTAATTGGGAGCGGAGCCCCGGTTACGAATTCTTCTTTCGTAGCGGTATATGATGATCCATTCTGTTTCATATGCACGGCGTAAAGTTTACCCCAACTCCAGTCCAACGCATAAAGAGCATTTTGGTATTTGGCCGGAAATTTAGCACCGTAACCGAAGGTGACACCGGTTGGTGAACCAGGCCCAATATCTAAAACACCTGGCAGGTTATCAGGATAGAATACCGGACGTTTACCCGCCCCGTTTCGCCAGCCAAATTCAGATCCGCTGGTGACCTGGCAGATACGTGTTGGACGGTACCAAGGCACATTAAAGTCGTATTCCATGTCGGCATCATAAGTAAATAATTCACCTTCACGGTTGAAGGCAGCATCAAAAATGTTACGAAAACCATTGGCATAAGCCTCAAAGTGTTTTCCGTCCGGATCTACTTTGTAAATAATTCCTCCCGGAGCTAGGACGCCACGATTGTGACCCCGGCCGTCGGGAAAGCTCGGTAACAGATGGTCTTCTCCCCACACCTGAGGTACTTGAGAATTATCAGCGAGCTGAGTTGGTTTTGTGCTGTTTCCGGTAATCAGGAAGAGAGATTTACCATCCGGACTTGGTACGACTGCATGGACGCCATGATCACCGCGAGCATCCATCGAGCGAAGCATTTCGACCTTATCTAACTCGTCATCCCCGTCACTATCGGTGATGCGATACAAGCCGGAAGGGATTTTTCGTTCATAGTCGTTGACGCCGACATAGAGAGCATCGAATGCCCAAACCATACCGTTGACAGCCCGGATGTCAACATTCAGTGGTTTTACATCGGCTTGCGCCAATGTCTCACCGCTCTTAGGAGGCGTGATTTTGTAGAGCTTACCAAATTGATCACTGACAATCAGACGACCTTTATTGTCCGTACAGAGGTTTACCCAGGATCCATGCACTTCACTTGGAACGGAATAAAGCAGCTCTACCTGAAAGCCTTTAGCGGCCTTAATTCGGTTGATAGGCGTGGCTGTGTTTCCAGTTTTGACGCTGACTGCGTCGATAGCGGCTTTACCGCTTTTGGGATCCAAATGTTTGAGCTGAACATCTTTAAATTCGACTTTCATCGGTGCACCGGCATGTAATTGCAGTGCCAGGATACCTTTACGTTTTGCTTCAGTGTGATTGTCCGTCAGATCCATGGTAGTGACCCCATTAACCTGGTGGATTTGTCTGTTACCAACAGCAATAATAGTCAGTTCGTTCCATTCGGTATCGACTAGTACTTGGTCTTTGTCGCCGACTTCCCCAACAACCTGAGGTTTTCCATCTTCAGCGACAAGGACTCGCTGAAAACGTTGAGCCACGATGCCGCGCCATTTTTCCGCATACAGCATTCCAAAGAATTCAGGTTTAGGGTGTAAGTCTGCCTGATAGCCTTTCACGACGAATTCGTCCGGGTTACCCACAAGTTCACTGCGGTACTGCACACCTGAGTTGTTTCCGGAGAAGCGGACTTTAGCTTTGAAAACAAAGTCAGCCACTTCACCATCCTGCCAGACGAGGAAAGTATTCCCTTTGGTTGGCTTCTCTTTGGTTGTTTGCCCAAAGATAGCTCCATCTTTTACAGTCCAGAATTCGGATTTCCCGGCCCAGCCGGAAAGGTCTTTCCCGTTAAAAAGAGACTGAAATTGTTGGGCGTTGACAGTGATTGCAAGTAGAGGAAGCAGAAATAGCGATGTAAGTAGTCTCATAGTTTTCATGTTGTTAGGGTTGATCGTGAGGTAGGGGAGATATTTTATTCTAAGAGTATCCAAATTGGCAGTCAGTTAAGGGAGCATAACTACCAGAGTTTTAGACAGTGGTCCCAAATACGGCGGGGCTGGCAAAATCTTGTTGTTGTCTTATTGGAGTTCCTCTGGAAGTGCTTCCAGAGGCATTATTGCGGTCAGGAGGTAGATTGTAATTTGCATCGTGAGACGATTCCTAAAAGATAAAGAAGGTTTAGTATGTCCAAATGAAGCAAGCAATCAACTCATTCCTTCATTCTAACCTTGGCGAAACCGGATGAGAAATGGAAAACGCCCGGCAGCCGATCTCTCGAAGCCGGGCGTTCACTGGTTTGGGGTTTCTTTCCGTAGAAAAGAAACAAGCTCCCCCGATAGGACTCGAACCTATGACAAGGCGGTTAACAGCCGCCTGCTCTACCAACTGAGCTACAGGGGAATACAATTCTTGCAGGGACTAATCTCCCTCTTGGAAGTGTGTAGTTTATTTTAAGTTTTCTTCCCCTGCAATCGGGGTTTATCTGTTTTTTTAGTTTGAACAAATCAACGAAGCTGAATTGGTCTTTATGAGGCGGTGCCACGAACAAGCATCACGGTTTTGCAGGATGGTTATCGCAGATGATGTTGGGACATGCGAGCCGGACACGTCTCGATGTGGCTGCTGACAGTGGAAGGGTCTACACTCACCCGCAAAACGATTTAAGCTATATTAATCTCGAGGCTTCTCGGACAGAAGGATTTTAATACGTTACTTGTTTACCTCTTTTCTCTTCAGTTATTACGGCTCGATAGGCGATCTATGCGTACTCTTTTTGCTTTCTTTTTACTATCTCTAACTTCCGTATCGGTTGCCGTAGAACGCCCAAATTTTCTGGTGATTTTGGTCGATGACATGGGATACTCAGATCCGCAGTGTTTCGGGGGAGAAATCGAGACTCCCAACTTGAATCAACTAGCAGATAACGGCGTCCGTTTCAGCCAGTTTTATAATTGTGCTCGTTGTTGTCCAACCCGCGCAAGTCTCCTTACAGGTAGTTATCCACACCGAGTTGGTCTCGGTCGTAATGGCCGGACAATGGATCTTAACGCTCCGACGGTTGCAGAGTTGCTAAAAGAATCAGGTTATCAGACTGCCATGACCGGAAAGTGGCACCTTTCGGAACTGGCTGCGACTTCGGCCGGACAGGATCGCATTGGTTGGATGAATCATCAGGTCGATTTAGGAATCCCCTTTGCCGCCCCTCAATCGTACCCCCGTCAACGAGGGTTTGATCAGT
>PAAT01000184.1 GCA_002698965.1 Rhodopirellula sp. | reverse complement strand
TATCACTCATTATAATATTATTAATACTAAATCTATAATTAATAAAAGATAAATATAATTAAAAATAGTACATTTCTTTATAAATTTTAAAATTTTAAAAATTATTTTAAAAATAAAAATAAAATTATGAAATGTACTTTTTTTAATTATATATATTTATTTATTTTTTTTTATTTTTTGTTTAATTTTCTCTTTCTTTAATATTTCTTTTTCTTTATCTTTCTTTAATTTCTCTTTTTGTTTAATTTTCTCTTTCTTTAATTTTTCTTTCTTTAATTTCTCTTTTTCTTTTAATTTTTCCTTTTCTTTATTTAATTTTACTTTCTCTTTCTCTTTCTTTAATTTTTCTTTCTTTAATTTCTCTTTTAATTTTTCTTTTTCTTTTAATTTTTGCTTTTTCAATTTTTCTTTTAATTTTTCCTTTTCTTTATTTAATTTTTCTTTTAATTTTTCTTTCTTTAATTTTAATTTCTCTTTTTTTTTTAATTTTTCTTTATTAAAAAGTTTTTTATATATTTTTTTACCACCACTTTGTGGTTTCAAAATATTTAACATATGTGTTTTTATTTCTTCATATTCTTGTAAACATAACTTAAAATCTTCTAGTCTATTTTCTCGTCCTCTCCTAGCATTACTAAAATCTTTTATACATTTATTATATTGTTCTAAACTTAAATTATTAATATAACCGTCAAATTTATCTATTAAATTTTTAATTTTTCGTTTACTTTCTTTTATTGTTTCAATAGTATTAATTATTTTTTTTTTTTTTTCATTGCTAAATTGTGAACTTTTAATTCCTATTTTATCTTTTTTTATTTCAGTTTCATTATATTTATAAGTATTTGTTAAATAAATATCAGATATATTTTTATTTTCTTCACTATAATTAATACCATTATCAATATATTTTTTTAAATTATTTATATTTCTTTCAAATGTTGTTAAATCATTTATAGTTCTTTTATATATTTTTTTAATTCTTTCTAAATTTTCTTTAATATCAAATAATAATGTATTTATTTCTACTATTTTTTTTTTAATATCAACATCTTCGTCTTTTTTTTTATTGTATTCATTCATATATAATATTGCATTAGTTAATTTAATATCAAATGTATTAAATATATTATTATAAAAATTTATTAGATTTTTATTAATTTGTTTTTCATAAAAATTATTATATTCTTGTATATTTTTTTCAAATATATCTAAATCCGTATCTTTATTTAATATTAAAATATAATTACTAATAATATTATCTATTCTGTTTTTTATACTATTTAAATTTTCCATATTTATATTAAAATTATCATTTGTTATTTTATCACTATTATATTCGTTAATATTTATTTCAATTATCATAGTATCATAACTATCACTATTTAGGGTTATATTATAATAACCATTAATTTCTGGTTTTTTTTCTGGTTGTGATAATTCTGTATCAAAATATTTAAATAAAACTTTTAATTCTTCTTCAATATATATATCATCATTTTCATAATAATAATAATATTTTAAATCTTCTGTTAATGAAAAATATAATTTACATTTTTTTTGTTCTAAAGATATATTTTTTAAAAAATTATTATATTTTGAATAATTATTAATAATAATATCTTTAATATTTTTACCAATATATAATTTTTTATTATTATCATAAATAAAATTATAGTTTGGTGATGAATAAAAAATCATAGAATTTTTTTTTATATTTTCAAATTCATTATAACAAGCAATTACTCCACAAATTTTATCACCAGTTATAAACAAATTTCCTTTATCGCTATTAGTATTAAATAGTCTTGTATTAAAATTAGTTTTTTCATTTTCATTTCCAATTCCACCTTTAATTTTTTTTTTTAATTTTTTATTATTATCTTTTTTATATCTTTGTACTAATAAATTTCCTCCACCTTTCATATCTTCATCCATCTTTTCATCAATCTTTTCAATCTTTTCAGTATAAAATTCAGGATGACAAGCAAGTAATGATTGTGAATAATCACCTAAAGTTTTAAACATTAATAATATAGAATTACAAATTTTAATTTCATTTTCAAAAGTACTTTTTATAGTACTATAAATATAAGATTTATCATCTTTTTTATAATTATAATCTTTTATATATTTTTTTAATTTTTTAATACCTAATTTAGGTATTTCAATATTTTTTTCTATTTTTGTGATTCGATTTTTTATATTAAAGGTAAATATAATTCCTTCTTCGTGTTCATCATCAATAACATTATCTGTATCATTATCATCTTTTTCTTTTTTTTTTTTATAATTTATATTTTTTAGTAAAGATATAAAATTATTTTGATTTGTAATATCAAATTTTTCATCTTTAAATTTAACAATATGATTAAGTTTAATTTCATAATTATCTAATTCTTGATAAATTTTTTGTACATCAGGTATAACTTTAGTATTTAATAGATAAAATTCTAATTTTAATCTTTCATCGTGTGGATATATAAATTGCATTTTTAAACTTTCAAATTTTTTTAGAGTATAAGTAGTAGCGGAATCAATTATTGTCCCAATAGATGGTCTAAATTTATTTTCATAATTAGTATGTAGATCTTGATTTATAACATACTTTTTAAATTGTCCTATTGTATCAATATATGTATAATTATACTGTGATTCTTTAAATTCTATTTTTTTTATTTTATCTTCATCATCATTTTCATCATCAATTTCATCTCTTCTTCTTTTATAACCAACTCCTTTTGGATTAAAATTATAACAATAAAATTTAAAATATTCATTACTTTCATAAATATTTTGTAAAATTTCAAAACATATATTTTCAGGTGTACTTTTTATTTTATTTATAATTTCTTTTTTTTGTTCATCAATACTATCATTTAGTTTATATTTATCGTTAAAAAAATTTTTTATATTTTCTCCTAATCCGCTTAAATCTAAATTTATATCTAATAGTTCTTTACCATCATAATCCCTATATTTTTTATCATCATTTTTAACTGCAGTACTATCTCTAGTACTATGTATATCATGTATAATATCGCAAACAAAAAAGAATGTTAAATTATCAATAATTTTTAATTTAATTTTATTATTATTAATAAAATTTTTAACTTGTTCATCTGTTTCTCCTCCTTTAATTTTTTTTTTATTATATTTTCTTTGATTTCCTCCTTGTATAATTTTTTTTGAAGATAAATTATTTTTTATTATATTTAAAAAATCAAAATCATATAAATCATTTTTGTTTTCTTTTTCTATAATTTCATCAATATACTTTATAAATGTATTATTTATATTTTCTATATTTTCTATATTTTTATATTTATCTAAATCTTCTAAATTTAATATTATATTGTCCTCTTCCTCTTCCACGCCCTCTACCTGCCCTTCCACCACCATTTCCTCGCCCTCTACCTGCTCTTCCTCTTCCACGCCCTCTACCTGCCCTTCCACGCCCTCTACCTGCCCTTCCACGCCCTCTACCTGCCCTTCCACCACCATTTCCTCGCCCTCTACCTTCCCTTCCACCACTGCTGGTTCTTGATGGGTAACGCTAGTATTTAATTTTCTATTTACTGCTCGTTTTGAATTATCTCTTTTTGAAAAAGAAGACGGTCGCTTCTTTGTTTTTGGTGTTACTGGTTGATTATTTAGTAATTTATTATATAGCTCACTTAAAAAATTTTTATTTTTATTTGAACTAAAAGTAAAATAATAATATAAAACTTCCTGATAATTATTATTTACATTTTCAATAATTAAATTATATAAAAAATTATATTTATAATAATAATTATCATTATAATTTAATTCTTGAAAATATAAATTATAATTATTATCAAAATTTACTAATTCAGTATTTAAATTATTAGCACTACAATTATTATCATCTGAAGCACTAGCATCAAGTGTTTGTTCTAAAGACATTTCTTGTGTTGAAAGCTCTGGTGCCTCTTTTCCTGGTGTTTCTATACCGGACATTATAATATTAATAATAATAAATCTATAATTAATAAAAGATAAATATAATTAAAAATAGTACATTTCTTTAAAAATTTTAAAATTTTAAAAATTATTTTAAAAATAAAAATAAAATTAAGAAATGTACTATTTTTTAATTTTTTTTAATTTTTTTCCACCATTATATCTACCAGGAGTTTTTGGTGTTTCTGATCTATTTATAGGAGAAGGAGATGGTGAAAAAATTAATTCAGAAGAAACAGAAGAAACTCTTGAAGGAGTTCTACCTGGAGTTATTGGTAAAGAAGGAGATCTTGAGCGTGAACTTGATATTTGTGAAGGAGATCTTTGTGAAAGAGATCTTTGAGAAGGAGATCTTGAGCGTGAGCGTGAAGTTTGTGAAGAAAATCTTGAGCGTGAACTTGATCTTTGTGAAGGAGTTCTTGAGCGTGAGCGTGAACTATGTGAAGGAGATCTTTGTGAAGAAAATCTTGAGCGTGAGCGTGAACTATGTGAAGGAGATCTTTGTGAAGAAGATCTTTGTGAAGGAGTTCTTGAAGAAGAAGATCTTCTTGAAAGATCATTTGAAGATGACTGTGAACGAGATCTTTGTGAAGAATTGTATGAAGGGGATGAAGAACTACCTGCAAAATATTTTTTTTTTTTATATTTTTTACCACCACTTCTTCCTTTCATTTCTTCATTAATAGCATCTAATTCATTATCAATAGTAAATTGTAAATTACTTAAGTTGTTTTCTAATTTTTCTAGATATTTTTTTAAAAGAACATTAGCATGTACTAATTGTTTTTTTAAAATAATAAAATTATTTTTTTTTATTTCTTCATCATTAAGTTCTCTTCTAATTTTAACGAATTTTTGTTTTAATATATATAAACTGGAATTTTGATTATTACTAAGTTCATTAGTATAATAATTAATAAGTTTTTGATATTCTCTAGATAATAAATATTCATCATTATTATAATTAATAGAGTTAAATTTAGAAGAATATGTTTGTAATAATTGATTTAATTCATTATTAAGACGAATTATTGGATTATTAGACTGTGATAATATATTATTATCAGATTGTGAAGAATTATTATGAGATTGATGGGAATTATTATGAGATTGAGGAGAATTATTATGATATTGAGAAGAAATAATTTTATTTTTAATTCCTTTTAATCCTAATGCTTTACCTATACCCCAAAATCCTGCTTTTTTTTTATTTTTTGGATAATTTTTATTTTTAATCATATCCTCTATATAATAAAATTAAAATAATTATTCATTATCATCAGAATTATATAAATTATTTTTTTCATTTTCACCAGAATCACCGGTTTCATCATATTTATTTTTTCTATAAATTAAATTATCATAAATTTTATATTTATATTCATCAATAAAATCAAAATTTTCAATATAATTAAAAAGTTTATTTTTAAATTCAGGAGAATTTTTAAAAATAGTATCATCATAATTAGTAAATTTTTCAGTATTATTAGTATCTAAACTAATAGTTTTAAAAGCATTTAAAGCATTTCTAATATCATTATCAGATTTATTTTTACAAGCAGATCTATCTTTTTTACAAGTATATACAATCCAATCTTCAACTAAATTCCACATAGCTTGTTGATTACATAAGAAAGGACCACCAGAACCGAAACAACCTAAAACAGAATCAATCCATCTAAAAGGTATATTAGAACCTTTAAATAATCCAATAGAACTCCAAACCCAACTAGCAGGCCACCATCCAAACATTTTTTTAAAAAAATATAATAAAATAATAACACCAAGAAGACACATAAATCCTAAGAAAGCGATATAAATAATGTAAATATGTATTCTTTTAAAATAAAAATCTAAAGGTTTCATAATAAAAGGTCCAGGGAAATTATTCCAAAAAAATCTTTTAATAGTTAAATAATCAAAAAATAATAATAAATACCAAAAAATTAACATAAGAATACCAACAATAATAATAATAACAAAAAATGTGAAAGCATAATAAATCATTTCAAAAGTATTACCACTAGTAAAAATTTTTAATCCATTTAAAAGAAAGGAAGAAATAGTAAAAGTACCTTCATTATCATTATCATTATAAAAAAATTTATTTTTTAATTTATTTAATTTTTTATCTAAACAAATTTTTTTTTTATTATCATCATTATTAGCATCTTTAATACATTTTTTATAATCGTGGTCAATTTTTCTTTTTTCAGTATGAAAATGTTTAGGAAAAATATCGTGATCAATATAAGCGGGATTAATTTCAATAAATTTCATAATAAATAAAATTAAGTATCTTTTAATATACCATTATATTTTAAAATTCCATCATTTTGAATATCAAAATTATGAACAAGTAAATCATTTCTAAGATTATTATTTTGAATATAATTAAAAGCATATTTAGTATATAAATCAATAAATTCTTGATAAATATTTAAATCATTAATATTTAATTTATCAAAAATTAAATCTAAATCTCTATAAAAATTATTATTATTAATCATAATTATATAAAAAAAAGTGAAATAAAAGAAAATCAATTTTTTATAAAAATAGTATAATAAATAAATTATATAAAATTAGTATAAATAATAAATATATGAATATTGAATATAAAAATTCAAAATCACCAAAATATTATGGTAAATTAGCGTGTAATTATAAATTAAATGAAACAGAAATAGGATATGATAATGAAATATGGCAAGTAGCATATAAAAATAATAGATATGTATGGATAAGACAAACAGAAGATGTATTAGAAATGAATAATTTAAATAATAAAAATAAATATATAGAAATAGAAAATAAAGAATTAAATAAAGACAAGAAAAAAAAGAAATATACACAATATAATGAATTTTTAGAAATAAAAATGAAAGAATTAAAAGAAACAGAGACACAATTTACACCAAAAGAATTGTTTAGTTTTGCAGTAAAAGAATGGCATACAATAAAAAATGATAAAGAGAAACTAAATAATTATTTATATAAATAATAATAAAAAAATGATTAATTTATAAATATATAAATAATATTTATATAAATATAAATATATATAAAATGCAAGAAATTAAATTGAATTATAACAAACATATTATTTTAATTGATAGTAGTTATTATGTATTTTATAGATATTTTGCAACATATAAATGGTATAGTCTGCAAAAAAAAGAGTTTAATGAAAAAGATTTTGAGACAGCATTTTTAAAACATATGGAATCAGATATAAATAAAATAACAAAGAAATGGAAAACAGAAAAAAATAATTTATTATTTTGTATGGATTGTCCAAGATCAAAAATATGGAGAAATGATATATATAAAGAATATAAAATAACAAGACAACAAAATCAAAATTTTAATCAAAATATATTTAATGTATTTCATGATTATATAGTTAAAAAGGACTTAAAAAGCATAAATATAGATAGATTAGAAGCAGATGATATAGTTTATTTAATTCATAAGAAAATTAATAATGAAAAAAATAAAATAATAATAATAACAAATGATAACGATTATTTACAATTAATAAATGATAATACAGAAGTAATAAATATGCAATTTAAAAATATAAAAGATAGAACAAAATGTACAGATGGATTAAGTAATTTATATTATAAAGCATTAGTAGGAGATAAAAGTGATAATATACCAAAAATATCAAATATTTTTAATAAAGAGAAAGCATTACAATTATCATGTCTAACAAAAAAAGATTTAGAATCTTGGTTAATAGAAAATAATATATATGATAAATTTAAATTTAATTTAAATTTAATATCATTTGATTATATACCAGAAAATCATATAATAGAATTTAATAATAAATATAAATTTTAAGAAGTAATATTATCATAAAAATTTTGAACTTGTTTATTAATAATAAATGCTTCTTTATCTAAATTAATTAATTTAATATTATTTAAAGTTTTTGCTCTTGATAAAGCAGTATATAATTGTCCAGGTGCAAAATTATTATTACTAGCATCAATTTCAACAGCATCAAGTGTAGAACCTTGACATTTATGTATAGAAATAGCATAAGCTAAAGTAATAGGCATAAATAAAGTAAATAAACTTGTGTTAAAATCCTCTTCTCTATAATAATTAATTTTATGTATTTTTTTATCTTTATCAGAAATTAAAACATAATTTGAATTTAAATTAACAATAGTTCCAATAGTTCCATTAACTAATCCGTCTTCAATATTAATATTTCTAGTAATCATAATTTGTGCATTAATAATTAATTTAACATCATTATTTTCAAAATTTTTTTTACTATTACTATATGATTTATAACAATAAATTGGATTTAAATCTTTACTATTAGTAGTATTATTACTTGTATTATTATCATCATCTAATTGAACAGTAGGATGACAAATAATAATATTATCAGACATATGTTCAGTAAATTTTTCTGATAATAAATCTAAATTATTATTTTTACAATATTGAATATTAAAATAATTAGTATTAATTTTATCAACATCATTATTTAAACAATATAATTTAGTAGGTGTAATATTTTCAAATTTTGTATTTTCTAATTTTAATAATTCATTATATATATTTTTAGTTATTTTACCAATTCTTATTTTTGATAATATTTTTTGAAATAACATATCATCAGATTGACGATAAACTTTATCTAATTGTATAATTTTCAAATTTAATTTATTCCATATTTTAGATTGAAAACAATATAAACCATTAATAGGTGGAAGTTGACAAAAATCACCAATTAATATTAATCTAATATTACCAAAAGGTAAATTATTATTTTTAATTTTAGATAAATATAAAGATATTTTTTCAAAAAGTTCTAAATCCATCATTGAAATTTCATCAATAATTAAAATTTCTAAATTTAATAATGTATTATAAATTTTTTTTTTTTTAGTAACTAAATTATTATATAATTCATCTACATTTTTTTTACCAATTCCTATACCTAAAAATGAATGTAAAGTTTGTCCATTAATTAATTTAGATGCAATTCCTGTTAAACCTGTAACACCATATATATTATTATTTTCATTTAAATATTCAATAATATTTTTTAATGTATATGATTTACCAACACCAGGTGGTCCTGTTATAAATATAGAATAACCATTTTTAACAGAATCTAAAGCTTGTAATTGTTTTAAATTAAGCATATTATTATTAATTATATAAGACAATCATTTTTTATATAATTAAAATGAATAGTTATTTACCTATTTATTTAAAAAAATATGAAAATATAGATAAATGTCCTAGATGTTCCAATAATTTAATAAAAAAAAAAATATTATCATATTCATATCTTGATGAATGTAAAAAATGTACAAAGTCATCTATGTATGGTTTATATCATATAAATTCAATAAATAATAATAATTTAATATATAATAATGAAACTGATATATGTCGTTGTAAAACAAGATATATATATAAATATGATATAAAATGTAATAAATGTTGTCAATGTGATATATGTAATAATGAATTAAGTTATAAAGATTTATATAAAATAGAAAATATAAATGATAAACATATTTGTTCAATGTGTTTTTATAATAATAAACATAATAATATTAATGAAAATATTAATTACTAATAATTTTATTTATCCAAATGTACTTTCTCCATTATAAGTTATATATAAAAAACCATCTTGATCTTTATGTTCATTATATATTACTGATAATTTACTTGCTGTTGGTGGTAAAATATTATTTACAAATATAAATATTGCTTTATCTGATTTTAATTTAATTCTTTTTCTAATAATATGTATAAATTGTCCAACAGTTAAATCATGAGGAACTAAAAATTTATGTTTATCAATATCATCTAAAACACAATTATCTGCTTTTTTAACAATAACAGGATATCTATCTGGATATTTTTTACGTACTCTAGTTGATTCTTCTAATCTTACTTTAAAATCAACTGAACTATATTCATATTTATATTTTGACATATATTATTATTATTCTTATGTATTAATAAGATAATATTTATTTATATATAAATAAATATCATATATCAATATATAAATTATATATGAATATTAATACTGCAAACAATAGTAATAATATATATATTGATAATTTTTTA
This sequence comes from Rhodopirellula sp., assembly GCA_002698965.1. Classification (GTDB taxonomy): domain Bacteria; phylum Planctomycetota; class Planctomycetia; order Pirellulales; family Pirellulaceae; genus UBA721. The sequence goes on along the minus strand of PAAT01000184.1, from coordinate 54,383 downwards.
GATATAAAAGATTTAAATGATTTAAATATTGAATTAAAATATATTTATGATGATAATTTAGAACAAATTATAGAACACAATAATAATATTGTAGATATTAATAGTGATAATAATACATTAGAAACAATAAATGAAGATAATAATAGTTTAGAAACAATAAATATAGAAAATAATATAACACCTTTACCAAAAAAAGAATTATTTGTAATATTAACTGTTTTAATATCTGAAATGTCATCATTAATGTATATATCACCTTTTTTATATTATATGATTAAAAGTTTTGGTATAAATGATGAAAAAATAGGTTATTATTCAGGTGGAATAATATCTGCATTTATGGCTGGACAATTTATATCAAATATAATATGGGGTATAATATCTGAAAAATATGGTGTAAAAAAAGTAATATTGTTTGGGTTATTATCATCATCAATATCAACAATATTTTTTGGTTTAAGTTCAAGTTTTATATGGGCTATACTAACAAGATTCATAAATGGTATATTAACTGGAAATTTAGGTGTGACAAAAACATATATATATTTAATAACTGATAAAACAAATGAAGCACATGCTTTTTCTATATATCCAATTGCTATGTGTATTGGTGCTATTATTGCACCAGCAATTGGTGGTTTATTAGAAACTCCAAGTAAATATTGGAAAAATATAGATAAAAATAATATATTATATATATATCCATATTTATTACCATCTCTTGTAATATCATTAATACCAATAATGGGATTTATATTAGGATTGATTTTTATAAAAGAACCTAAAAAAAATCAAAATGAAATCGTAAATGAAAACGAAAATGAAAACGAAAATGAAAATGAAAATATAACATTTTATAAATTAATTAATAAAAATGTAATAATTACTACATTATTATTTTTTAATATAAGATTTACTTTAATGGGTTCAGATAATTTATTTCCATTATTATTAAGTACAAAAAAAATTAATAAAGGTTTAGAATTTAAACCAGATACAATAGGTATAATATTTTTAATATCAGCTATATTTTTAATGATATATTCAATAATTTTTATTCCAAAATTAAAAAATTCATTAGGTACTTTAAAATTATTTTTTATATCACAATTATTTAATCCATTAACAATATTTTCAATTAGTTTTATATCTGATTTAAGAAATGAAATTAATTTTATATCATTATGTATTGTATCATCATTATTTTTTATATTAAAAGCTGCAAATGCAACAATATCAATAGTATTAATAAATATTATGATAAATAATTCTGTAAAAAAAAAATATGTTTTTAGAATAAATGGTTTATCACAATCATTTGCAGCATTAGCAAGTATATCAGGTCCATTAATAGCAGGTACATTATATGCATGGTCATTATCAAATAATAAAAATTTTCCTTTAGATATACATTTTACTTTTGGAATTTATTCAATATTGTCAATATTAAATATAATACTTGTAAATTTTTTAGATAAATCAATAAATGATAGAAAAAATTAAATTATTATAAATAATAAAAAAAATGATTAATAAATTTAAAAAAATTATTATTGATTAATATTCAAAATGATGTTTTACATTTTAATTTTAGCTGTAATATTACATATATATTATATGTAATTATTTTACATTAATTCTAAATCTGTTAAAAATTTTTCTAAATCTTTTTCTAATTCATTACGAGTTTTTGTATTTCTATAATCATTGTCATATATTCTATTAATATTATTAGGAATTTTATATAGTATATTACTATTAATATAATTTTCACCATTTATAGTAATATATTTATCTGCCATTATAGTATTTCTATATGGATAATAATTATTATGTAATAAATTATAATTTTTTATTTTTTTTTCAATATTAAACCATACTGTACTTAAATAATCATTTATTTTTTCATCAATCTCATTTTTACTTAATATATTATCATTAAAAATATCAAATAATATATCATATTTTAAAAAATCAAATGGTTCTAATGCTAAAATATCATTTTCAATAAAAATATTATTTTCAATAAGATTATCTAATTCATAAATATCTTGTTTTGTAATATCATAATTATATTTAATAGAAGCAAAATTAATTTCATAATTAGCAATTTTAATACCTAAAAATAATTTAACAATATATTCATCATCATCATCTTCATCTAAATAAGGATTTAAAACAATTTGTAGTTTAGAAAATAAAGAAGAATTATATAAAATTTTTTTATTTTCTAAATTAGTTTTTAAAGTTGGTTTATTTGTAAATTTTTTAATTTTTGTAAAAACTTCATCAAAATCATCATTTGTAAAATATATATCTCTACCTCTAGCAATATTAACAACTTGTTCACCTTTTCTAAATTTATCTAGTATATAATTATATAAAAAAACAGTATCATAACAAGTACATATATTTTTACCATTTAAATCAGTATGATTACCAATTTTAGATAAATTATTAATTTTTTTTATATGCATATCTGTAAAAATTTCTTGTGTTAAAGGGTCTCTGTCATTATGACAAATACTATCAAAATATTTTTTAATTGATTTATCATTATTTGATGATAAAACTAATTTATTTTTAAAATTAGTTAAAATTTGTTGATTTATTATTTTAACATTTTTTTTATTTTTTTTATATTTTTTTATAAATTTTGATTTTTTTTTAAATGAATTTGTTTTGTCTCTTTTTAATTTATAATTTTCTAATGATTTTGCTTTTTTAGAAGGAGAATATAATAATTCTAAACTATTATTTGTTAAAGATTTAGTATATTTTAAAGAATATAATGGTGATAATTTATGACCTAAATATTTATCATTATATTTTTTTAATTCTTTATCATAATTTTTAATATCTTTTTTCCATTTAATAATTGATTTATCAAATTCTTTTAATTTTTTATCATATTCATTATATATAATTGAATTATTTATTTTTTCTTCTTCTGATATGTTTTTATTTTTTTTTCTTAAACTATATATTAATAATTGTTTATCATTAATAGATGGTTTTATAGGAATTATAGGTGGTTGAGTTGAAATTTTTGTAGTACTAAATTTATCTTCTATAAAATCATAATGTATATTATTAAGTAATTTTGATTCATTATGTAATTTTTCAATATCAAATATACTATTAAAGAAAAAATATAGTAAACTATAATAGTTATCTGTATTATTATTAATATATGCTTTTTCAAAATCTATTTCTAAATTACTATATTTATTTATAACAGCATAATAATTTTCATTTTTTTTAATTATATTTGTTTTATTAATAGTATTTAATGTATTTATTATTTTTTTTATTAAATGTTTAATTTTAGATTTAATTAAAGTAATATTTACTGAACTTATTACTAAATTAATATTATCATCATTATCATCATTTGATATTAAATCTTTAAATATTAAAGTATTAAAAATAATATTACAAAATAATTTGAGAAAATTTTTAGTATTTTTAATAAATATTTCAGTAAAATGTAATTTTAATATTCTATTATTAGATATATTTAAATTAAAATCATCATCTAATTTAAAATATTGTTCTATAAAATAATTATCATATAATGTATCTTTTATTAATATAATATTTTTAATATATATTATTATATCAATATAATATTGTTCTATAAAATCTTTAATTACTTCATATTCTAATTTAGCAATATGTTTTAATATTTCAATATTACTATTTATATTAATATTTTTAATTTTAATATTTTCTAATAAATTAAAAAAATTTATTTGATAAGTATATGAATAACCATATTCATAATCTAAATTTGAAATATTTTTAATTATAAAGTGTTTAATAAATAAATGATCATATATAATATTTCCTTCAATACCATTTAATTTTATTTTTTGATAAAAAAAACTTTTATTATTTATAAATACATCAGTCCATTTAGATATATTTGTAGGTATACAATGTTTATTTAAAAAATCAATATAATCATTATTATTAGAATCAAATACAATATAATGTATATTTGGTAATTTATTAATAATAAATTTTTCAATTTTTTTATAATTTATTAAATTTAAATTAGTATTTTCTTTTTCAATAAGTTGTTGTGTTAAATAATTACAAAAAAAAAGATATAATTCATTATATTGTTTACTAAATATAGATGTTGAAATTTCTTTTTCGGTATAAGGATCAATATTTGGTTTATTTTTCCATTTTTTAAGTAATTGATTTAATTTAATTTTTCTTTCATATATAGTATTTGGTGATAATTCATCATCCATATTATATATTTATCTAATAATGTAAAATATAAAAACAAATTAAAAATCTAATCTATTTAATTCATCTAAAAATATTTTTAATCTATTATTAATATCCGTATCATTAGAAATATATATTCCATCTTCAGGATCATAAGTATCTTCTTCTTCATTATATGTATAATTACCACGTATCCAATTAATTGTAGGAAATTTAAATAATTTTATATCATCTGTAATTCTATTATCATTTAAATAATATGGATAAGTTTCTTTATTATTAAATAACTTTCCATTTTGGATTAATTCATTTAATTTTTTTATAATTCTTTCTACGCTATTAGAAAAAGAAACATTATTATGTTTATAAGGTAAATATCCAATTAAACCACTTGCTGAATCATCATCAATTAATTCAGATAAATAATCAAATTCCATTTGACGATTATCATTAATAAAAGGAGATGAAAAATCACCTATATATGGATCAATATAATTATGCATATCAAATGGTATTAAACATTCACCTATTTTTAAATATATATATATATATGCTACAATAAAATTATCAACTGTATTATTTGATTCAATATTATCAGAATTAATTATATTTTCGTATATATTATGTTGTTCTATTTCTTCAAAATGTCTTTTTGTATCTAGAGATGGTGGTAAACCAGATTTAATATATTTAATTTCAAAAAAATGTTTATATAATAATTTATCAACAGTTTTATTTTCACTAAATCTATTATGATTATAATTATTACCTTCTATAATTTCATTATAAGTTAATAAATTTTTATTATCTTTATTAAAATATTTAATTTTTTCAAATACTTCTTCATATTGTTGTCTAGTAAAAGGTACTCCACCAATTGCAATATTATGTGTTTCTTTTCTATTTACTAAATTTGATAAAATAGTATTATATAAATTAACAGTATCATAACAATTTATTATATTATAACTTTTAATTTGAGATAAATAATTTATAGTTTTAAATGATAAATTATTTAAATTTTCTCGTGTAAAAGGATCAACTTCATTATTACATTTTTTTAAAATATTTTTATTTTTAATACTATATTTTTTATAATTTTCAATATATTTTTTTTTATCTAATGATTTTATTTTATTTTCTTCTTCAATAAATAAATCATCTAATATTTGTGTACCTTTTTCTGCACCTAGATACCAGTACCAGTACATATCCCAATTATATTTTTTATTATATATTTTTGGATATATTTTTTTAAATTCTAAAATAGATGTTTTTGGTGTAGCATTATTAAAAGTTTTAAACTTTGGTTTATAATTTACTTTATCTTTATGTTCTTTATGTTCTTTATTTTTAATTATAGAAAAAAATGAATTTTTACTTTTATTTTGAAGTGATTTAGCTTTTTTGCTTTTAATAGGAGTATATAAAATTTTTAATTCATTAAGCGGATTTGATTTATAAGTAATTTTAAATTCTGGTGTTTTTTTTTTATATTTTTTAACATCATCTAAATATTTCTTTAATTTAATATTATATTCATCTAAATCATTATTATATTTATCTAATAATTTTTCCATTTCATTATCTATAGGTGTATTAGGATTATTTATTTTTTTATTATTATATAATAATAATTTAGGATTATTAATTAAATTTGGTTTTATAGGTAAAATAGGAGATTCTTTAATTTTTGGATCTAAATCTTCTATAATTTTATCATATCTTAAATCAATATTTAATTTTGTTTGAAATAATATTTTACCTATATCAAATATACCATTTATAAAAAAATTCCAATAATTATTTATATTACCTTGAGAATGACTTAATATTGAATCTAATATATAAATAATTGTAAGATAATCTCTTATTTGTGCTTCTGAAAAAGTTTTTTCATTTGACATAATATCTACATATGTAGAAGTATAATCAAAAGTATGTGAAACTAATTCACAAAATGATTGATATTTAGTATCATTATATGCAAATGTATAACAAATAATAATTAATATTATTTTAAATTTAATCATAAGTAAGCTTATTTTATGTTTTGTTATATCAAATTCTAATATTTTATCATTATCAATTTTTCTATAACTTTTATAATTACCAAACTTATTATTCCAATAAAAACAATTTGAAAAAGAAGGATTATAAAGTGTTTTATTTAACACATATGCTTCTTTAACAAATAATAATAAATCCAATAAATATTGACTTGTATATAATTCTATAATTATATTACAATCTTTATCATTTAAAAGTCTTTTTAAAACTTTTATAACTGTTATATTTTTATCTAAATTATTTTCTTCAACAATTTCAAAACATTTATTTTCAATTACTAAATTTAAATCATAATATATATCAATATAATTACATAATACTTGTATTCTTTTTAATAAATCTATATTATCTATAAATAAATATTTTACATATAAATAATCATAATAAAATATATAATTATTAATTTCATCATCATTATCATAATCCATATTTGTAGAAAAATCTTTATTTAAAATCATACTTAATGCATTCATATTAAATAATCTAGAATCTATGTTTCTATATTTTGTTTTATAATCTGTCATAAAATTATTATTTTTAATTTTAAAAACATGTGCGTCAGGCAAATATTTTTGTATTAAATTTCTTAATATTTTTATAGTTAAATTATTAGTATCTTTAATTGTTAATAATAAATTTTCCCATAATAAATTTAAATAAAATTTATATAAAACAACATATTCACTATTTTCTAATATTGAAATTTCAATTTTTTTATTATTCCATGGATTTTTATTAGGATTTTTTTTCCATTTTTTTAAATATTCTAAATGTTCTTTAAATGCTCTTTCTTCTTGACTTTTTGTTAATTTAATTTTTAATTTTTTATTTTTTCTAGGATTATCACCTAAATCTAAACTTAAATTTATACTTAAACTTGAATTTAAATAGGAAGAAGAATTATTTTGTCTTTTCATTATATTCTAATAAATATTATATAAAAAAAAAAATTTATATATTTATAATAATATTATTAAAATATTATTATGAGAGTATTAATTAAATTATCATTATTATTATATTTTTTTAATAATATATATTGTTATACTATACAAAGTAATAAAAATTTATTATATAATTCAATAAATATATTAAAATGTTCTATAAAAAATAAAAGATGGGAACCACCTGAAGGTTATATACCAGATAGATTTAAAAATAAAAAAAATAAAGAATTAGATGGTTATATATCAAATAGTTTAAAAAAAAAATGGGAACCACCTGAAGGTTATATACCAAATAGTTTAAAAAATAAAATAATAATAGAAGATATAAATAAAAAAATTGAAAAAATTCCAGATAAAGAAACTTTATATACAAATATGTGTAAATATACAGAAAATATAAATAAAGAAACAGAAATTATAAATAAAAGTATTAATAATATAAAAAAAAATATTGATAAAATTAATATTTTATCATTAGATGTTTAATTATATAATTTATTTTTTAGATTTTCTAGTTTTTCTAGTTTTTCTAGTTTTTCTAGTTTTAGTAGATTTTCTTTTTTTTCCACCTGACATTTTTGAAGGATCGCCACCTTTTTTCATTTTCATTTTTTTCATTTTCATTTTTTTATATTTAACAACATTCATCATTCTTCCTTTGCATTTGCAATATAATTTTCTAGAGCCTTCTTTTTTATATACTAATTTTTTTTTACCTAAAACAACTTTTTTACCGACTAATGTATATTTCATATTCTATATTAGTTCTAATTTAATATTAAGAAAATAATTTTTTTTAGACAAGATTTCTTTTATGTGGATATTTACCAACTTTAAATTTATTTTGAATTGTATTACATATATACCACAAAATTGTACTTGAAATTATTGCAGACATACAAATAATTTTATTTTTTAAATGATTTAATGGATAATAAAAATTTAATAAAGGCCATATTAATAAAAATATAATAGGTTTGAAATATAATGTAAAAGTTTTAATATTTTGTAAATTTTTATTTGCATTTTGACAAACTGTACAATATTGATAATGTAATAATTCTCTATTAATTAAATCTTTTTTATTATAATAAACTCTATCTGTATCATTTAATTTCCATAATTTATTAACATTATTTAACCATTTATGCCATAAAATAACAGGTATATCTGATTCAGATGCTAATAAATAATTATCTAATATTTTACTATTATTAAATTTATTAATTTGATTTTGTTGATTATATAATAATATTGTATCTTCTTCTATAACACTATTTATAAACATGTGATGTATAAATGTTGGTTGTAATTTTAATAAAAAACCAAATAATTTATATTTAAAATTTTTAAAAGTAATAATTGGTAATCGTGAAATAACTCTACAATAACCTGGTTTAATTGGAATTGCATAAGATGGTATTATAATTTTCATATTTTTATTTTCTACTTTTGTATATTGTAAACAAGGTGCAATAAATTTAGTATAAGATTTATTAATTTTATTATTTTTAGTATTAGAAGGAAATGTTAAATTATGATATATTTTAAAACCTTTACTATTTAAATATTTTGGTTTATTAAATTTTAATGGTGCACTATTTTCACGAAAACCTTGTGATTTATGATGTGTAAAAGGTATATGACTAATATCTAATACATTTTCTAATAATAATGTATAATCATATGGTAAATCAGTAAAAGTATCAAAATATATAGTATTTTTATTATTTAATTCCTTAAAAATAGGAATTGATTTTTCATTTGCGTGTGTTTTATTATTATCTGGCCATACCCATATTAAACCTTGTTTAGTTATTGTTTTAAAAGAATTTGTACAATATTTTTTTTGTTTTTTATAATTTGCTATTTGTGGTATATTTTCACATTCTCCATTTTTATTAAAAGACCATCCATGATATGGACATTCTATATTTCCATTATCATTAATACGACCTTCACTTAATGGAACTAATCTATGAGGACATATATTATATACAGTATTCCATTCTTTTTTTTTAAAATCCCACCATACTACTAAATCTTTATTTAATAAAGTAAATTTAAATGGTTTTTTTTTATTAGTAAATTTTTCAACAGCAATCGGATACCAATTTTTATTCCAATTAAAATTATCAAAATTAGACATTTTTAAATTATTAATATTATTATATTTAAATATTTGAATAAAACAATTTGAATTATTTAATAATAATGAAAATAATAATAATAATTTATATATCATAACATATATGATATATTTTAAATTATTTTTAAGTATATTAAATAAATCTATTATAATCATAATTATATTTATATTTATATTTTTTTATTACATCAATTTTAGGTAATATTTTTTTATAATTTTTATAATTATATAATTCATTTATAGTTTTATTTGGAAAATATTTAATTATATTATTATTAATATTTTTAACACCATTCATTCTACTTGATGATGGCATATATCTAATTGTATATCTTTTAATATTTTTTTTTTTATTTGGATTAATAAATGAACTAGTTTTATGAAATAAATATCTTGTACTAAATATAACATCTCCAGAATTTAACATAGGTGCATAACATATATTATTTAAAATTTTATTATATTCTGGATTAATTTTTTCAATATTACAAGTATTAATATTTTGATTTTTTTTAAATTCTCTTATTGAAATACCTAATTGATGTCTTAATTTTACAAATTTTTCATTATGTGAATTTGGTGCTATACATATACCTCCTCCATTTTCATCTATATCATCTATTGCTAACCAAGCATTTATACCAGGACCTAATGATTTAATATCTGAAGGCCAAAACATAGCATCATCAACATGCCAATTACAACCTGTATTAGTTCCTTTTTCACCTCCATCAAAACTAAATAAAGCATCTTTAACTATATGTAAATCATCATTAAAATCAGAAACTAATGGTGTTAATTGTGCTGCACCTAATCCTATTTTATTTGCTACTTCAAGTAAAATAGGATATTTAATAAAACTATTTAAATTAATACTATCATATTCTGTTCCTGTCATTTCTTTTTCAATATTAATTTTTTTTATTTTTTTTAATAATTTATTATCAATTAAATTTTCAACAATAACAAATCCTGTATTAAAAAAATAATCTATTTGATTTGATGTTAATGGACCTTTTAATAAATATTTATTATTTGTTCTAAATAATTCTTTACCTGGTGGTAAAGTACCTTTTTTTATTATTTTTTTCATATCATATTGTGTATAGGGTTTATTTAATACATAACAAAATGAAAATATTTCAGATACAAATAATAAAAAAAATAAAATAATAAATTTCATAATTTTAATAATAAATAATTTAAACTCTTATATTATTTATTTAATTTGCATTTTCTAATTCAGGAATTTTAATATATTCAAAAAAATCATCTCTTTCATTAATAGTAAGACAAGCTAAATATCTATTAATTCTTGATAAAATAGGTATTTTAAAATTAATATGAAAATTATCTAAAGTTCTTTTTTCACCATATATATTTTTTTTTAAATTATAAACTAATAATCTTTCAACTTTATCAATATTATTTTCTGTAATAATTTCACTATATAATTTTAGATCATTAAAATAATATAATAAATCTGTATCAAATTGTGAATTAATATTATATTCATCTAATATATCATTATTTTGTATAAAACCTTGTTCATTATATTCATTATATATTTTATCTTTCATAATTTTAAAATTTTTAATATCATCTAATAAATTTTTATTTTGTGGAAAAATAATATAATTTTCTATTTTATCATTTATATCATCAGGTATATTATATAAATCACTTAAATAATTTAATATACTCATAAAAATAATTTTTATTATGAAATAATCATTTTTTTTAAATAAATTTATATTTATATATTAAGATTAGTAAAAATATTTATTTTTTAATTTATTTAATTTGAAATTTCTAATTCAATAAATTTAATTCTTTCATTAGTAGTTAAATTTCCAATATATCTATTAATTCTTGATTTTTTATTAATATTCATATTAAAATGAAAATTAGCCAAAGCATATATATGTCCTTTTTTTTCTTTTTTAATTTTAAAAGATAATTGTCTTAATAATTTTTCAATATTATCATTTGTAATATCATCGATATATGCAATATTATTATTATAATAAGCTAATAAATCATTTTCAATCCATGCATATATATTAAAATCATCAGTATAATTATCACTATATTCAAAACCATTTGTTAAATATTTATTATATATATTATCTTTCATTATTTTAAAATTTTTAATATCATCTAATAAATTTTTATTTTGTGGAAAAATAATATAATTTTCTATTTTATTAATAATATCATCAGGTATATTATATAAATTACTTAAATGATTTAATATACTCATATAAATAATTTTATATATATAATAATCATTTTTTAATAAATTTATATAAATATATTTAAATATAATTATATATAAAATGATAAATAATAAATTTAAAACAGCATTAATAACAGGAAGTACAAAAGGTGTTGGTAAAGAAATAGCAAAAATGTTTATAAAAAAAAATTATAATGTAATAATAACAGGAAGAAATATAAATAATACATTAAAAATAGCAGATGAATTAAATAGTAAAAATACAAAAATAATAGTAAAAGGATTTAATTTAGATTATAATAATTTTGGAGCAAGTTATAAATTACTTCATGCATTAAAAAATAAAGATATACAACCAAATTTTTTAATAAATAATGCTGGTGCATTAAATACAAAAAATATTAATAATATTTCAATTGATAGTATAAATACACTAACAAAAATAAATATGATAGGTCCAATGGTATTATCAAAATATTGTATTGATATTATTAAAAATAAAAATAAGTTTGGAGGTATATTATTTAATACACCACCATATATTATTGATGATAAATGTTCATATTTATTACCATATATGCAAACTAAATTAGCACAAACAACATTAATGAAATCATTAGCTTATTCAAATTTAAATTATAAAGCATTAGTATGTGGATTTTGGACAAATTATCCATTAAGTACAGATGCTATAATAAATAGAAAAATAGGTAAAAAGGAAAATTGTATGCATCCTAAAATATTAGCAAAAACTTTAGAAGAATTATTATTTAATACACCAGATTATATGAAGTATTCATCAAAAATAATAATAGATAAAGAATTTTTATATGAAAAAAATATAAATATTAAAGAATTTCAACATAGTTCTAAAGTAAGTAATTTAGATGATATGTTTTATAAATATTTAAAAGATAAATATACAATTAGAAAAAAATTATTTAATATTTAGAAATATAATATAATATATATGAATAATACAAATATTGATTATATATTTAATAAAAATAATATAAATTATAATTCAGAATTATATAATTTTTTTGTATTATGGTTAGTATTTAGTTATTTTAAATATATAAATATTTTTTAATTATTATTTTTAATTTTAGAATCTAAAAATTTATTAATTTTATTAATTAATCCTTTATTATTAGTACTTTTACCATTTTCAATATCAGTAATAATATTAACAGGTAAATTTAAATTTTTAGCTAAATCTTTTTGTGATAATTTAGCCATATTTCTTTTTGTTTGTATATCTTTTGAAACATTATATGATACTTTTTCTATTACAATTTTTTCATCTGAACCATCATCATTATCTAATTTATGAAATAATTTATTACCAGGTGTATTTTGTGTTTTTTTTTCAATACTAGATTTATAAATATTTTTTTTATCATTTACAATTTTACCACCACCAATATTAACAGGTTCCCAATCTTGAAAAGTACTCATTATTATAATTATAATATAAAATATTTTTAATCATTTTTTTTAAATTAGTTCATCTGATAAACTATAAATTGGTTCATTTGTTGCTAATCTACATTGTAAATAAATTCTTTCATTATTATAAGCACATTTTGGCGATGAAGTATGTATTAATTTTCTATTATTAAAAATACATAAATCATAATCTTCCCAATGATGTGAAATAATATTATCATTACGAATAACATATTTTTTCATAATATGACGATACAAATTATAACTATCATCTAAACTTAATTCTTTAAATCTTAAAAATTTTTTAGGATTTAATGCAAAAGTTTTTCTTGTTTTATATTTATCTGAATAAATAACAAAAGGGTTTTCTGTTAATATATCATCATCATAAATATAATTTATATCTCTTCTTAAACCTGTATAATCAAATATAGAATTTTTTTGTCTTTTTTTTGAATTTGAATGTATTACATTATATCTTTCTATTTGTTTTTTTAAATTTATATCCATTAAATCATAAGCATCTTCATAACTAGCAAATAATGTATCATCATTATGTAATGGTGAAACTAACATATACATACTACTAATAATTGGTGAAATATATTTATAAGAACCTGTTACATCTTGATGCCATAAATAATTATAAAAATCATTAATATCATTATCAATATTTAAATTTTTAAATATTTTGTTATTATCAATAATATTTTTAGAATTTTTACATATTAATTCAACTTGTGGAACAGATGGTATTGTATTATTATTATAACTATACAATGAAATATTAGAATTATAATTATTATCAAATAATTTTATAAATTTATAATATTCATTTGGTGTTAATTTTTGATTTTTAAATATTATAACGGGTATTTTATTAAATAAAATATTTAATTGTTCTATATCTTTATTATTAATATTTTTAATATCAATATTACTTATAATTGCTTTATTTTTTGGAAAACTTGGAAATGTTATTGAATAACTATTAATTAAAATAAAATTTATAAATAGTAATAAATAAAAAATCATTATGATAATAAAATATATGTTTATATTTTTATATAAAAATAATATTAATTTTTTTTTTTTATAAAATTAGTATTATCAATTAATTCTAATAAATAATTAATAAATATATTATTTTTGCAATATGAACTACTAGAAATAAAAAATTTATTATTAAATAAAAATTTAATTTTATTTTTTAAAACATAATTATTAAATTTATTATTCTTATCATGTATTTTTGTATCAATATTTGTATTCCATAATGATATAAAATTATTATTATTATTTATATTTTGTGGATAAATTATATGTAATTTGTTTAATAATAAATTTTTAACATAATTTTTTTTTTCAATATTATTTATATTTAAATTAATATTTATAAAATTATCTATTAATTCTTTTATATAATACATGTTAACATTTGTTATTGAATTTGATAATATATTAATATTTTTATTATTCCATATATTTAAATTTATTAAATTTTTTTTTGATAATGTACATATTATATAATCAAAATTATTATCATTCTCATTATTAATTATAAATTTATTATTTTCATATTCTATATTTATTACATTATAATTAAAATTAAATATTACTTTTTTATCTATTAAATATTTTTGAATTCTATTTATTAATAAATTAATATTTTCATTTGTTAAATAATAATAATTTACTGTTTTATTTAAATCATTATTATATATATTTAAAAAATCTGTACCATTTATGTAATTTAATATATTGTTATTATTTAATTCTGTTTGTACATATTCTAAATCATAATTATTTAAAAATTTTGTACATAAATTTAAAAAATTACATGATGATGATATATTAACTGGTAATAATTTTAATTTATCTATAATTACATTCATTATATTATATAATCTATCATTAAATTTAATATCTAATTTATATCCTTCTATATTAAATTTATTTAATAAATTTATATAATTCTTATGATTATCATTATATAAATTATATTTATAATTATCTATTGTTTCTAATATTATTTCTGATTTTTTATCATATATATATATTTTATAATCATAATCTATATATTTTAAAGCATTATATAAACCTGATATATTTGAACCTATTATACATATTTTTTTCATTAAATTTTTCTATATATATATTAAGATGAATAAGTATATTTTGAATATACTACTAATTATATTAATAATTATAATAATTTCTTATATAATAATTAATATATATAATACAAAATATGAATCTTTTTCTCAATTAGTTGATGATAATTTTAATTTAATTAAAATTAAAAATAGTTTAAATAATGATATTTGTGATAATAATAATTGTTCAATTAAATATTTTAAATTTAATTTTTTAAGTAATGATATTGATAATTCTTTTAATGAGGAATTTACTAAATTAATACATATTAATGATAAAAATCAATTACATTATATTTCTTTTAGTCCTGATATTCCTCCTAGTAAAATAAATTTTTTTAATGATAAATATTTAAATATTACTTCTCTTTATTTTAAAGCTCCTTTTGGTATTATTGCTACTAAATCTACTTTAACAAATTCTAATAATATTTATTTTAGTTGTAATTCTGGTACTGAATGGCAAGAATTAAATATTGATTTAAATAATTTTGATTTTGATGAAAATGAAAATTTATCTATTGATAATATTAATAATTTATTCAAAAATATTGATTATATTATAGATAATATTTCTTTAGAACTTAATATTAATAATGAAAAAAATACACATTATTTACGATTATATTTATCTACATATGGTTATAAAAATACTTTTAATAATAATAAAAAATTACATGAAACTGAAACTAGATTATATGCTATAAATATTTTTCCTAAAAATACTAGTTTTGATATTAACAATATATGGCAATACTATAATGATATTGAAAATATAAATTGTAATTTAATTCAATATTATCATGATGTTAATATTGATTCTAATAATTTAAAATATAAAAAAATTAAAAAAATAATTACTTTTAATCGTTCTTTATTATCTAAAAAAATTAAAACTTTAGATTTTAATTTAGATGATTATCCTAAAACTAATATTATAAATACATTTATTATTTTATTAATGGAAAATAAACAAAATAATAATTATAAAAATAATATTTTATTTATAAATGATTATAAAAATGGTAAATCTAAAAATAAATATTATGCTATTAATTTTAAAAAAAATATTAAAGATATTTATTTTGCTTCAACTTTTAATGATATATATTTTTATATTAATTCTATTATAATATTATTTGATGATAATAAATTTGGTATTATGGATTTATTAAATATACATAATACATTTGTTCATCTTAAAATATATCATAATGATATTAATAATTTTGATAATGATACTAATACTATTGATATTAATCAAATATATAATACTATTAAATCTAATATTGATAGTAATATATATATTCCTGAAAAATGGACTAATAATTATGGTATATATTCTGTAATAAATATATTAAAAATATTATCAAAATTCATACTTAATATTTTTGATTTTACTACTATAGATGCTATTAAATTTATTGATACTACTAATATTAATTTTAATAATAATGATTCAATTAATAATAATAACGAGTATATAGATAATTTTAATTTAAGTAAAAAAAAAGATATATATACATTTAATATTATTTCAAATACTAATGACATACATGAAATTAGATATTATGATATTATTTCTGAATTATATAATCAAGATTCTTCTAAACCTCTAACCAATAATTATCTTTATGAACAATTTGTTCAATATAATGATAATAATATTAATATTAATACTTTATATACAAAATATATAAATTTTATAAAACAACAATTTGATACTATTAATAATAATATTGGTATAATAATATCATTTAATAAATCAAAATTAATTAATTATCCAAAAGATAAAGTTAAATTTATAGAAGATATTTTTACACATACTAAATTTTTCGATAATAATCCTGAAGCAAGTGGTAAAATGTTTTTGATAAGAGATGATAAAAAAATATATCGTAAAATAATTCAATTAGATTCTAAAATTGAATTAGATAATAATATTAAAAATATGTATGATTGGTATGAATTAAGTGATATAGATAGAAATTATAATGATTATAGTATTTCAAAGTTTATGTATCAATTAAATAATACAACAAAACTTACATTTAAGGGTGATAATACTACAAAACATAAAATATATATAATTGAATTTAAAAAAGATAAATATATATCTGTATTAGCAGTTGGTGGTGGTGGCGGTGGTGGTGCTGGTGGGGGAGGAGGAGGTGGTGGTGATGTTAAATATATTAAAAATCTTAAATTTTCTAAAGGGAAATATAGAATAATTGTAGGTTCTGGTGGAAAAGGTGGTGGCACTAATAATAAAGGAAGTTATGGTGAAAATACTGAAATTGAACAAATTGAAGGAGATAACAAATTTAATAAAATAATTGTGGCAGGTGGAGGTGGAGGTGCTTCATTTATTAGTTCTGATATAAGAACACCTATATCTGGTATAATTGGTGATTTATCTTATTCAAGTGGTGGTGGAGGAGGAGGTGGTGGTAAAGATAGTATTGGTGGTATTGGAAATGGAATAAGTGGTAATGGTGGTTTAAGTAAAGATAATAATGGTAATATTTTTGGTGGTGGAGGAGGAGGAGGTGGTAATATTTATAATATATATAATGATAAAGATATAGATGAAGAATATTTTAAAATGTTTATGAATAATGAAACTAATAAAAAATTTTATGAAAATAATGGTACAAATGCTACAGATAATAATAATGGTTTAGGTGGTAATGGTATACCTATTTTACCTTATTATATTCCTAAAGCTATTACACTTGATAATATTATATCATTCAGTAAAGGTGGTAATGGTGGATATTATGGAAAATTTTCTGATAATAATAATATTATAAATAATTTAAATAATCAAGAAAATATACCAGGTGCAGGTGGTAATGGTGGTATTATAATAACAGATAAAGATATTGAATATGATAATGAAATGAATGGTAATTCAGGTATAGTTATTTTATTTGGTGGAGAAAATGATAAATTATTTGATAATGAAAATGA
Source organism: Rhodopirellula sp. (assembly GCA_002698965.1). Classification (GTDB taxonomy): domain Bacteria; phylum Planctomycetota; class Planctomycetia; order Pirellulales; family Pirellulaceae; genus UBA721. The sequence continues at coordinate 36,152 of PAAT01000184.1, read as the reverse complement.
TAAAGAAAAAATAGAAGATTCATTATTAAATAATTATTCATTAATTGATAGAGATTTAGATGAAGAAAATAAAAAAGCAATTAAAGAATATGAAAATATATTAAGAGAATCATTATTAAATAAAAAAAATAATAGAATTAAACAAATAAAAAAAAATAAAGATAATAATAATATAAATAAAAAAAATAATATTTATGAATTAGAGAGTATATCAAATAAAAGGGCTATGGATATTGAAGAAAATAAAAAAGAAAGTATTTATGATCCTATAAATGATGCTTATTTACCGTATTATAATACACAAGATAAAAAGATTGATTTATCTGACCCAGAAAATGCTGTTAATAAATATAAAATAATAAAATTATATAAAGAGTTGTTATTTAGACAACCAACAAATGATGAATTATTGGATAATAATAGAAAAATAAATAATAATACATTAGATTTTGTTAAATTAAGAAGATTAATAATAAATTCAGAAGAATATATACAAATGTCTAAATTACAAAATAATTCAACTAATTTAGATTTAGTATATTCTACAACAAAAGAAAATATAGTAAATAAAATAGCAATATTATATAATCAAGAATTAGATGAAGAAATCCCACGTGTTTTATTAAATCCATTAAAAGATATATTAAATTATTTTCAATATAATGAATATTTATTTAGAGCAATGTTAATACATGTTAATTTTAATAATTTTAAAAATGAAATTATAGAAGATAAAACTATTAATAAAAATAAAATATTAGAAGTATTTAATAAATATTTTATTTTACATGAATTAAAAAATAAAGCAAATGATATACAAAGATATGATAAATATAATAAAGATGAAAAAAATAATAATATAAATGAATCTAATACTATTTATAAGTATGATAATTATTTAGAAAATGACTTATTAGATAATGATAATATTGAATTTAAAAATTTAAATTTAGAAAATTTAATTTTAAAAGGTGATTATAATTATAAATTATGGAATTTAGATCAAAATGAAAATATAGAAACTACTGAAGAAAAAACTAAATTAGCACATAAATTAGAAGAATTAAAAGAAATGAGAGAAAATTTAAATTTTAAAAATGATGCTTATCTTCCTCTATTTTTAAATGAAGAACAAAAAATTTCTGAATTTTTTACAAATTATAAAGTAAAAAATAATAAAACAAATAAATTAATAAATAATAATACATATAAAAAAATGAATGAACATTTTACAAATAAATTTTAATTTTTAATATATTAAAAAAAGTACATTTCTTAATTTTATTTTTATTTTTAAAATTATTTTTAAAATTTTAAAATTTTTTATGAAATGTACTTTTTTTCTTTATTATTATTTTTTATTAAATCCTTTATATTTTCGATTTGTTCTTTATAATATTCTGATGGTTCTTTTAATAAAACTAATGTTAATAACTCTTGTATTAGTTCTTCATATTTATCTAATTCCATATTTCTACATAATTTTTTTTTATTTTCATAGGCAAATTTTTGCATTAACTGTCCTTTATCATTAATTATTTCTTTTACTAAATTATTTATNTTTTTATAAATAAAATTATCATCTTTTTTAATTANTGCTGTTTTTTCATTTTCATATTTTATATTATTATTTTCNGGAAAATNATTATTAAAATGTATTTCTTCNGTTAANAGAGTTGGTATATTATATGAATTTTTAAATATTGATAACATTTTATCATANGTTAAATAATCTAATCTTTCATTTCCATAATTATTTATATTTATTATTGTATTATTATTTTGTGTATCTATATTATTATTTGTTTGATTTTCTATATTATTATTTGTTTGATTTTCTATATTATTATTTGTTGTATTATTATTTGTTGTATTATTAGTTATATTATTTTGTGTATCTATATTTTGTGGATTTGGTGTTCTAGCATGTATTATACTTCTTGGTTTACAATTATCTTTTTTCATATGTCTGTATTTATTTTGTCTTGTAGTAAAACTTATCATACATCTTGGACAAGTTAATTCATCTACACCAGTACATTTTTTTTCATGTTCTATTAAATATCTTTTACTATTATAAATTTTATTACACTTTTTACACATATTTTGGTTAAGGATTACATTTTCACCGTTAGGGATTACATTTTCACCGTTAGGGATTACATTTTCACCGTTAGGGATTACATTTTCACCATTAGGGATTACATTTTCACCTGTTAAATTTTTATTATTATTTTCTATAATTTTACATTTATGTTTAGCATTTAGATGTCTTAAAAGATTATAATTACGATTTGTTTGATAATCACAAAATTTACATTTATACTCCATAAATGAGCAATAATAATTTATATCCTATTATAATAATATAAATAATTTTTAAATATAAAAATTTATTATCATAATTTTACTCGTTTACTCGCTTTTTGAGTCAAGTTATTTTTTTGTAAATTTTTTTTATAAAAAATTAAAATCTTTTTTTTGTTAATTTTAAATAAAAAAAAATAAAGCATAATAGTAATTTAAAAATAAAATAAAAGTAGTGTTTTTAATGTAAAAATCATGCTTTTTAGTTTTTTAAAAAAAGTACATTTCATAAAAAATTTTTAAATTTTAAAATAATTTTATAAAAATAAAAATAAATTAAGAAATGTACTTTTTTCAATTATTATCATTTGGTATATTTATATTAATAAAATTTTTAAAATCTTTTATTTCATCATATTTACTATATATTATTATTATTACAGATGTTATATATAATGATGATATTATTAATGATATTAAAAAATACCAACCTAAATCTATTATATAATTATCATCTTCAAATAACATATTTATATCATTTATTTTTTTATTTATTTGTTTTATATAATTATTTACTTCTCTTATTATTTTTGATTTATCTTTTAATTCTAATTCTTTATCTAATATATAATATTTTATTGGTATTTTTCTATTTTTGTTAGAAATTAATGAATATAATGTTTTATCATCATAACTACTAACATTCTTTGTTTTACTTATTATTGAATCTATATAATGTTTAATATCATCTTTATTATTTTCATTTTTAATATCTTTTAGTATACAACAATATAATAATATTAATATTGTTTTTTGATTAATATTTAAAGTTTTATTATTTTCTATATAATTTATTACTTCTTTTTCAATTTCTTTATCACTATCATTATCATTATCTATATTTAAACTATTTATATTTGGAAAGTTATTATTATTTACATTATTAATCATAGCATCTAATTCTTTTATTTTTTCATAAGTATCATAATATTTTTGATATATTTTATTTACAAAATAGTATTTATATAGTATAAAATTAATGGATATATATATAAAACTTAATAATCCTATTTTTATTAATATATATAATAATTTTTGATCACCTATTAAATCTATTTTAATATTTATATTATTTATTATTGATGCTACTGTTATTAATTTAAATACTGTAAATATTATTATACATATAATAAATAATGATAAATATAATTTTATTCCAATATAATATAATTTTAATATTAAAAATATGTTAAATATTGGTTCTTTTTCATTTTTAGAACTATTACTTGGTTGTGTTTCAAAATTCTCTTTTGTAAAAAATATATTTTTAATTTTATCAAATACATTTCCCACTTTGTTAACATCAGTTTCATCATTAAAAGTTTTTATTAATTTTGGTATATCTGATTCTGTTAAATATGTTATATATTTTAATAATTTATATCGAAATGTATTTTCTGTTTTAACATCATTATATTGAATATTTCCTATTTCTATAAAACATTCATACAAAAATTTAATCATATTTATTACATTCAATATTACTGTTGATATACATATTAATATTATTGATATCAATATTATATCATATACTATCATTGTTGTTTTTGTTAATATTTTTGTTGGATTTTTACCATCTTCTATATTTGACGATAAATCTAATTTTTCTATTCTATCTTTTATTGCATTCATTATTTTGTTTTTTGGTTTGGGAACATTTTGTTCGGAATCATCTAGATTAGAACTATTTGCTAATGGTTTTGTTGTATCTACATTTTTTGAATCTATGTATGAACTATTTTGTAATTTATCTTTATATTCTTCTTTATTTGCTAATTCATTTATTATATTTTTTAATCTTTCTTTTACTTTTTTTTCTAAATCAACAACCCAATAACTAGTACCATTTAAATTTTTTTTTATTTTTAGATACTCTTTTACATCTAATGAATTAGTAATTTTTTTTAAATCTACTTCTTTATATGTAGGATCTTTATCAATATTATTACTTATATAGTTTATTAATACTTTAATAACATCATTTTTATCTAAATCATGTTCATCTTCATCATTTTTATCTTGTAATTTATTTTCCTCTATATTAGTATCTTGTTCATTATCTTTATCTATATCTTTATCTATATCTATATCTATTTCTTTATCTGAATCTGAAGTATCTTCTTCTCCTTCTGCTTCTCCTTCTGCTGTTTCTTGTGGTGCTTCTGTTTCTCCTTCTACTGCTGTTGTATTTTTTGGTGATAATTCTTGTTTATCAGTTTTTCCTCCTTGTTGTGGTAATGTTTTTTTTTCTTCTTGTGCAATATTATAATTTATAGCTGCAATATTTTTATTTTCTTTATTAGCTCTATCTATTTTTATTAAACCATGTCTATCAATATAATTTTTTTCTTTTTTAATTATATAATTATGGTCTTGTATCAGTGGAATTAATGTAATTTGTTTAATTTTATAATTTGTAGTATTTCTATAATGTGTATTTAATAATTCTATATAATCTCTAATATATATATAATCATTTTCTTCCTTTATAAATTCATTTTCTTTTAAGTCTATTTCTTTTATTAATTTATGTAAAAATCTAATTGTATCTCTACTATAAGTATTTTCTTCATCATCTTTATATTTCATAAGAATATTATAAAATTTATCATTATCTTCATCTTTAGGTTTTTCTGCTGCTTCTGCTGCTGGTTCTGCTTCTATTGTTGGTTCTTCTGCTGTTGCATTTTTTGGTGATATTTTATCTGTTAATATTATATTTAGATCTAATTTTTCTACTATTTTTTGTTGTTCTGAAAATTTATTATCAATTTGTCTATATATATTATCAATATTTTGTGAGGCTTTTTCTGCAGATTTTAAATATACTTTTGATTCTTTACTTCTTTCTTCTGCAAACTCTTTAACATTAGTTAAAAAATTTAATTTTAATTTTATAATATCTTTTATAATATCTCTATTTTTTTTTGCTTTTAAATTATTAATATATTCTTCTTCTTTTGATTCTTCTTTTGATATACTTAAAACTATTTCTTCTAGAATATTTTTATATTTTTGTAATTCTTTTATTTTATTATTTATTTCTTTTTCATTTTCATTTACAAAATTTTTTGTTTCAATTATTTTTACTTTAATTTCATTTAATTTTTCTTCAGGATTAATTTCTTTTAATATATCACCATTCTCAATTTCTTTAAATATTAAATTTATTTTTTCTTCGTTGTCATTTATTATTTTTACAAATTGTATTACATTATCATATTTTGTTTTTTTATCATTTATTAATTGATTTATAGTTTCAACTGTTTTTTTTATAATATTTTTAGCTTGTTTAATTTTTTCTAGTTGTTCTTCTTTTGCTGCTTCTGCTTCTGCTGCTTCTGCTTCTGCTTCTGCTGCTAGCGTATCTACTGCTTGTGTTCCTGCTTGTGCTTGTATTTCTGCTGCTGGTGTTCCTGCTGCTTCTGCTCTATTTATTTCTCCTGGAACTGCTGATTCTGATTTTGATATTTGTACATGTACATCTTCTGGTGAAACATTTTTTTCAGCTGTTTCTGCTGCATCTGCTGGTTCTGCTGCTGCTGGTTCTGCTGCTTGTGTTCCTGTTGCTGCTGCTTCTGATGCTGGTTCTGCTGATGTTTCTAATTGTGCTTGTGTTCCTGCTGGTGATGTTAGTGGAACTTCTGCTGCTGTTCCTTGTTGTACTTCATTTGCTGCATTTGAAAATTCTAGATTTACATTATTTAGTGATATTTCATTTGATCCTACTGGAACTGTTGTTTCTGCTACTGTTTCTTTTGCTGATTCTGCTGCTACTGTTTTTTTTGCTGGTTCTGCTACATTTGTTTTTATTGGTATTACTTTTGATTTTGAAAAATTTTTTATAACATGTTCATTAAATTTTTCAATATTTTCTTTTAAAATAATATATAAACTGATAAGTTTTAGTACATCTTTATTTAGTTGTAAATTATCTTGTAAATTTACAAAATTATTTATAAAATCAATACTTTTTGTTTCGTTTATTATTATCGTAAAAAAGTTATAAAAAACCATCATATTGTCAAGATTTTTATATTTTTTATAATTTTTAAAATAATTATTAAATGAATTTAAATTTTCCTGATTATTAATAAGATTATCATCAAATATTTTAAAAAATCTTATAATTGTATCATTTGTATCATTCACGTCATTAACAATTTTTTCTTTAATTATATTTGCTTCAGGTTTTTTTATTTCAGTTATCTTATTATCTATATTAGTTAAATATTCAATTAATTCATTGTGTATTAATTCCCCACCTTTTTTATATTTTTTATTTTTCATTTAAATAAAATTATAACCTTTAATAATAATAAATATAAAAAAAAAATAATAATAAATTTATTCAGAACTATAAATATAAAATAATCCAATAAAATAAATTAAAAATATAATAAATAGAAATAAAATAATATCATTTTCATTTATATTACTTTTTTTAATATTAGAAATATTAGTAGCGATATCATTATTAAATTTATAATATATTTCATAAATTTCAGTATATAATTTAGTATCTTTTTTAATGTTATCAGGTAAAATATTTTCAATATCATTATTAAAAGGGAAAGAATCAGTTTCTTTATAACAATAAAAAATATTATACATATTATTATTATAATCTATATTAAAAGAATTACAATAAGAATTATTATTATTACTCATAGAATATAACCATTTATAAGTAATAATAGCTTTAACATAAATTTTAGCATCAATAATATTTTTATTATAATATTCATTTAAAAATTTTATAATAGTATTATTATCTTTTACTTTTTTATTATTATTTAAATTACAAACTGGTTCAATAATACCATTATTATTTTTGAATTTATTACAAATTTCTTTAACTAGTTCAAAATCTAAAAATTCAGAATAAAGTTGATTAATATTATTATTATAATTATAAACATTATTATATTTAGATAAATTAAGAACAATATAAAGTAAAATAACAGAGAATATAAATAAGAAGAAAGAAACATTATAATTAATAAATTTAGAGAAATCAGGAATATCAAAAATGGAAGAATAACTAGTTTTAATAATAAAATAAGTAGCAACAAAAGAGAGAGAGAAAATAAATAAAATAAACATAGTTTGAGAGAAAATAAGGAAAGAATTAATATAAATTAAGTTTTTAATATAATTAAAATGAGTATTATCAAAATTATATTTATTTTCATTATCCATCCAATTATATTTTTTATTTTTATTAATATTACGAGAAATAATAATAGTTAAATAAATAAGAATAATAAAAGGAAGAATTAAAATAATAATAATAACAAAAAATTTAATAAGATAAATAGAGAAAGAATTATCACCATTATTGTTCCATTTAAAAACCTCATTAATTAAAATAAAAACATTATAAAGAGGATTAGTTTTATCAGAAATATATTTAGAGAATGATATAAAGAAAGTATTAAAATTTTTATAAAGATTATAAAATAAATTAGAATCCATAAGATAAATAAATAATTATTCTATTAAATATATGGAATAAAAAAATTAGTTAATAATTTTATAATAAGGTTTATTATTACAATAATTATTAGTATTAACAAAAAAGATCCAATAAAAAGGACCAAAAAATATAGACGAAATAAATAAACCTAAAATTTTATTAAATGTAGAACCATAATAAAATAAGCAAATAATAGATAATACGAAAGCGAAAATACCAGAAGTAATCCAAAGAAATAGGAAAATAAAAATAATAAAATTATAATTATTAAAATCTGTATCCATATTAATATAAATTAATATTTTAATTTTGATTATAAATAAAATAAGAGAAAGATAAAATGAAAATAATAAGAATAATAATGATAAATAAGGTTAATAAAGAAAAGAAAACAATATAATTTTTCCAAGAAATAAAAAGATTATAATAAAAATTAACCGGAAAATCAGTAGTATTTTCATAAATATAGTCATCATCATTAAAATAAGGTTGATTGGTAATATAAGGTTGATTAGTAATAGAAGAATCATTATTTAAATCATTATTAATAAGTAAAATATCAAAAGAATTATAATTAAAAGGAGGTAAAATATATAAATTAGGAATATAATCAATAAAAGAGTCATTATAAAAAATGAAATTATTATAGAGGAGATTGTTATTATTATAAATAGTTTTATATAAATTAAAATCATAAAACCAAGGGATATTAGATAATTTATAATAATCATAATAAATATTAGAAATAGTAGAATTATTATTATGAGAATTATTTATCCAAAAGAAAGGGAATTTTTTAATTAAATTAAAATATAAATTTTGATTATCAATATTAATATCAAATTGAAAATCAGTATCATTAATATTAAGGAAATTAATAAAAGAATCTAAAAAAGATTCAGAATTAATATAAACATTATGAATAAGATCAGAAGGATTAAGTATAAAATTATAATTATTAGAAGTCATAAAAAATGAAAGGTATGCTATTAAATAAAAGGAAAAAAATAAAGTAATTTTATAGAGGGGTGGATAAAATGAAACCATATATACCAATAAAAGTATATAGATGGTATAATAAAGATAAATATGAATTATATATATTTGATAAATCATCAGAAATATATAAAGAAGGGAAAAAAATAAATGAGAATATATACATAGACGATAATATAGATGATGGTTTAAATAAGATAGCATTATATATAAGAGAATATGAGAAAGAAACAAGAAAGAAAGATTTATATTATGCGTGGAATGGAGAGAAGTCATTATCACATAAAATAAATAAAATAAAATGGAAAGGATATAATGTGAATCCATTTTTATCATCAAATAGAGGTTCAGAAGAATTAAAAGAAGATATAACATATACATTTAATACAAATGAATTATTTGATATGAGAAAAGTGAATATAGTATATAATGAAGATATATCAGAAGATTTAAAAAGAAATAAATATTATTTTATAGAAAAGAAGATAGGAACATATAAGAGTTATAAATTACGAGATGATAAATTATATGATTTAGTATTACAAGATACAGAATATATAAAAAAATATAATGATAGATATAATAGAGTTGATTTATATGGAAAACTAAAAAAAAAAATAATATTATCAGAATTATATGATAATATAAGAACTAAAAAGAATATAGCATTAGTACAATGGATAAATGATAATTCAAAAATAATGTATAAGATGCAAAAGAAACATTTTATAAAGAAGGAACAATTATTAAATTGGTGTAATATATCAAAAATAACAAAAATAAATTGTATAAATATATATTATATAATAACTAAAGGTTGTTATTGTAAAATAACAATAAATAATATAGGAGAGATAGTATATTCATATATATTTGATGTGAGAAAAAATATAAATTGGGAAATAATAAATAAAACAAAAATAATATTAACAAATTATTTGAAGAAATATATAAGAGAGAAAATAAAGATGAGAGAGATGTCATTAAAATTAAGTACATCATATGTGATAGATAATACATTATATACAAATTTTGTATCAAAAATAAGTAGTTATATAGATATATTTAGTGTAAAGAAATCACAAAATAAAGAAAAGAAAGAGATAATATGTATATATAAAAGATCAAGTTATTATAATGATAATATAGATATAAATGAATATATATTATCAAGATATAATTTAGGAATATCAAAAGAAGAAATAGAATATGAATTAGTAAATTTAGGATATAATATAGAAAATGCGAGGGAAGAGATAATAAATGTAATAGAAAATATAGATATAAATGATAAAGAATTGAAAAAAACGAAAATAAAAGATAATGGAACAATAATATTAATATCAAAATCAAATAATGGTTTTGATATAGAAATAACAAATTCAGCAAATTATAAAGAATTAAATTATTTATTATATTGGTTATCAAAAATAATAGCATCATCAAGAAAGATAACAAAAAAAGAAGATAAAAAAGAAGATAAAAAAGAAGATAAAAAAGAAGAGAAGAAAGATGATTATAAATTAGATAAAGAAGTAATAGAAAAAGAAATAGAAGAAGAAGAAATAGATAAATTAGGAGAATTAGATTATAATTTAGATGATGATGAAGATGATGAATTATTAGGAGGAGCGATAGGGAAAGAGAAACATAGTTATTTTGTAGATTTAATAAAGAAGGTGGATAAAGATTTAGTAACAGATAATTATGCGAGAGATAAATGTCAATCAGATTTTCAACCAATAGTATTAACAAAAGAAGAGAAAGAGAATTTAGAGAAAAATAAACAAACATATTATGATAATATATTAGAATATGGAAGTAGTAAAGAAAAATTAAATTATTATATATGTCCAAAATTATGGTGTCCGATAAGTAAAATACCATTAGATGTAAATAAAGAAGAATGGGAATGTCCATTAGATAATGAGGAACCAATGAAAATGTTTTGGGGTAATGATAAAAAAAAACCAAGATATATAAAATTAATAAAACCAAATGAGAAAGGATTATGTGCACCGTGTTGTGGGAAGAAATTACAAAAAGAAGAAGAATTAAAAAAATGTAAAATACCAACAGATGATAATATAGAAGATAATTTAGATATAAATAAAATAAAAATAAAAAAGAAAGAAGAAAATAAAGAAGATAAAAAGGAAGAAAAGAAAGAAATAGTGGATGAACAAGAAAAAAATAATTATTTAATGAATCAAAAAGCACCAATACCTGAAAATAGACAAGGATCAATACCAGAAGATTTACATTCAATATTATTACCAGAAATATCATATGATATGTGTTCAAAAATGATACAAAAAACACAAAAATGTTATATAAGAAAGGGAATAAATCATCGTTCAAAAGATAATAATATAATGATAAAGAATGATAGTATAATATATGCAATAACTAGTCAATTAAATTTTAATAATAAAAAAGAATTAATAAATGATATAAAAAATAAATTAGATATAGTAAAGTTTTTAACATTAGAAAATGGTCAAATATGTAAAGATTTTATGAATATAAGAGAAATAATACCAGAAAAAAATGAAAAATTAATAAATAAATTAGAAAAAGATAAAAAAAAATTATCAATATTAGATTATGATTCAAAAAATAAAATATCAACATCAAGACTATTAAATATATATAATGCATATAATAAATTTATAAATTATTTAAGTTCAGAAGATTATCCAGGAGATAAATTACCTTATTATATGTATTCATTAATATCAATATTATATAAAAAATTATTAATAATATGGGAAAATGATAATAATGATATAAAAATATTATGCCCATTATATAGTTCTTATAATGAATTATTAACAAATTTAGATTTAAATCCAGAAATAATAATGTTATTAAAAGATAATAAATATTATGAACCAATAGTTTTAAAAAATAAATTATCAACAAATAATATAATAAAATTAAATGAGAATATAACAATAAAAAAAATAATAAATGAATGTAGTAATTTAAATGATAATGAAAATAATACAAAAACTTATAAAAAATTATATAGTTTAAATCAATGGATAAAAACAAAAGATGATAATTATTTTAATTTTGAAATAAAAACAATATTACTAAATAATGATTTATCAATAAATTATTTATTAACAGAATCAAATATATTATTAAATTTTGAAACAATTAGTATATCATTATTATCTAATTTTATTAAAGATATGAATATAAAAAAAATAAAATTTTATGAAGATATTGTAAATAAAGATTTAAATATAAATAGAATAAATAAAGAGAATTATAATAAATTTAAAAATAAATGTAAAAATTTAGATATAGAAAGTTTAAATGGTAAAATAATATCAGAAAATGATACATTATTTAATAGTATAATAAATATATCTAAATTAGAATTAAAAAATAATAATATAATACATACAAATAATTATAATGAATATTATAATTATATAGATAATGAAAATAAAAGAGCATACAAATGGTATAATTTACAAAAATATATAGTATCAGTATTAGTAAATAAATATAATGATGATAAATTTATAAAAGAATATTCAAAATTAAATCGTTTAGAAAAAATAAATAAATTATATAATAAATATTTCAAATCATTAAATAATAATAAAATAATAAAAATAATATTAGAAGAATTGCCAACAAATAATAGTAAACCAATAACAAATTTAATAAAATGGATTAATAATGTAATATTAACATATAAATATGATTTTATGTCATCAACAATAAAAGAAAATAAAGATGAATTAATTTTTTCTCAAAATGTATTTTATATAAATGGAATATTTGAAATACCAAAATTATTACTATATTATCATGATAATATGCCAAATAATTTATTTGATATTAAAGAAAATAAAAATAAAGATTATATAATTAATAATAATATAATATCAGATAATTTAGAATTACCAAAAATATATGAAGGACCAAATGAAGAATTACCAACAAAATGGAAAAAGAAATTAAAAAATAAATTTACAAATTTAATAGTAATAAAATCAAATTATAATATAGAAAATTTTAAAGAATTTATAAATTGGTTATCAAAATATTTAAATATTTATGTAGATTATAATGAAATAAAAGATATAGTTAATAATTATTATATAAAAAATATATTTGATAAAAAAAATATAAATTTATTATTAAATGATCCATCATTTTATAATGAATTATTAAAAGCAGATAAAACAAAATATTTAGCAACTAAATTATATATAAAAAAATTTAATAATTATACAAATGAACATATATCAAATATATTAAATATTGTTATTAAAAATAATAATTTATATCCAAATGATATAACTTTTAAAGTTATATCTGATATTTTTAATATATCCATATTATTAATTCATAGAATGCCAAGTGGTACTTTAAAAAAAAATAATATAGATGATTATTATAGTGATTTAGTTTTATCATCAACATTTATTTCAGCAACAAAAAATATGGAAGAAAGACCATTATTAATATTTAATAAAATATTAAAAGATAATTATATAGCATATTATCCTATAGTAGAAAAAAAAGATACAATTAATTTTGATTCATTATATATTAAATATAGTTTTGTACCAGATAATATTAAAGTACTAATAAATTATCATTTAAAAAATTTAGATTAAATTTTCAATAATATTAGTATATTCTTTATTTTTTAAATTAAGTTCATCATCAACTTCTATTTCATATTCACTAAATTTAGCTATATTTTCTAATGCTTCTTCTTCTTTTTTAACTATTTTTTCACCTATTATTTTTTCTTTAAAATTTTTTTTCTCTATTTTTTTTGTATTTTCTAAAATATCTGAATCATTTGGTGATGCAACAGTCGCTTTTGAAATTATAAAATCTGTTTTTTCTTGTACTTTTATATTACTTTTTAATCCTAAAAATTTATTATTAAATATGTATTCTAATAATAAAAATGCAATTAATAATGTTATTAACCATGTTAATGTTAATATAATTATATTAGCAATAAATGTTATTATTATATATATAAAACCTGATTTTTGTATACCAATATATTTTGCTATATTTATAATATATGTTTGAATATTATTTATTAATGGAGTTGCTAATAATAATAAACCTGTTATAAAATGATATGTAGAATAACCAACAGTCCAACCACTAGCACTTTGTACTATTGAATTTGTATATGCCCAACTTTGTATATCATTATATAATTTAGTTACAAATGCATTTGTTAATAATATAATGTTACTCATATTTTATTTTAATCTATATATAAATAATAAAAATAAAATTATATTTTAGATTTATTAATTTTATTATATATTATTATATTAATGGATACTTATAAAAGAGATAACATTATATACTTAATTTTATTAATTTTTATTATTACTATTATGTTTATTTTACCAATATATATATACGAATTTTTTTATAAAAAAGATATTAAAAATATTTATATTATTAGTATTATAGATTTTATTAAAATAATATCTCAAATAATTGTATTAATTATTATAATAATGTCTTTATTTATATTTATATTTATTTAATTATAAATATATTATATTATATTAATTAGAATATGGTAAATTTTAATGATCTTACAAAAAATATTTATTTAATACCTCTTGTTACAATTATATTTGTTATGTTATTTACTTTATTTTATATATTTATTAAATATACAACACAAATTCCAATAATTATAACAAAAACTGATTTTTTATTTAATTTTATTGGACTTATTTGTATTATAACTATTTTATATATTATATATATTATTGATAAAGAAAATAATACAAATCTTTATAATATTTTATTACGATTAATTATATTAGGATTAATATTTTCTTTTATTTTAGCACCAAATGGTTTACCGAATAGATTATTTAATTCTTTTAAATATCTAAAAGATAGTGTTATTGTTATTATTGTAATATTTATAACTATTACATTATATTATTTCTTAAAATATATTATTTCTTAATAAATAATATTATATTATAAATTTATAGTATATGAAAAAAAATTGTTGTTCAAATACAAGCTTATATTATAATTATTTAGGTTATTTTTTATTATTACTTTCTTTATTACTTACCATTTTTATTGTTCAATATAGCAAATAAAATTTTATTTTTAATATTTTTATTATATAATATTAATAAATTCTCTATTATTTCAATATAATCTTTTGTTATATTTAATTTATTTATTATATTATCTATTAATATAATATTATTATTTAATATTATTATATAATATATTTCAAATAAATAATATATATCTATTTTTAATTTTAATATTTCGGGGTTTTGAAATAATAATTTTATAAAATATGATATATTAATATTTTTATTATTTTTATATTTTATATCTAATTTTTTTTTTAAATTTAATATTAAATTATTAATTTCTGTTAATAATATTAAACTATTTTTAAATTTACCTATTATATATTTATTAATTACTAATACATTATATAATATATTTATTTCTTGTATAATTAAATATCTTATTGTATTTATATTTTTATTTTCTATTAGTATTATTTCATTATTTATTATTTTTAATTTACTACTTTTTAATATTTTATTTAAATATCTTTTATTTAATTTTAAATCTTTTCTTATTATATTCGTATCTAAATTATTTATAAATAAATAATTATCATTATATATATTATTATTATACAAATTTTTATTTAATAATCTAATTAATTTATTTTT
Source organism: Rhodopirellula sp. (assembly GCA_002698965.1). Lineage (GTDB taxonomy): Bacteria > Planctomycetota > Planctomycetia > Pirellulales > Pirellulaceae > UBA721. Next base: position 20,576 of record PAAT01000184.1, on the reverse strand, counting down.
TTTATATGATATATTTTTTATAAGTATAGTATATATATCATCATATTCTATTAATTTTAATAGATTCATATGATTTTATTATAAAATTTAAAATCATTTTTTTATAAGTTATTATAAAAAAAAAATGATTAAATTTATATAAGAATTATTTACTATATATAATTAAAATGAGTGTTATCCTTCCCAAGCAAATTGATGTATCAAAACTTAAATATTCTGAACTTAAAACCCTAAAATCAGGTGCTAAATCCGTATATGTTAATTATGGAAATGAAAAATTAACTATTCAAACTCCAGCACTTCATCTACCATATGGTATTAGTCCTCCTTATTCAGAAAAAAAAGATGATGTACCTCTAGATAAATTTATTCCAGGTTCTGCTTTAGATGTATCATTTAGAGGTATGGAATCAAATCCTAAAATTAAACTATTTTATGATAAACTAAAAGATGTAGAACAAAAAATTATTGATGATGCTTTCACTAATCGACAAGCATGGTTTAAAGATGACTTTGATGATAATAAAGCATTTGTAAAAAAACTATTTAGTCCAATTGTTAAAGTTGATAAAGACCCAAATACTGGTAAAGAACTAGGTAAATATCCTCCTACTTTTAAAGCTAAAATTCCTGTAGATTATAAAAGTGAACAACCAATTATTGATTGTATGGATATGGATAATAATCAAATTGATTTTCTAGATATCTTTAATTCTCTAAAAGGTGCAAAAGTTGTTCTAATTGTACAACTTACTGGTATGTGGTTTGCTGGTGGTAAATATGGATGTTCTTGGAAAGTTTGTTCTGGTAAATTTCAATTAGCACAAAATATTAAAGTTCAATTTGTACAAGATAGTGATGATGATGATAATAATGAAGAAGAAGAAGAAGAAATTGAACCAGATGTTCCAGTTTCAGTTAAAAAAGAAAAAAATACTAAACCTCCTGTAGAAGAAGAAGAAGAAGAAGAAGAAGAACAAGAAGAACAAGAAGAACAAGAAGAACAAGAAGAACAAGAAGAAGAAGAAGAAGAAGAAGAGGAAGAAGAAGAAGTTGTAGTTAAACCTCCAACTCCACCACCACTTGTTCTACCAAAAAAGAAAAAAACAGCATCAAAAAAGTAAATTAGTTTAAATTAATTAGTAATCTTTCAAAATTAGATTTATCATTATAAAAATCATTTAAATTTTTATTTATGTATATATGTCCAATATTTGATAATATTATTGCTTGACTACCATTTTTATTAATACTAAAATTTTTAATACTAAAATTTTTATTTTTGTAATTTATAAGTTCATTTTTATTTAATTCTATTTTTTTATATTGTTTACCTTTATTATTTAAATTATATAAAACAAAAATATTTTGAGAAATAAAATTTATCATAAAATACATACATTTAAGATATCCACCTATATTATATTGTAATAAATTTGAAATATAAATATTATTTTTAAATAAATTTTCTATTGTACTACTTGAATCAGTATATTTAAAATTAGATAAATTTGTTTTATTTTCTAATTTATTAGATTTTTCTTTATTATATTTTATATAATATAAATTTTTATTATTTGCTAAAAATATTATTGCATCTTTATTATTATTTTGTTCTTGTACTATTATACTATTAAAATTATATGATTTATTATTTAATATATTAATATTCCATAAAATATTACCATTATCATCTAGTTCTGTTTCTAAATCATCATCAGGGGTTTTATATTCATATTTATTTTTCCATATATTTTCACTATCAGTATATTCTTTAAATTTTCTTATTTTTGCAGTTAATAATTTACCATTTTCTATTTGTATTATTAATATATTACCATCAGGTGTACAAGCAATAGTTCTAATATTTTTATTTTTAATATTAAAATCATTTAATTCTTTAAATTTATAAATACCATTATATGAATTATAATTATCATAACAATTATTAATACAACCACTTGTATCAAAAATTAAATCATCACTTTCATTATAATTCATTAAAATACCATTATTTGTAGATATATATATATATTTATAATTATCTGAATATATTACATTATTACCTTTATAATTACTTATTAATACCCAATTATCTCCTAAATTATCAAATGTACTTAAATATATATTACCATATTCACCCATTAATATTAAATTATATTTATCTTTACGAGGTTCAATAATAAATAATTTAGACCATTTATTACCATTATTTAATGTTGGTAATAATTTCCATGTCCATTTAATACCATTATTTTTGGATATTAATAATAAATTTTTATTATTAGATATTGCAAAAAAAGATGAACCACTATTAGATGAAATAATTATATCTATTAATGTTTCGCTATTATTTATAATATTACCTATTTCGTTTGTTATTTTCATATTTTCACTTTCATTATTTACAATTAATTCATTTTCTTCATTTTCATTTTTTATATCAAAAACATCATCATTATCATCATCATCATCATCATTATTATTATTAAGTTCATTATTAAAATTATTATTATTTCCATTAATATTATTATCATTAATTATAGAATTATATACTGTATTTGTAATATTTTCATTATTGTTATCATTATCTATTATATATTCTGGGTCTCTTATAATGCTTTTTTCTGTTTGATTATTATTTATATCATTATTTCTATTTATATCTGCATTTATATCTGTATTTAAATCTGTATTTATATCTGTATTTAAATCTGTATTTAAATCTGTATTTATATCCGCATTTATATTTATATTAGTTTGTTCATTTTTATTATTAATAAAATCATTATTAGTATTAATATCATCATTATATTCAGGATCACTAAAAAGTCTAATTTTTTTTCTTTGAATTCTTTTATTATTAATTAAAGGTTTATTATTAATAAAATCAACAATATTAAAATTTTCGTAAATTTTCTTATTATAAATAATATAAAATATATATATTATAATTATTAAACAAATAAAAATAAATATATGATTAATAAAATTCATAATATGTTCTCTAATAACAAAAAATAAATTAATAATAATATAATCTATAGTTAGATAAAATGAATAATACAAAAATAGCAAAATGTATAAGAAAAATATCAAACTTTTCAATGCAAAATAAAATGGATAAAATAGATAAGGATGGATTTAAAATAGATAATTTAAGAGATAATTTAGAAAAGATATCACCAAAAATGATCGAATTAATAAATAATATTGAAAAATTAGATAAAGAAGATATGAAAAAATATAAAAGAAAATTTAAACATGTTATATACACAGATGTAAAAGAATCATCATCAGGAGCAAAAATGATAGCAGCAAGTTTATTAACAAAGGGATATAAAAATGTATATAATAAAAATTTAAAAATGGAAGAATATACAAAAGAGAATAAAAATAAGAATATAGCATTATTATGTAGTGTACAAATATATAATAAACCATTTCCAATAAAATTAAAAAAATCAATAATATCAAAATTTAATGAAAGACCAGATAATATAAATGGTGAAAAAATAAGAATAATAATAATAGATTCCGGATATAAAGAAGGGATAGATTTATTTGATGTAAAATATTTACATATATTTGAACCATTAATGACTAAATCAGAAGAGAAACAAGTAATAGGAAGAGGAACAAGATATTGTGGTCAAAAGGGATTAAAATTTGAACCGAATATAGGATGGCAATTACATGTATATAAATATAATTTATTAACAGAAAATGTAAAAATTTTAGAAGAAAAAGGAATAGATTTAAAAAAAGAGAAAATAAATGTACAAGAATTATTAATATTATTAAATAATATAGATTTAACAAAAGTATCATTTGCATCAGAATTAGAAAAAATAACAAAATATGGTTCAATAGATTATGAATTAACAAAATCAATACATAATATATCAATACAAGATTCTTTATCAAAATTAAAAAAAGGAGGAGGTATAAAAGGTAAGAGAAAGAAAGGTATAAATAAAAATTTAGAGAAAGCACCTAACCGATTATTAAATTTTGAAGAGATGCGTAAATATATTAAAGAAAGATATCAAAAATATAAGTGGGAAAAGATAGTAATAAAAAATAATTGTGTAGAAGATAATAAAGAAAAAGAAATTAAATTTAAATCATTTGGTGGTAAAGAAATAAAATCATTACCTATACCAGAAAAGGGAGAACCACCATCATTACCTAGAAAAGATGAAAGATTAATAAAATTAACACCAACACAAGATTTTATATCAAATTTTTATGATTATAAATCAATATATAAAGGATTATTATTATGGCATTCAGTAGGAACAGGAAAGACATGTACAGCAATAGCAACAGCAACAAGAGGATTTGATGAACATAATTATACAATAATATGGGTTACAAGACATACATTAAAATCAGATATATGGAAAAATATGTATCAACAAAGTTGTTCATCAATAATAAGAAGAAAAATAATAAATGGAGAGAATATACCAAAAAATATTAATAAAAATTATATGAAATATCTATCAAAAAATTGGATAATGCCAATGAGTTATAAACAATTTTCAAATATGTTATTGAAAAAAAATAAATTTTATAAAATATTAGAAAAAAAAAATGGAAAAGAAGATATATTAAAAAGAACATTAATAATAATAGATGAAGTTCATAAATTATATTCAAATGATACAGTAATATCAGAAAGACCAAATATAGAAGTAATAAATAAAAGAATTAAAGATTCATATAAAATATCTGGAAAAGACAGTGTTAAATTATTATTAATGTCAGCAACACCATATACAAATGATATAATGCAATTAATAAAAATAATAAATTTAATGAAAGAAGAAAAAGATGAAATAGTAGAAAAATATGAAGATTTTAGTGAAAAATATTTAGATAATGGAAAATTTACAGAAAAAGGAAAAGAAAAATATTTAAATGAAATATCAGGATATATATCTTATTTAAATAGAGAAAAAGATGTTAGAAATTTTGCATATCCAGTATATTATGATATAGATGTTGATATGTCAAAACCAAATAAAGAAATAATAGATTTAAGAGATAATATAGTAAAATCAGAAAATAAAATAAAAGAAGATGAAGAAAATATTGAAAATAATAAAATAGAAATAAATGAAAATAAAAAAGATAAAGATAATGTTAAAAAAATAAAAGAAGAAATAAAAAAAATAAAGGAAAATATAAAGGAAAATAAAAAAGAATTAAAAAAATATAAAAGAGATGAAAAAAAATTAAGTGAAAATGATAATAGTCAATATACGGCAATGGATAAATGTTTTATAAAATAAAGAGTAAATATAAAAAAATATTATATATATATAGAACAAAATAATTATGTTTGAAAAATTAATTAAAAATTTAAAAGTTTTAAAAGGAGGTGCGAAGAAAAGAAAAAGAAAAATATTGAAAAGAAAAAAGAGAGGTGGTGATGGAGAATCACACGATATATCTATTGATGGAAAAGAATATTTATGTACACCAAAAACAGAAGATGTTGAAACAAATACAGAAGAAGTAGATGTTAAAGAAAAACATGAAGTAGTTGATGATGATGATATATTAGATGATGATATAACATCAAGTCCAGATGATGTTCATGATGGTGGTGGTAAAAGAAAAAAAAGAAGATATAAAAAGAAAGGAGGTTCATCATGTTCAGGAGGAACAGAACCACATTTACATCCAGTAATGTCAGGAGGTAAAAAAAAGAGAAAAAAAAAGAGAGGAGGTTCATCTTGTTCAGGAGGAACAGAACCACATTTACATCCAGTAATGTCAGGAGGAAAAAAAAAGAGAGGAGGTTCATCATGTTCTGGTGGAACAGAACCACATTTACATCCAGTAATGTCAGGAGGAAAAAAAAAGAGAGGAGGTTCATCATGTTCAGGAGGAACAGAACCACATTTACATCCAGTAATGTCGGGAGGAAAGAAAAAGAAAATAGTAAAAATGAAAGTACCATTAAAACCATCAATAAAAACAAAAAAAAAGTTATATAGAGAATATTTAGATAAAAAATATACAAAGGAACAATTATTAAAAAAATGTAGAAAAGTTGGTATAAAAATTACAAAAAAAGCAGATGGAACAGTAAAACCAATAAAAAAGAAAACAATAATAGAGAAAATAATAGCAATAAAATTTAAATAAATAGTATAAATAGAAAATGGTATTAGATGATAAAACGGTAAATAAAATATTAGGAGTAATGAAAGGTGGTGGAAATATAAATGATTTAAAAAAAAAATCATTAAAAGAGTTAAGAGAATATGCAAATAAAAAAAAAATAAAAATAAGAGATAATAATGGAAAATTATTAAATAAAAATGAATTAATAAAAAAAATAAAAAGATAAATTAAGCAGTTTTTTTTTTAGTATTAATATTAAAAATATTATAAGAAGAATTATCAAAATTTAAATTAGAATCAAAATAATTATTCCAAGTACCATTATTATAATTTTTATGTTTTAAATTACAACTTTTATAATTAATTTTAGTACCTTTTAATATATTATGATCTAAAATATAATTATGATTTATAGGATTAGTGTAATCTGTTTTATATAAACTAGAATAAAATTTATTATTATTATTAATAATATGAAATTCATTAAGATAATTTTTATGTGTATTAGAAATTTTTTTAGATTCTAATCTTAAATCTAAATCATCATTAATATTATTAAAATAGTTATTTAAATTTTCAGTATTTTCATATAAAAGAGAATTATTATTATCATTTTTATTATAAAATCTATGATCAATATTATTATTATAAGTATCCATAAAAGATTATAATCTCTATAATATATATGTATAAAAAATATAAAATATAATATAATTTTAAAATAGTATAATAAATTTTATATGACAGTATTAGAAGCATCAAATAATAATATAAAAAAAATAAAAAGAGATATAATACCGAATAATGTAGTAATATTTTATTATTATTCAGATAAATGTCCATATTGTATAATGATAAAAGGTTTAATAAAAGAAATAACAGAGAAATATAAAGATAGAAAAGATATAATAATAATAAAAATAAATAGAGAAATATTAAAATCATTAGATAATTCAATGCAAATAGATTTAGTACCAACAATAATAGCATATAAAAATGGAAATAAGAAATCAGAATTTAAAAAAAAGAGAGAATATGAAAATATAATAAATTATATAGAAAAAAATAAAAATATTATTTAAAGATTTAATTAAATAATAAATATATTAAATGTCATTATCAGAAAGTCAGAGTGATGATAAATTATTTATAAATAATTTATTAGATGAAACAAAAGAACCATCATCAGATGAATTAGAATCATTAAAAAGTATGGTAAATGATTGGTTTAAATATGATGATCAAATAAGAAAATTACAGATAGCAATAAAAGAAAGGAAAGTACATCAGAAAGCATTAAATAATAAAATAGAGAATTTTATGTTTCAATATAAATATAAAGATTTAAATACACAACACGGAATAATAAAAGCGAATGAAAGAAAAGTAAAAGTACCAGTAAAAATGTCAGATATAAAAGATAAAATATTAGAATTAAATCATTTATCAGGAGAAGAATTATTAAATGAGATATTTAATAATGAAAAAAGAAAAACAGTAATTAAAAAGAATATAAGAAGAGTAATACCAAAAGTTTCATTAGAGATTTAATGTAAATTTATCATATTCGTAATTAGTGGAGTAATAAGTTTTTTTTATATTAAATTTATTAATATATTTTTGACAATTAATACAAGGTTTAGAATATTTTAAAAGATTATCATTACTAATTCTAACAACAAATAAGTCTGAATATTGTAAAATATCTTTATTATAATTTTTAATAACATTATTAATAGCAGATATTTCAGCATGAATACTGTAATTACAATTACTATTTTTTTTAATAGTAGTATTATTGCAACCTTTTCCAATAATATTTTTTTTATAAACGATAATAGCACCATGTTTTTGAAACATATTAGAATTTTTAGCAATATCAGAAGCAATTTCTAAATAATATTTTTTTTTTAGATTAATATTTTGAGATAGTTGATTATCAAAAAATTGAAAATACAAAGAGGTTGAAACTAATTCATTTTGATATTTTTTTAATTCTTTTTTAATAATTTTTAATTCATCATTATTTTTAATATTTGAAAGTTTATTATATATATTCAGTGCATTTTGAGAATCAATCATTATAATATTACCAAAAAGGTTTTATAATAAAAAAATATAAAAACAAAATCATTTTTTTTTTAGTAATAGTAAATATATTAAAATAATATTTAAGAGATATAACATATGTGTATATATTAATTTAAATTTATTATATGATATAAATAAAAATGGATGAAAATAATAATATATTATATAATTATGATCTTGAATTAGATGAAAATTCACCATCAATGAAACAATCATCATTAATTAATATACAATTAAAACCACATCAGTTAGTATGTTTATGTAAAGCACATAAAATGGAAAAAACAGGTAGTATAAATTATAATATAGATAGTTCAAAACATAATGATATATATAATACTTGTTTAGATGGTTTATATAAAATAAATACAAATATTGGAATAATTGGTGATATAGTTGGTTATGGTAAAACATTAACAGCATTATCTATAATAGCATCGTGTAAATTAAATGATATATTTTTAAATAATTTATATGAAAAAAGTTATATAAGTAATCAAAATTATTCATATTTTAGTTATTCTACATCAAATAATAAAATAAAAAATTTTAATAAAATTATAGATACAACATTAATAATTGTACCAAGAGGACCTGTATATATGCAATGGGTTAAAACATTAAAACAAGATACAAATTTAAAATTTATTGCAATTGAAAATTTAAATTTTATAAAAAAAAATTTACCAAATCCTGAAGATAATATAACAAATAATGATATTTATAATTTTTTTAGTGAATATGATGTTGTGTTAATAAAAAATACAACATTTGATGTTTTATTAAAATATTATAATAATAATTCTTATAATTATAATTATTTAACAAGATGGAAAAGAATAATGATAGATGAAGCACATGATTTAGTAAGATTATTACCATTATTACATTATTATTTTTTATGGTTAATATCAGGAACTTATGAAGAATTATTATATTCAATAAGATCGCAAAATAGTTTATTATATGATGTAAGACAAATATTTAATGATATAAAAAATATAAAATTAATGTTAATAAAATGTAAAAAAGAATTTGTTAGAAATAGTTTTAAATTACCTATACCTGAAGAAAAATATTATTTATGTAAAATGCCTATTGATTTTTTAGCAATTAAAGATTATGTTAATAATAGTATTATAGATAAATTAAATGCTAATGATATAAATGGTGCTATTAAAGAATTAGGTGGTAAAACTGAATCAGAAGAAAATATTGTTGAATTAATAACTAAAGATTTATATAATGATATTGAAAATAAAAAAAGAGAATTAGAATATGTATCAGATTTAGTTATTAATGAAGATGTTAAATTAAGTAAAATAAATAAAATAAATAATGAAATTAATAATTTAAATGAAAAATATAATTCTTTAAAAAATAGAGTTTCTGAATTATCTAATAAAACTTGTTCTATTTGTATGGATTTATTAGATAAACCTATTATATTAAAATGTACTCATTCATTTTGTGGTTTATGTATTTTTAATTGTATTAAAAATAATAAATCAAATTGTCCTGAATGTAGAGCTAATATTAATATAGATGATATGATAGCAATTGATAATAATATAAATGAAATTGATAAAAATGAAACTAAAAAATTATTAAGTAAAATTGATACTTTAATTGAAATAATTAAAAGTAAACCTAATGGTAAATTTTTAATATTTAGTAAATATGAAAGTTGTTTTACTAATATAATTGATAATATTATATTAAATAATATTACATATGCTGAATTAAAAGGTAATACTTCTCATATGATGAATATATTACAAGATTTTAAAAATTCAAAAATACAATGTATATTATTAAATACTTTACATGCAGGTTCAGGTATTGATATTAGTTTTGCTACTGATGTTATAATTTATCATTCTATGGGATTATATAAAGTACAAGCTATTGGAAGAGCTCAAAGAGTTGGTAGAAATGAAAAATTATATATACATAATCTTTGTTATGAACAAGAATATAATAAATAATAAATAATAAAAAATATATAAGAATTTTATAATAATTATTATTAAGATAATGGAAACAGAAACAAATACTAGTAATAATATTTCTACAAAAAAAATAATTGCTTTAGCTTTTCAAGGTGAAAATTTTTCATCTAAATTTTTATTATGTTGGACAAATACTTTAAGTTATTTATGGCAATCTGGTAATTATGAATTTTTAATTGCTTCAGGTGATAATTCATCTATTTTTCATTCAAGATTACGAACTTTAGGTTTAAATAATGAAATACAAAAACCTTTTAATGGTTCTAAATTTGATTATTGGATTACAATTGATAAAAATATGTTATTTACTCCACAACAATTATTAGATATGATTGAATCTCTTGAACAACATCCTGTTGTATCGGGATTATATAAATCAGATGATGCTGTATCTTTTTTTGCTGTTAAAGAATTAGATAATGATTATTTTAGTAAAAATGGTACTTTCAAATATTTAACACAAGATGATTTAGATAATTGGAAAAAAGAAGTTGATTCTAAATATATTCCTGTTGATTTTGTTGGATTATCTTTTTTTGGTATGCAATCAAGTGTTTTTGATAAATTAGAATATCCTTATTTTAATGGTGATAATTTAGTTATTCAAAAATCTGATAATTCAGGAATATATAATGTTGTACCTTCAGAAGATTATAATTTCTGTTTAAAATTAAAAAATGCAGGTTATCAAGTTATGTTAAATACTGATTTAAGATTAGGTAATTCTGTTAATTTAATTATTTAATTTAGATTAATAATTTATAATGTTTAGGTAGATTATTATTTTCTTCAATATTTTTTTTATGTAAATTATGTACTTCTTTATTATTTCTAAAAAATATATCATCGCATTTTTCTATTTGTTCTTTTATTTTTTCATCATTTAAATATTTATCATTATTATATTCTTGATGTGAAAAATTTTTAATTTTATTTTTAATAAAATTAATATCACCAAAATAAGAAAAATGCCATCCACCATCTTTTAATACTATTATATCTTTATTTAAAATAAATCTAATATTTTGAGGATCTTTTATTTCTTTATATTTTTGATATTTTATAATTGTACCATAATACCAATTATCTTTAGATTGACATTCTAAATTATAATAATATAATTCCATTTGTAATTTACATAAATCAAAATTTATATCATTATTTTTTATATAATTTAATATTTTAGGATTTGGTATCTCATCACAATCTGTTATTATTATTATATCATTATTATTTAAATTTAATTTATTTATTCCACGATCAATACATCTTCTTTGATGATATTCATTATTCCAAGCATTTTTATCATTTGGCATATCATTTACTATTATATGAATAATTTTATCTTTAAATTTACTAAAATCATCTTTATTTTTTTCATAATATAATTCTTTTTCTTTTCCTATAAATGTTGATGTTGATTCTACTATTATAAAATAATCAACTACATCATATAATTCTGTTAAACGAAATTTTAACATTTTTAATTCATTATAAAATATAAATGCATCTATTATTTTTACCATTATATTTATATATTATTTATTTCTCATAGTTTTAAATTAATTTAAAAAATGATTATATATATAAAAATTATGTATAGTCTTTATTTATGACTGATAATATAGATTTATGGGAATTATATGATAATATCAAAAATGATTTAACTGATGATAAACCTATATCTATTTGCAGTTGTGGTTCTAATGAAACTTTTGATAATGATAATATGAAAATATGTTGTAAATGTAATGCTATTATTGATAAATATTTAGATAGTGGTGCTGAATGGCGTTTTTATGGTAATGATGATAATCGAGATAGTGATCCTTCAAGATGTGGTATGCCTATTAATAATTTACTTCCTAAATCTTCTATTGGTTCTGTAATTGGTGGTTGTAAAAATAATAATATTGATATGAAAAGAGTTAGAATGTATCAAATGTGGAATGCTATGCCATATGATGAAAGAACTCTTTGGAATATTTTTGATAAATTAGAATCTTCTACTGCTAATAATGGTATTCCACAAAAAGTTATCGATGATGCTAAAATATTTTATAAAAAAACTTCTGAAAAAAAAATATCTAGAGGTGATAATAAAGAAGGTTTAATTGCTTCTTGTATTTATCACGCTTGTTTAGTTAATAATATTCCTAGAAGTTCTAAAGAAATTGCTAAAATGTTTAATATTAGTCATGTTATTTTAAATAAAGGTAATTCTCGTTTTCAACAATTATTACAAATTAATGTAATTTCTTCCAGTCCTGAAGATTTTATTTCTAGATTTGGTAGTCGTTTAAATATGAATATTAATGATATTGATAATTGTAAAAAATTAATTCAATTTTTAGAAAAAAATGAAATTATGAATGATAATTCTCCTACTAGTTCGGCTGCTGGTATTTTATATTATTATTCACAAGAAAATAATTTAAAATTCTCTAAAAAACAATTCTCTGATATTTGTAGTGTTAGTGAAGTTACTATTGTTAAATGTTATAAAAATATTTTAAAATATAAAAAATTTATTGATAATAATAAAGACACTATTTATAGTGCGTAATATTTTCATTTATATTTTATTATATTTTAATATATAAACATGTCTGAAATTGAATTAAAACATTTAAAAAAATATATTAAAAATAAATCTACTTATCTTATTTTTGGTAATTCTCATTTAGATCAATATTCTAGTATTAAAGAATTAAATAATAATATTAAAACTATTTCTAAAGATTTTGATAATAATTCTATTATTTTTTATTTTGGTGATATTCCTGATAAAGAAAATCCTAATATTGGTTTCATTATTTCTCAAATTAAATCTAGAAGAAATGATATTGAAATTATATGTATAGGTTTAGATGATTATGATGATACTTTTATTAATAAAAATATAGAATATCCAAATTGGATTGATAAATTTTTATGGATTAGTTGTAAAACTAATAAAAAAAGAGGTGTTAATAGTAATTCTAATAAACCTTTAGGATTAACTAAAATATGGTATGAATTAAATAAAATTCAACCTTTTAAATCTATCTATCTTTTTGGTGGTGATAATATTACTTTAGAAGAATATTACTTCGCTAAAGAATTAAATATTAATACTATTTATTTACCTCTTAAAAGAAAATATTTAGGCGATGGCACAACTTTAATTAAAAAAAAACATTCAGATGAACAAAAAATTGGTCCAACATTTATATTAAATACTTAAATTTTTGTGTTTTATTTATTTATTTTTTTATTTATTTTATTATTAGAAGAAATATAATAATGTTTTATAAAAATATTATTTTTTATATTTTTTTATTTATAATTATTCTTTTATATTTTTATTATTATTATTATTCATATGATACTATTTATGATATTAATAATATTAATAAATTTATTAATTCTAGAAAAAAAGAAATTATTTCTGTTAAAAATTATGATATTACTTTATATTATAATATATTAAATGATGATGAATGTAATCATATTATTAATTATTCAAAAAATCATTTAACTGATAGTAAAGTATTTATGAGTGATTATAATGAAGGTTCTATTGCTACTGATATACGAATTAGTAAAAATACTTTCCTAGATCCTAATATTATTGATAATAATAATCTTATTAATACTATTAATAAATTAGAAAATATTACTAGTGTTATTACCAATTTACCTATTGTTAATCAAGAAAATATACAAGTTGTTAAATATGATAAAAACGGTTATTATAATCCACATTATGATGCTTGTGAAAGTAATGATTTTGATGATAAATTAAATATGAATCGTTCCGCTGGACAAAGAATTTATACTTTTTTAGTTTATTTAAATGATGATTTTGAAGGTGGTAATACTTTCTTTCCTAAAATTAATAAAAATGTAAAACCTGTTAAAGGTATGGGTATTTTATTTAAAAATATTAATGATGATGAAAATTATCATATATTATCTCAACATACTGGTACTGTTATTAAAAAAGGTAATAAATGGGTTTGTAATATATGGGTTCATCAAAATAATTTTAAAAATTCTCATAATGTTAATTTATGTTATTGTCCCAATTGTAATAATACTAATTGTTATAATGTTGCTAAATTAAAAGGTATTACTACTTGTACTTTAGAACATTGTATTAATATAAATTGTCCAAATTATTTTAAAAAAAATTTTGATTGTTTATGCCCTCATTGTGATAATGAATATTGTAAAAGTAAAAAAAGAAAAGAATGTACTAAAATAAATTGTACTAATATTAATTGTCCTAAAGGTAAAATAAATATTAAAAATAATACTCCAACTAATTAATTATATATTTTGTATATTTTATCTCTTTTTTTTCTATTTAAAAATATCTCTCTCTCATTTATTGTTAAACTTCCTAAATATCTATTTATTCTTGATTTTATATTTATATTCATATTTATATGTATTTGATTCATTGTTTTATTTTCACCATTATATTCTCTTTTTATTCTAAAACATAACATTCTTTCCATTATCTTTATATTTTTTAAACTTTTATATAAATTATATATTATCTCACTATTTATATATCCTAATAAATTATTTTCTATATTTAATGTTACTGCCATATCTATTAATTCATTATATTCTCCATTTGTAAAATTATTTATATTTATAAAATTATTTTTATATTTATCATATAATTTCTCTTTTATTATTTTATAATTTCTTATATCTTCTAATAATTCTGATTTTTGAGGATATTTTATATATGATATTATTAATATTTGTATATCTTCTGGTAATTTATTAAATAATTTATCCATATTTTTTTTATTTTTATTTTTTATCAATTTTTTTTATTTTACAATTAGATTATTTTTTTTTCTTAAAAATTCACCTTTTTTAAAAAAATTGATTAATTACTACTAAAATAATATTACCAATCAATACAAGACACTAGATTTAAAGGCTATCACTAACTTTTCGAATTTAAAATGACCACTACTACCCAGCAGATCATTGATGAGTTTACTACTCTTATTGATACTGAAAAGGAGTATACTCGTTCTGAACTTGGTAAGATTCTTACTGCTGTTTATCATCAGATTACTTCTGGTAAAAAAAATGCTGAACCTAAAAAAAAGAAAGCTAAAAAGGATGTAGATGATGATGCCGAACCTAAAAAAAAGCGTGAACCAACTGCTTATAATCTGTTTGTAAAGGAAAAAATGCCTATTATTAAAGAAGAATTTCCTGAACTTTCCCGCCAAGACCTGATGAAAAAGGTAGGAGAGATGTGGAAGGCACAAAAAGATGAAAAATAAATAAGATAAAGATATCTATATTTAAAAAGAAAAAAAAGAAAAAAATATATATTTTTTTATATTATATAAATATAATCTAGAATCTACACACTAAAAATATTTATATTTATAAAATTATTCTTATAATTATTATAAGGATGGAGTAATGTTTCATTATGTCCATTAAAAGTATTATATTCTTGTTATTTTTTTTCTTTTATAATATATTGTAAAACTTAATATTACTCTATGTATTCCATTTTCATTATCTTTATTACAATTTACTTTAACATGTCTTCCATCATCATCTTGTTTATATATTGCAACATTAAATCTTCTTAATTCAGGTAATAGTGGATTTAATACTAATGTATTAGTATCATTTGGACCACAACTTGTACCTGCTAATTCTTGTTTATAAACTGTTGATACAGCAGGAGTTATATCATTTATATAAATAGCATCATAATATTTATTAAAATTTTCTGTTATATTTTTAATTGGATAATTTATAGCTCTATAACTTTTATTTTCAATATCTAATGAATTATTATTATATATAACTAAATTTGTATTAGTATTAGAAACATCACCTCCATGTGAATATTTAAATGTATTATTGAGTTCTTGCTGTGTCATATTTGGATTTAAATTTAAATCAGTAATTAATTCATTTAAATTTGTATATGGTGTTTTTATTTTTACTGGTACTATTATTCTTTCAAAATCATTTAATGATACATAAATATGATCCCCTTTTCTTATTTCACCATAATTATATGCGTTTGTTGAATTTCCATAATATTTATTGGTGATATCACTATCATATTTCCATCCTTGTTCACCAATATGTATTTCTGTTTTTAATGTTTTTACATATATACAATTTTTAATATCTTCTTGTAAATCAAAATAAAATGAATTATCTGCATTAAATTTGGCGTTATAACTATCTAATAATATTGTTTTTTTCTCTATACTATCTTCCATTTTTATTATTCTATATATATATTTTATTATTTATATAAAGATTAAAATACTTTATTTAATATATTTATAATGATTATTAATAATAATATATTATCATTTTATTACAATAATTTTAAAGCAATTACATATAATTTATGTTCTATATTTTTTATAATTACAAATTCATTTATACCATTATATACAGATGAAATTTTATATTTTAACTCTAAAATTATAGAATATATTTCTATTAATTATAAATTAAATACTGAAAGTAAAAGAATTAATTTTATTAATTTTATGAATAATATAATTGAAAAAAATAATGATATTATTAAAAAACTACAAATTGAAAAAGAACTAAATGAAAATATAAATAATTATTCAGTTGATAATAGTTCCGAAAATTCTTTGTCTGATTCAATATCTATTGATTCAAATGATAATAATAAAAATGAAAATTCATCATCTGATATATTACCAGAACTAGTTAATATGATAGATAATAATATCGAAAAAAAATCAAGTGATAATGATATTTTTAAATTTGAAAAATAAAATTAAAATATACTTATTTAATAGTAATGTCACAAAATACGCAAAAATATTTTATTCGTCCACATAATAAAGAAATATTAAATAATTATTTAATCAGTAAAAATTTACCAGATTATAGAGTTTTTGATGATAGTCATATAAAAAAAATTAAAAGTCTTCAAATAAATTATTATACACTTTTATTAAATAGTATTATAAAAAAAAATCAAAAAACTAGTATTTTTTCTAGTCCTGATTTATTAGGTTCTTTTAATGATTCAACAGATATTACTGATTTAATTACTACTAATGGTAATAAAAAAAGTATTTTTATGTATAATAATAAAGGTAAAGAAATTGAAATAGGTGTTATTAATAGTGGAATATTTGGTGATGGTTCATTAAGTCCTGTTAAAAATGATGAAGCAATTCATTTAACTAGAAAATATATTAATGATGTTATTGATATTAAATCTCTTAAAACTGCTAAAGATTTATATCAAAGTTCTAAAAGAAAAAAATCTTCATCACCTCCTAAATCTTCACCTACTAAAAAAAAAAATTCTAATTCATCCCCACCTTCTTTTAGTTTAGGTAATAAATCTATTTCTCCTCCTTCTTTTAGTTTAGGTGAGTCTGCTTCTAAACAATTAAAAACAGATACTAAATTAGTTTTTAGAAGAACACCACCATCATCTACTGAATCAGCTAAAACACGAAGTACTCTTCCTAGAAATACTTCTCAACAATCTATGAGGAGTTCTTTATTAAGTCCATCTATATCTCCTGTAAATTTATTATTAAATACTAATAATAAATCTAGAACACCATCTCCATCTAATAATAATTTATCACCACCAAGAGCACCAGAAAAACCTAAAAGAAAAGGTGGTACTTTTAAAAGAAATAAAAGAAATAAAGGTAATAAAATAAATAAAAAAAATAAAAAATAAATTATATTATATTTTTAAAATTGATAATTTTTTTTTCCACAATTTTTCATATATATCTTGTTTTGATAATTGTGTACCATAACATTCTGTATTATATCTTTTTAATGTATCTAATGATTTAATATAATTTTCATATAAATCTATATATTGTTGTGTATCTTCTAATACTGAATTATGTCTATAGTCTTTATATTTACATACAAAATAACTTAAATAAAAACTATATAAATAACATAATATTGTATCTACTGTTCCTACTATATATTCTCCTTTTTTCATTATTGAAAAACAATTATCTTTAACTTTTATTATTGTTAATAAATTATATCTTACATTATTTATTTTATCAAATAATGCTATTCTTGTTCTATCTTTTAATATATCTACACTACTACTACTATCTGTTATATCTCTTATTATTAATTCATATTTATCTAAATTTATATTTTTTTTTATAATTTTAATAGTATTATTACAATCACTTTTATAATTTGTTGATAATATCATTAATAAATATGTTAATTTATTTAATCTACAACAATCTTTATTTTTAATATTTTTTAATAATTTAATTGCTAAACTGTCTATTATTGGATTTTTATTTTCTTTAACATAATTTAATAATAATGATAAACAATGCTTTAAATCTTCTGGTGTTTTATGATATGTCTTTTTATTTGGATTTTCACAATATAATCTTTTTTTTCTAAATTCTTTATTAAAATATACTTTTGTTAATAATTTTAATCTACTCTCTATTTTTTCCCATCTATAATATGATTCATATGGTCTAGCTAATTCATAATGCATATTTCTTTTTAATAAATATAATGGTACTATATTATAATTATCTTTATAATATTTAATTAATCCTTCATATTTTTCATATAAATGTATCTTTATCATTATATCAAATAATGATTTATCTAATTGTGTTAAATCTAAAACATTTAATGTTCCTACATATAATTTAAAAGTATTCTCATGTTTTGCTAATTTTACTTTTATTAATTTATATTTTAATTTTTTTAATTTTTTTCCTAATTGTATTATATGTTTCTTTGCATCATATGAATAACAATCATAATCTGCTTGAGTATAATCTTTATATATCTTAATATTTTCTGGTAATATTAAATTTAATGCATATCCTCCATATAATATTAATTTTTTCTCTTTTATATATTCTGATACTATATCTAATAATTCTTTATTATTATTATATTCCTCTTTTAATTTTTTTATTTCAATATCTTGAATTAAATTTTTTATACTCATTTAATTAAAATATATTGATTATTTACTTATTCTAAATATTATAAATATTATAAATATTATAATATCCAATTCCTTTTACCTAATCTATTATTACATCCATAACACATTGGTTTTAAATTATTTATATCTGTTTCTCCTCCATTATACTCTGATATAATATGACCACAACTATAATCATTTTCTGTTATTGTATTTTTACAATTTTTATAAGGACATTTTCCTGTTTTTTTATTACCAAATTCTTTTAACCAAACTTCTTTTTTTAATTTTTTTGATATTCTTTTTTTATCTTTCTTAAATTTATGTGATGGTACTATTTTTCTATTTAATAAATATTCATTAAAATTATTATTTTTTAATGTAAATATTATTCCACTATTTACACAATCATATTCATCTTTATAAAATAATTTATTATTATTATTAAATAAATCTTTATATTTTATTGTCCAATTAAATTGAAAATTTGCTGATTCAAAATCTCTTTTTAATTCTTCAAAATTATTAAATTTTAATAAATAATTTTCAAATACTATACTATTTAAAAATTCTGATATTGTTTTTCTATATGCTTCTTTTTTTTTCTTACTTTCAAAATATATACTATAATTTGTTTCTAAATATTCTGTAAATTTATTATGTAAATTTTTACTAAAATCATCTAAAAATACATAATTATGATTTTTATATGAATCTTTATTTAATTCATCAAATAATAATTTCATTTTATTTTCATCATCAATTATATAACAACATATATATATATAATCGTTATAATTTATTAAATTTAAATTTTTTATCAGTTCTATTCTATGTTGTCCATCCATTATATATATATTATTTTGTTCCGATGGTACATATGCTAACACAATCTTATTTTTAAAATAAAAAAATTCTGGATATGTTTTATATGATTCCATCATTTCATTTATTTTATCATTGTCTACACTCGTTTGATAAATTGGTTTTTTGAAATTATTACTATTTAATAATTCTACAAAATCTGTAAAAGTATATTTATATTCTTTATAATTTTGTAAATTACAAACTATTAATGTGTTTTTAAATATTGAATCTAAAAAATTGTGTGAAATCATAATTTTATATATATATTATTTTTTATATTTTTTATATAATTGTAAAAAGTACATTTCACTAAAAATTTTAAAATTTTAAAAATAATTTTAAAAATAAAAATAAAATTAAGAAATGTACTTTTTTTATATTATAATATTTATAGATTACATGAAAAAAATAATACTATTATTTTTAACTATTATAATTTTATTTATTATAATTATTAGTATTAATAATAG
>PAAT01000183.1 GCA_002698965.1 Rhodopirellula sp. | reverse complement strand
ATGTCGCCACCATGGAGAAGCAATCTTGCAAACAGGCGATTGGTATTGGCTTCGACGATCGGTAATCGTTGATTCAGTGAAATGGAAAGAATAGCTCCGGCCGTATATCTTCCGACACCGGGAAGTGCCAGTACGGATTCAAAGTCTGTCGGGAAGTTTCCATCGTGCTGGTCTCTGATAACTTGTGCTGCTGCGTGCATTTGGCGAGCTCGACGATAGTATCCCAGTCCCTCCCAATAACGTAAAACCTCCTGTTGTTCGGCATCAGCAAGGGTAACAACGTCGGGAAAACGATTCATGAACCGTTGGAAGTATGCAATCACGGTGGTGACTTGTGTTTGCTGGAGCATGATTTCACTAACCCAACTTCGATACGGGTGTAAGTCATGACGCCACGGTAAATCCCTTGAGTGGCGTTGATACCAGTGAAGAATACGTGTTCGCAATTTTTGTCGCCAGACGGTCGTTGGAAACTCAAAAGACTCTGCAGACTTATTCGTCATTTCCAGTCCCCGGAGAGTTCCACGGTTGAAATCTTCCTCCCCGCTTCAGTTAGAAATTCGAGCAGGTGTTTGATTAACGCTTTTCTTAAACTTGGGCGAGCCATCTGCCAGGTAATGGTTCCCGGTGTGATATCGTTGAGCTTTATTAAGTGATAGCCAAAGGCTGTCCTTACGGGTTCACTAATCTCCCCCGATTTTAGTTTGAAAGCCGCTGTATTAAACTCCCGTGGCATCGCGCCGTCAAATTCAATCAGCCCGACCATTCCACCCTTTTTACCGGTCGGACTGTCTGAAAATTCCCTGGCTGCATCGGCGAATGTCACTTCCTCCTGACGAATCCTGGTCAGCAAATCCTTGGCCAGCTCCAGGGTTTGCTTTTCCGTCCGTACTTGCTGCTGGTCGACGTGTAACAGGATTTGTGAGACGAGCAACTGAGTACCATCGAATTGCATTTTTCGTTGGTTAAAGAAGTTCTCGTAATTCCTGTCAGTGAGAAACTGCTGAGAGTACTTGGGCCAAGAGATTTGCCAGGCGATTTGATGCTCCAGTTCCTCCCGATTGATTTGCTTTTCATTCAGGTAATCGTTTAGCGTTTGCTTCTTAAGAGCAAGTCGTTTTTCCAGACGGATGATACTCAATTTTATGTCATCATCACTTGCCCGTTGATTGATCCTTTCCAAATAAGCCAATGCCAATCGACGCTGAATCGCACTATTGAGAACTTGGTTCCGTAATCGTTGGTAAGCGTCCGAGTCAGTGGGAGTATCATCTAAGAGCGATTTTAATTCAGCCAGCAGAGGACCTTGATAGATGTGTTCGTCATTGACAGTGGCGATGACGACATCAGCGGTGTCCTGTGCGATGCCAGAGCGACCGGTAGCGAGCAGTACTGAGGACACTCCTGCAAACCAGGTCAGAAAGAAAAAGTGATGCTTAGGGAAGTGGGATATCATTTAGCTCAAACTCCACTTGTCGTTTCAGGAGTAGTGCCGGCGTATGGTAATGGAATGTAAGCCTTTCCAGTTTGACGGCCGATTCAAAGGTATACCGGTAAGTTGCAGATTGTTTTTTTTGGGCGATGGTTTCACGACGGGGCTTGTCAGTCAGGATTGTATCATCCGAGGCTAAATAGACTTGATTACGACTGGTCCAACCACGATGAGATTCAAATGCATTGCCAGCTTCTTCGTAATGGATTTCAAGCTCAACGATGGTTTCTTTTGGTGTTTGCTTTACGCTGCCGACGGTTACAGTGACACCCGCTCGGCGCTGCTGTTTGGGAAAAGAATCCGGGGCTTGCAAATTGGAAAATTCAAAATGTTCTTTACGCCCAGGGACCATCGCTGAAACGGTGCCTTTCAAAATACTTAGCTGTTCGGCCTCCTTACCCGGTAAAGGAAAAGGAAGTTCGACCTCGACCAACGGGGCGGTTCCTTCGACATTGAGTGTTTTCTCGCCAGCAATAAGTGGAGTGAGCTCAGCTCCGGTGTTATCGATGGCTTTGAGTGAGGAGGTGCTCATTGTCAGGTAAAGAGGGCGAACCCGGGGTTCCCAGTTAATTTGCAGCGTGATGGCACAATGAGTGGAGCTGGGAATACGCAAGTCTCGGCTGGAACGAACTTTAACAGCGGCAATTCGGAATGGGCCGACATATTGCGCATTGTTTTCCCGTTTTTGAATTCCAGCCAGCCGACGTTTGATTAGGATTTGATTTGGATGTGATGCGAAGTATGGTTCTATATCGAGATCGGTTAGATCGAGGATATTATCGAGTGCCTGATAGAAAGATACGTCGGTAAGGTTCAATTCTATCGAGTCTCCCGTATCATGATTTGTGGTAATAATATTGCCAGTCTGCGTCTCTAATTCCTTGATCACATCCGGTAGACGGTAGATGCCGCTCAGTGAAAACTTAGAGCCATTGGAAGTCTGGATAGCGACCTCTTCATATAGTTTTTGGCGAATACGCCCTAAACGCGTTCGAACTTCAGAAGAATAGGACTCTAAGTCGGTTGGTAATAAATCCAACACTCTTGGACCTTCTGCGATTAAGGCCAGCTCAGCTTGCTGGCGTTGCTGTAGTTGACCGCTGTTTAGAAAAGGAACCGCTTGGCGGACAAACTCAACAAGTTCCGCCTGAGTTTTTACATTACGTTCAGGTTGCTCCTGCGAATGCAATTCAGCAGCATATAGTTGCAATGTGAACAGAGCAAGCAACGATGGCAGTAGCAGGCGAATCATAAGTTTATTATACGTTGGGTGATTTGTTATGGCTGACAATTCCTGAGATATAGATATCGTCATCGAGGATCTGTGTGGTCTGATCTTTTAATTGAAGAGCATCCTGCATACGTTCAATACCTGTTCCGCCAATCGGGGAGGGGGCTGTTTGAGCACCGACCAATTTGGGAGCAACAAACACGTGAACTTCATCGATAAGGTTTTGATCCAGACAAGCGCCCAACAGTTCGGCCCCACCCTCAATAAGGACGTTCGTAAAGTCACGGTCAGCTAAATCCCGGAGTAGCTCTCTTACAATTTCATTCTCATTATTAAAGGTAAGTATCTCGACACCGTGTTGGCGCAAGTTTTCCAGGTGCGTTGGATCGGCCTCGGGGCCAGCCGTGACGATGACAGGCTGTTGTTTGGCGGTGCTTACAAGGTGAGAGTCGAGTGGCAAATTGGGAGTTCGGGCGACCACGATTCTGGTTGCCGTTCGGGGCCCTGCGGGCCGGGCGTTTAATGAGGGATTATCAGCTAAAGCCGTTTGATGCCCAACCACGATAGCATCTACTCGTCCCCGAATTTGATGGACAATTGCTCGTGATATTTCATTGGAGATCCATTGGCTGGATCCCGTATGAGTGGCAATTTTTCCATCGAGTGTCATGGCCCACTTTCCGATCACCCAGGGTCGATGATGAAGTTGTTGCATGACAAACGGAGCATTTAATAATTGGGCTTGCTGCTCAGCAACACCGGTAAGGACTTCGATGCCAGCCTCTCGGAGCTGCTCGATTCCCCGTCCGTCGACTTGAGGGAATGGATCTTGCATTGCGATAACGACCCGTTTGATTCCCGATTTTATAAGGGTCTGGCTGCAGGGAGGCGTTTTACCGTGGTGTGCACAAGGTTCAAGTGTGACGTAAAGGGTTGCGTTGGTTAAATCCTTTTTTTGACACGTGGCCAATGCGTTAACCTCAGCATGGGGTCCACCAAAGCGCTCGTGCCAGCCTTCCCCAATGAGTTCGTCATTGACAACAATTGCACAACCAACCATCGGGTTCGGTTCCACCGCGCCCTGTCCCCGACGTGCAAGCTTCAAGGCATACTGCATCCATCGTCGATCACTATCGCTGGTCATTAAATATCTACCCTCGTTCGAGAACTAATCAGGAATCCACAAACCGGATCCTTCGGATTCTGGATTACTGTTCGAGTCGGAACCCGGTGTCCAGATACCGCCTTCGGATGGATCGCTAACGCCCCCGGAAGGGACGGCACGAGTACCATCCGGATTCATGACTCCCATTTGCACTAGCAGCCCGTATAATTGCTCAGCGATACCGGGTTCATTGATATGGTCGTTTTCCAATTTGCGAATCAGGTCAGATGCAGTCTGAGCTTCCTGATTCATCAGTCGCAAGGGGATTTCCCGCAGCAGCCAGGCGGCCGGAGATTCCCCTTGAACTGTGATTTCTGCTTTTGCCAGTTCAACCAGTTCGAGGCGGCCTTCGAGTGAATCCCGACTATCCAATAAAGCAGCGTATACGTCAGACAGGTTGACGTGTTCAGGCTTTTCATCACGTTTGACAATTTCTTCAGCCGCATGGATAAATCCTCTGCGGAATCCAACAAAGTAACAGCGTTGGTAGACATCGCCCAGCTGTTGTGTGTTGAGTTTAGAAACGTCGTAACGCGCCAGTCGGATATCAGGAACCTGATTGAGATCAACGTCGGATGGATCGACAGCTTCGAAACGATTCAGGTTTAGAGATTCACGAACGTCATCCAGAGTCGCATTGTGATCACGACATTGAAGGTTGGATTCAATGATCAACAGACAAGCCTCGAGCTTGATTCTGCCGTCGAAGTCAACGGATGCCTCTTCAGGAGTCATTCCTCCTAATGCAGCGAGCTTAATCTTAGGAAATATATTGGTGAGGCTGGCGGTTCGATGCTCCAGCGAAAGCTCCTGAATCTTATCCTGCGGCGTGTCTTCAGGAAAAACAGGATTCCATGCCATACTATCGGTGAGTACAGGCACTTGAGAGATCTCTTCAGTTGAGTCCGATTTTCCAAGCTTTCCGTCGGCAATATCCGTCAGAATATCACTGGCCGTTTGTTCACCACCGATGGAGCTTGGGACAACTTCAATTCGAGCTTCACGGTCGGTTTGCTTACCAAATAGATAGATGGAAGCAATCCCTTTGGGAACCTGCTCCAAAGTCAGTTCAGCACCACTTTGGGGTTGAGGTCGATCGGTAAGGACAAAGATCGCGCGGGGAGGAGGATTGTCAGGATCCTCATTGGAGAATCCCGGCGAAGGGACAAGACGAGCCTGATCACTGGCGACAAGTCGTTCTTGTACTTCGTCTAAGTCTGCCACGTAGTATAGGACTCGGTTGATGGGTTGTACGTCAGGGTTAGACTGGTTTTCCAGCATTTGAGCATAGGCTTCCGCTTCGACAGCCTCATCCGATGAACTATCAATGGTGGCGAGGTAATCTCGCCAGGCATCAGCACCTTCATCCTGCCCAAGATAAGTGTTTAGAACAGCCACAGCTTTCATTAAAATTTGATCGTCTTTGTTTTCCTCTAGGAGATCTTCGGTTTTATCCAGGGCTAAAAACCATGCGCCTCGGCGAGACAACTCCGTGATTTCTTCATAGCCATCCCCATAAGATGCGTCCTCAGCTATTGAAGGTAATGGCAAACGTTGTTTGAGCAGTAGCGGGTAGTCAGGATTTTGCACGAATTCGAACATTCGCATGACGGCCTGTTGATTGCCGCGGGAAATCGCCGATGCCAAGGTTAGATGAGAAAATGCAGCGAACAGATTGCCTGAAGCGAACAGGGCATCGATCACTCCCTGGATAGCCGGCATGATCAGTTGAGGGATTTGTTCGGTAGATGAATGTTCAAGACATTTTTGAACATATTCCATGACTTTGTGGGGTTCATCGGCACTGGTGATCGCACGCTGAGCCCAGGCAGTGGAATTTTCTGGTTCGACGTCGAGAAACTCAAGAGCATTTTCCTGAGCCGCATCGATCTGACCGGTCGCCATCAAAGCGATTCCTTTTATTGCCAGCAGACAAGCGAGGTTTCCTTTCTCTTCAATCAAGCCATCGACTTGTTTGAGTGTGGCAATGTACTGCTCACCTTCAATCGCCGACGAGAGCTTATCGAGTTCTTTGACGATATGCTTACCACAGCAGAATCGAATTTTGTCACCACTGCCGCACGGACAGAAATCATTAGATGAAAGTGCCATTGAGTGTATCCGGAAAAGTCTCGGGTATGAATGTTGTTGGTTGATATCCCGCTTCGCACATCTCTGTAATCTATTTATCTAGAGTTGTTTCGGACGATTAATGGTTTTACACAGATGCAGGACGTTTGGGGAGGACGTTTTCTACGTCAATCCTATGATGGTACCACGTTGAAGAAACACTGGGAATAAACCCCTAACAGGCTCAATTGATATATTCCGTGCAACTTTTTAACGTATTTTTGGTGGTTTAGGTAAGCAGGGGGGAGTGGTCCTTTGGATTCAAGGATATTTGGTATCGTCGTAAACTACATTGACGTAGACGCGACGAGTACACAGCGGTACTCTTTTATACTTAAACACAGGCGAACTATGCGCGTAACCCTTTGATTATCAGGTGCGCAGGTCAGGATTTAGAGTTGTCCGACAAAGAACAATTACCATTGCTCAATCGTAAAGCTCCGTTTCTTGGAGTGACTAATGCGCTGTTGGTTTTAATGGTGGTTTGCTTTCTCGTTCCCTTTGCATTGCGGGGTTCCCGTACAGCGATGGAGAACATGCAGAATGATGTGAAGAACTGGTTGCCATCAGATTACCCTGAGACTCAGGAACTCAATTGGTTCGGTAAGCACTTCATGGGTGAACAATTCATTGTGGTTACCTGGGAAGGATGTAACGAGAGCGACGAGAGTTATCAGTTGCTGATTGAGAAACTCAGAAATGAGATCTTGGTGCTCCCGGAAATACCTCCTCATCTTGAAGGCGAAGAGTTAGTCAAAATTCAAGACGAACGTCGGTATGCGGAAGAGTTACTCCGTGCTCGCGAAAGGGCAGATGAACTCGGGCTTTACGCTTTGGACGATTACAACTTTGATTTTGCAGGCCGTGGTGAAAAGTGGTTGAAGGGAAAAGACAATAAGTCGTACTTCATTACAGAAGATGGACAGCTCTGGGTTTCGAAAGAGACCGATGATGTGATTGCCAATCTGAAGCGGGCCTTTCGTCGAGGAGTTCTCAAAGATATTTCGGTCGAGGCTGAGTCGATTGATCAATTTGGTGAGGATTTCCGTGAAACAGGTGAATCAAACGATTTTTTCGATGATCCACGTAAATTAACTTCGCGGTACTTTACCTCCGTGCGTTCCGGTCCTGATGCGATTGAAGAATTGGCCGGAGTCAATGGGGTTCTGCTTCCACGCGGCCAGAATATGTCAGATGAGAATCGCGAGCAATATGCTGAGCAATTGGCATATAGTCGGTTGACCGGTACTCTGTTCGCACCGGTAACTTTGCCGGGGTTTGACTGGACACCTCCGGCATTTGTTGAGGTGTTAAGTGCAGAGAAACTGGCGGAGTTTCCACCGGGATGGGAAGCGAAGCTTGACGCGTTTGTAACTCGAATTGTGGAAGAGCAATTTGCCGGCGAGCGGGAGGCTTTGAATCAAGTTACCGCCTCACAGCGGGCATCGCTTTGGTATGCATTCTTTGAAGAGCTTGAGGTTGAGGCTCCGCCTCGCCAAACTTGTATCGTCGTGACACTGAGTGATATCGGTGAAGCAAATCTAAAGAAAGTCGTTGGCCGTGGAATTGGTCAGGAACCTCGTGGGAAGTTAGTTGCACTCGCAGAAGAATCCGGAGTCATTGCGCCCCCTAAACCATCGATGGCGCCCTGGGCTACTGAAGCAAAACTCGAAGGCAAAGTCATCCGCATGGGTGGGCCTCCTGTTGATAATGCATCGATCGATGAGGAAGGTCAGATTACTCTTGGCCGTTTAGTCGGACTATCAGTTATTCTGGGCGTGGCGTTGTCGTATTTAAGCTTTCGCAGCTTTAGCGTGACGTTGATGGTTTTCTTTGTCGGTGGTGTTGGTGCCATTATGAGCATGGCGATTGTTGGATATGCCGGTGGCATTGTTGATTCCGTTCTGTTGTCGATGCCTTCTCTGGTCTACGTGCTCGGGATTTCGGGTGCCGTTCACATCGTGAACTACTATCGGGATGCCGTTTTCGAAGAAGGGGAGCTTCGCGCCAGTGAAAATGCGTTAGCGCACGGTGCCTGGCCATGTACAATCGCCTCGTTCACCACCGCGCTTGGATTGTTTTCGCTGTATATCAGTAATCTCACACCGATTAAAAACTTTGGTCTCTATTCAGGTTTGGGTGTGCTGGCGACGTTAATACTTTTATTTACCTACTTACCTGCTGCTTTGAAGTTGTGGGTGCCCAAGTTTAACAAACCGAAAGCAAAGAAGAAGAAAGTGAATGAAGAGTCTTTGTTGACTCGGTTTTGGATGGCTGTCGGTGGCAAAGTGATGGATAACTACAAGTTGGTTATCTGTCTCGGATTCTGTGTTCTGGGGCTTTCCGTCTGGGGCCTGACCAAAGTCAACATGTCGGTGCAGTTATTAAAGCTGTTTGACGGTCAGGCTAAGATTATCCGCGACTATGAATGGATGGAACAAAACTTTGGCAAACTGACTCCGATGGAGATGGTTGTCAAAGTAGGCCCGGAAACCGCTCTGCCTGTGCGGCAGGAACGAATTGATAATCCCCCCACCACCGTCGCTGAACGAAATCACCAAAAGTATCAACTAACGATGCTTGAACGAGTGGAGTTGGTTGAAAGTATTCAGTTGGCAGTGGAAGAAGTCTTCGGCGATCAAGGCCAGGACGTTATCGGTCAGGGTATGTCGGCAGTCACCTTTGCTCCTGAATTACCACCGGCCTCGTCGAGAACCACACGTTCCACGACTAATTCAGTCTTAGAGCAGCGTGCTCAACAACTTATGGACGAGGATTATCTTGCTTATGAGATGCTGAGCGGAGAAGTGAAGAATGAGCTTTGGCGCATCAGTCTTCGTTTAGGAGCATTAAATGATGTTGATTACGGTGAATTTGTCACCAATTTGAAAACCGTTGTTGAGCCAATTCAGATGGCTTACCAATTTCGTAACTACCTGTTACATCGATTTGAGGTTGATCGAGGGCAGGGACCGGATGTTTACAATCCTGAAAACGTATTCTTTGATAAGAACAGAGTTTTAATTATTGGCGCGGACCCCACTCGACCCATTCTGCGAACGGGGGGCGTTTCCGAAGGAGGAAAGGTTGGTTCTTCGGCCAACGTATCAACAAGTGCATCGGTGGATACGGTCGGTTTGTTTTCGAAAACACTGAATTCGCTCTTACTTGTAAAAGGTTTTTATAATCATCCGCGACATCCGAACCAGCTATGGTGGCTGGATCCCGAGAAGGATCAGGTTGCCCAGATGTTAGCGGGGCTAAGTGAAGAGCAATGGAAGTCTCGTCTGGCTGCTTATGATTATGTAATCGCCGTTGGTGATGACCCTGTTTTCGATAAGAAACTGATCGCGGAGAATTCAGCGAATTTTATTGATATCACCGGATTTCACAAGGCCGGACTGGATGGCATCGGGGACGTTTTGGCGTCTTCTGAGAATACCGAAGTTGGGTTTGATATTGTTTACACCGGCGTGGTACCTATTGTTTATAAAGCTCAGAACGAATTACTAAATAGTTTGATTCAAAGTATTGGCTTAGCTTTTGTGATGATCGCGATTGTGATGATGGTCATGATGCGAAACGGTAGATTGAGCCCAACCAATTTCGCTAATATTCGTGGTGGAATGGTATCGATGATTCCGAACGTCTTTCCAGTCATCCTCGTGTTCGGCTTGATGGGTCACATTGGCGCGGCTCTTGATATCGGCTCGATGATGACCGCGAGCGTTGCCATGGGTGTGGCGGTTGATGATACCATCCATTTCCTGACGTGGTTTCGTAAAGGCCTCAATAAAGGGCTCGCTCGTCGAGGAGCCTTGATGTTGGCTTATCAACGATGTGGTGCGGCGATGACGCAGACGACACTGATTGGCGGATTAGGACTGAGTGTATTTGCCTTAAGTTCCTTCACGCCGACACAGCGATTTGGCGTGTTAATGCTAACCTTGTTAGCCGCCGCTTTACTTGGCGACTTATTGTTTCTGCCGGCCATTTTAAGTAGTCCGCTGGGGAAATACTTCTCTTCGAAAGAGAGTAGGAGCAAGAATACATTGGAGTTAACCGCAGCAGTTGAATTGGTTGGTGATGAACGCATTGCGATCGGAGGTCCTCACGATCATCTCGCGAATGAGTCGAATCTGGAACGTATTATTCGCCATGATAAAGGTCATAAATACGAAGAGTAGACGCGTCTGCGCGCCTATGTTCCGTTTAGGATCCGGTTGATCGAACATACTAAATTGCTGTTCATCGAACCATATTTTGCTGGTTCTGACGATCATACCGCTTACAAACCGCCATCCTTATCTCTCTGGTGAAAAAACTCTCGACCTGTCCAGTTGCGCGCTCCCACAATTAGAGGATTAAGCAACGATTACCTTGCGGTAGAAGGCCTTTTTATGTCGACCATTACTGTCAAACCAGTTGAAACACGGCGAGAGCAAAAGCAGTTTATTCGTCTGGCAAATGAGATTTATGCCGGCGATCATATGTGGTGCCCGCCGCTGCTGATCGATTTAAAGGAACGAGCAGGTTTTTCTAAACATCCGTTCCATGAGATCAATGATACGCAAACCTTCATCGCGTTACGGGACGGTAAAGTTGTCGGTCGCATTCAGGCTATTGTAAACCACGGACATAACGAACGTTATGACGAAGGGTTGGGCTTCTTTGGCTTATTTGAGGCCATTGATGATCAGGATGTGGCAAACGCTTTGTTCGAGAAAGCTCGTACATGGCTTGCTGAGCGTGGTATGACGGCGATGCGAGGTCCTGTCAATCCGGGACTGAATTATGAAGTGGGATTGCTGATTGATGGTTGGCACAGTCCCCCTTGCTTCATGATGACCTATAATCCGCCCTACTATGCTGATCTGCTCGAGCAATACGGATTGCGCAAAGTCGAGGATATGGTGGCATTTTATGCTCCTACAGATATCGTTGATCGGCTGGACCCGAAGATGTTCCGAATTGTGGATATTGCCAAAGAGAAGTTCAATCTCAAGCTGCGAACGTTAGACAGAAAGCGTTTTAAGGAAGATGTAAGAACGTTTTTGGATATTTATAATAAGTCCCTTGTGGGGACCTGGGGATTTGTTCCGATGAGCGACGCGGAACTGGAACACATTGCCAAGGGTCTCAAATTGTTGATCGTACCCGAGTTGACGACGTTTATTGAAGCAGACGGAAAAGTCATTGGCGCCAGTGTTGTGCTGCTGGATTACAACGAAGTGATTAAGGAAATCGGTGGCAAGCTCTTTCCGTTTGGCTACAAGTTATTTACCAAACGCCGGAAGATCACAAAGATGCGGTTGATCAGTGCTAATGTATTACCGGAATATCAAAAATGGGGACTAGGGGTTGTGCTTGTCTCGCGATTGAAAGATTTGTGGAAAAAATGGACCGTAGATCATCTCGAAATTTCCTGGGTGCTCGAAAGCAACCACTTGTCTTACAAGTCTCTGGCCCGAGCCGGTTGTACAGTTGATAAGACTTATCGAGTTTATGACAAAGCGTTTTAAGAGAGCTCGGAAACTGGATAGATGAGTCGTTATTTAATCACTGGAGCGACGGGCTTTATTGGCGGTCACCTGGCGGAAAGATTGGTTGACCGAGGTGTTGAGGTGCGCTGTTTGATCAGAGAAACCTCAGATACTTCGTTACTTGATCCATTGGGAGTGGAATTTGCCAAAGTTGGTTTGCACGATCGCGACTTGTTAAACGAGGCAGTCAGAGATGTTGATGTGGTTGTTCATTTGGCCGGTCGTACCACCGCTTTCGCCTTGGAAGAGTTATTGAAGGTGAACCGTGACGGTACTTATTTTTTGGCAGAAGCCTGCGCTAATCAGGAAATTCCACCGGTGCATGTTGTCGTTTCCTCTATTGCGGCTTCCGGCCCGGTTGCCCGAAATCATGTGCGGATGGAGTATGATGCTCCGCGACCTATTTCTAATTATGGACTTAGTAAACGAGCTGGTGAATGCGCTGCGTTGTTGTTTGCAAATCGAGTCCCCACTTCGATCGTCCGGCCGGGAATGGTTTTTGGCGAACGTAACAAAGAGATGTTCCCCGTCTTTCAGTCGATGGCACAAATGGGATCACATGTGGTGTTGGGGCCAGCCTCGCCACGAGTGTCATTAATCCATGTGGATGATTTATGCGAGTTGTTAGTTCGTGTTGCGGAGCGAGGTCAGCGGATAACCGTCGACGATAATCTACAGGCAGTTTCAGGGGATGGAGTTTATTTCGGAGTCTGTGATGAAGCACCAAGCTACGCTCGCTTAGGGGCGATACTCAAGCAGGTGATTGGTAAGCGTGGCGCAAGGCAGGCAACGGTTCCAAGTCCATTGACTTGGTTACTGGGAGTGGCTGTAGAAGCAGTCGCTCGACTATCTGGCCGTCCTATTTCATTCAACCTCGACAAAATCCGTGAAGCTCAATCGGAATCGTGGGAGTGTTCGGTTGAAAATGTGATTAATGATCTCAACTATGAATTTCCAATCCGTCTCCAGTCCCGTCTCGAGCAGACTTATCAATGGTATCTGGCGAATGACTGGCTCCAATAGTTCATTCTTTTTTATTCGATAGCCATGCGATGGAATTCCAGATTGCCTGAAAATGGCTGAAATGGTTGGCGCCCTTCCTCGACCTCAGGTAAATAACACTTAAAAAACAGGTAAATCCACCATGTTGGGGGGATTCACTGAAAGAAACATTTATTGGGGCGTACGTCGATATGTGATAATATTAGTAGGTAGAAAACAGATAAAGGAATACAGCTATGCTTACGATATTTGGACGCCGCTCGAAAAGCGAAAAGTTCTGTGATGGATACAGTCGTCGTGACTTCTTAACCATTGGATCCGCTGCTGCCGTAGGTGGTATTACATTACCTCAGCTACTGCGAGCTGAAGCTCAGCAAAGCTTGGGACGACAGCATAAGGCAATCATTAACGTATTCCTTCCCGGTGGGCCCCCGCATCAGGATATGTGGGATATTAAACAGGATGCTCCTTCTGAAATTCGTGGTGAATTTCAGCCAATATCGACCAATGTCTCAGGCATTCAGATTGGTGAATTGTTTCCTAAGATGGCAAAGATGATGGATAAGTTCACTGTCATCCGTTCGATTGTAGGAGCTGCTGGTGGACATGCGTCATTTCAGGCGATGACTGGCTTTGCCCCGGGTAATGAGCCAACAGGTGGTTGGCCCTCTATCGGTGCCTGGGTTTCCAAAGTTCAAGGGCAGGTAAATCCAAGTATTCCGGCTCACGTTAGCATGTTTTACAAGACAAGCCACAATCCTTGGGGAGATCCTGGAAACGGTGGCTTTCTAGGTATGGCTCATGGACCTTTTCGCTTGGTTGGTGGAAAAGGGGAAACAAGCAAAACAGACAATATGGTTCTCAAAGGTATTTCGTTGGATCGCCTGCAGGATCGTAACGCGCTACTCGCATCCGTTGATCGTATCAAACGAGAAGTGGATCTGACCGGTGCGATGGATGGGATGGATGCTTTCACTCAGCAAGCTGTCGGAATTCTGACTTCTTCGGAACTGGTAGATGCGATGGATATTTCAGATGAGTCTCCGGAGACTCTCGAAAGATACGGTAAAGGGGATGCGGAATTCCGCGCAGACGGCGCTCCGAAAATGACAGAGAATTTCTTAATAGCTCGACGTTTAGTGGAGGCTGGTGCTCGTGTTGTATCATTGAACTTCAGTCGTTGGGATTGGCACGGCGGTAATTTTGATCGTGCTCGTCAGGACATGCCCATGCTCGATGGTGCATTGGCAGCACTTGTTCAGGACCTGCATGATCGGGGACTTGATCGAGATGTCTCCGTGGTGGTCTGGGGTGAGTTTGGCCGGACGCCAAAAATAAATAAGAATGCGGGGCGCGATCACTGGCCTCGAGTTAGTACCGCTGTTTTGGCTGGTGGTGGAATGAACCATGGTCAGGTTATTGGGCAAACGAACCGTCTGGGTGAATATGCAGTTGATCGTCCGGTCAACTTCCAGGAAGTTGCTGCCACGTTATACAACCAAATTGGAGTTAACCTTCGAGCTACTCGGGAATTCGATCTTCGCGGTCGTCCTTATTCCCCGGTGAATGCAGGTGTCGAGCCAATTCGCGAATTGCTATAAATACGAGCCAAGCGATACAGAATTCAATCAAACATGAATTGTCTGACAGCTACTTTCGTTGTCAAAAGGAGTTTGACAGGTGCTAAAAATATTCGATCGCCCGGCAGCGGGCAGCAAGTTTTGTGATGGTCATAACCGCCGCACCTTCCTCCAGATTGGTGCTTTGGGAAGCTTGACGCTTCCTCAGCTATTGCATGCAGAAGCTGCCACTGGCGTCTCCAATTCGCACAAAGCCGTCATCATGGTATATATGTGTGGCGGACCTCCTCATCAGGATATGTATGACTTGAAGCCGGATGCTCCTTCCGAAGTGCGCGGTGAATTCTCGCCTATCAAAACGAACGTGCCGGGAATTGAAATTTGCGAGCATATGCCGAAGATGGCAGCGATGATGGACAAGTTCGTTCCGATTAGAACGATGGCAAATTGTCAGGGCGGACACACAGGTTTCCAGTGTTTCACCGGCAACATCACAAATAATGAACCGGCGGGCGGCTGGCCTCACATCGGTAGTGTGGTCTCCAGATTTCAGGGGCCTGTCCATGATGGAGTTCCCCCGTTTGTTAGCCTTTGCTATACAACGAAGCACAAACCTTACAACGAACCGAAGGCGGGATTTCTTGGTCTGGGACATAGTAGCTTCCGCCCCAGTGGACCAGGTAAAGATGATCTCGTTCTGAAAGATATCACCACGGATCGGCTGGGTGATCGCAAAGCTTTACTAGCATCGGTTGATGGATTTCGTCGTAATTGGGATAACTCAGGGCAGATGGAAGGGATGGATTCCTTTTCACAACGTGCAATGGGGATCCTGACATCGTCAGACTTGTTCAAGGCTTTAGATGTTAGTGAAGAATCGGCCGAGACACGTGAACGCTATGGATATGCTAATCCCAATCAACCGAAAGGGGATGGCGCTCCTCGTGTCCCACAAAACCTGTTATTAGCCCGACGCCTAGTGGAAGCTGGAGTTCGAGTTGTGACGGTTAATTACAGCTTCTGGGACTGGCATGGCAGTAATTTTAAGACAGGTAAAGAAGAGCTTCCGATTTTCGATCAGGGTATCACCGCATTGGTTGAAGATCTTCACCAAAGAGGTATGGCAGATGACGTGTCGGTCGTTGCCTGGGGAGAGTTTGGCCGGACACCGAAGATTAATAAAAATGCAGGGCGTGATCACTGGCCTCGAGTTTCGAGTGCCTTGCTGGCATGTGGGGGAATGAAGACTGGTCAGGTGATTGGGCAGACTGACCGTCAGGCAGGGGAAGCGATTGAACGCCCGGTTCTGTTCGAAGAGGTCTATGCAACGCTCTATCGAAATATGGGTATTAATCTGAATTCAGATCGTTTATTTGACTTCCGCGGGCGNCCTCANTACCTGATTCCATCCGGCACGAAGCCGCTCGATGAATTAGTATAGATAGTAGTATTGATTCACCTCTTACGCTGAGTTGCCAAGGAATCTCAACGGTGCAACGTTGTTCGCCAATATATAACATTCATGCATGGAAACTGCATGCCGGACGACTATTGCTGGTAGTCTTGATCAGTCCTTATGTGCTCCAGAGCCTGCAGGCTCAGCAATCCANAAANCNCTTTCCACAGGTNCGTTTTGATATCGAAGTGGAAGCGGTNTTGGCAAAGGCNGGTTGTAATATGGGNGCCTGCCACGGCAATCTAAATGGCAAGGGTGGCTTCAGGTTNTCGTTNCGNGGCCAGAGTCCACATGATGATTACCAGTGGTTNATGAAAGAGTATAGCCGTCGGAGGCTCAATTTNNTGGAGCCNGNTCANAGNTTGATTTTGCTGAAGCCTACAAGTGCTGTTTCCCATCAAGGNGGNACACGCTTTCGCACCGATTCCTTAGAGTATTCAATTCTTAGTCGTTGGCTGAAAGACGGAGCACCGGGGCCCGACGAGAACGAAGTAAAGTTAACCAATTTGGTTGTGTTGCCGGAAGACAGTGTTGTTCGAGCGCCAAGAGATTCGATACAACTCCGGGTTATGGCTCGTTTTTCTGATGGCTCAACAGCCGATGTGACATCTCTGGCTGTTTATGAACCCTCTAATCTGGTTGCGGAAGTGTCAGCGGGAGGACTGGTCCACCGGCTGAAGGATGGTGAATCAACTATTGGGGTTCGTTTTTTGAATAATCAGCTCGCCATCCGAATTGCATTTGTACCGCGAACCAGTCGTAAACGCATTCGTTTTCCGGATGCTGTTAATTACGTGGACGAATTCGTTTTTGCGAAACTCAGAAAGCTGGGAATTCAGCCAGCGGAACGAACCGATGATTCAGAGTTTGTTCGTCGAGCATTTCTGGATGCTCTGGGNTTGCTTCCCACCGGGGAAGAAGCGAGAGCATTTGTAGATGATATCAGTTCGAATAAACGAGCGATATTAATTGACAGTTTGCTTGAACGGCCGGAATTCAGTGATCGCTGGGCACTGATCTGGTCAGATTTGCTACGTAACGAAGAGAAGGTTTTAGACAGTACGGGTGTCGACGTATATCACCGCTGGATTCGCAATTCATTTGAGCAGAGAAAGCCTCTGGATCAATTTGTTCGTGAGTTAATTGTTGCTACCGGCAGTACATATGAAGTGCCAACCGCTAATTACTGGCGCGCCAATAGAACTCCGGATGTTCGAGCGGAGACCACGGCACGAACGTTTTTGGGTATCAGGCTTCAATGCGCTAAGTGCCACAATCACCCTTTCGATCGATGGACTCAAGATGATTATTATGATTGGGCCACGCTCTTTAGTGGAATACATTATGAAGAGGTTGGTGATAATAAACGGTCCGATAAATTTGATAAAAATGAGTTTATTGGAGAGCAGATTGTGAAATATGCATTCAAAGAAGANTACACGAATGCTCGTACGAAGGCTCCGGCATCCCCACGGTTTTTGGGGGACGCGACTCAGACCGAAGCCGAGGAGAAAGATCGTTTGAATTCTCTGGCGCGATGGGTGACTTCAGCAGAGAATCAGTGGTTCGTAAGAAGTCAGGTGAATCGAATTTGGTACCACGTAATGGGACGTGGTCTTGTTGAGCCCGTGGATGATTTGCGAGTTACGAACCCACCAGTAAATCCCGCCCTGTTAAATGCACTTTCTCAAGCGTTTGTCGATTCGGGATTCGATGTTCGGGCTCTGGTGCGGCAAATTATGATTTCCTCAACGTACCAGTTAAGTTCACAACCGAATGCGACTAATGTGAACGATCAGCAGAACTTCTCACGAGCCATTGTGAAGCGACTTGATGCGGAAGTACTGCTAGATGCTCAGAATCAGGCGATCGGTCTGCCAGCCAGGTTCAATGGTTATGAGCTTGGTATTCGTGCCGGACAGATTCCTGGTGTCCGTAAGATTAGATGGAGGCAGGAGGCGCCCTCGTCCGGCGACTTATTTCTAGCCACGTTTGGAAAACCAGACCGTATGATGGCCTGTGAATGTGAGCGTTCCAATGAAACGACACTGAATCAAGTATTTTTCCTTGTGAGTGATAAGGGAATTGGCGAGCGTATGAATGAGAATGAAAGCCGGGTACGACAATTAGCTGAATCTGAAGTATCAGATGCTGAGTTAGTGGAGTTGGTATACTGGAGAACTTTGAGTAGGGCGCCGAGTCACGCAGAACTTGTGTTCGCTACCAATTATCTGGCACATGCCGAAGGATTATCAACAGCTTCCGCCGTGGTAAGCAAAGGACGTCGAAAAGATCGAGCGGAGGTGGCTCCATTAGATCTTACGATTCGTACGCAGCAGCGACTCAAAAATGTTCAGGACCTTACCTGGGCACTACTAAACGCAAAGGAATTTGTCTTTCGGCATTAAGCTGCCTGGTGACGATGAGATTCGTTAGGAGAGAATTGTGAAGACCGTATTCAGTGTTATTCTATTGAGCATGCTGGTGGTGTTTAACCTCCGAAGTGCTCAGGCAGGAGCTAACGATGGACGTCTGGATATCTATTGGGTGGATGTCGAAGGTGGCGCAGCCACCCTCATCGTGACTCCTCAAGGCGAGTCCATTCTTATCGATACAGGAAATCCCGGCATTCGTGACCCACAGCGCATTTTCAATATTGTTACGCAGGAAGCCCGGCTGACTAAGATAGATCATCTCATTACGACTCACTATCATCGAGATCATTATGGTGGCGCCTCTCAGCTTTCAAAGATGATCTCCCTCGGAACAGTATGGGATAACGGTAAGTTTGACGATATGCCGGATGATCCGGGCGAAGACTATTTCAATTTCAAAGCAGAAGCTCGTCGGGTCATCGATCCCGGAACCGAGTTGCCACTCGAGCAGACGCCGAAAGAAACTCGCAATCGTCAGATTCCCCTGAGTTTTACTTGTCTAGGAACGCGCAAAAAATTCATTCCGGCCCCTCGGGGGGCTAATGCCAACAAAGCTATATGTCAGGACAGCCGTGCAAAGGATCGTGACGGCTCTGACAATGCCAACAGCGTTGCCATGTTACTCGAGTTTGGTGATTTTCGGTTTTATGACGGCGGTGATATCACGTGGAATCAAGAAGCCAAGTTGATTTGTCCCGTGAATTTGATTGGAAGAGTCGATGTATATCAGGTGACTCATCATGGACTCGACAGCAGTAACAATCCGTTGGTTTTGCGATCGGTACTACCTACGGTGACCGTGATGAACAACGGAGTCACGAAAGGTTGTGCTCCGGAAGTGTTCGCTACGTTGACGGCAACTCCATCGATTCAGGCGATGTACCAGGTGCATAAGAATATGCGTCCCGATGGTCAGGTAAATAATGCTCCGGATGAATTTATCGCAAACCGTAAGTCCGAGGCATGTGAAGCCAATTTCATTAAGCTGTCAGTCGCCCCGAATGGTAAGAGTTATGAAGTGATGATTCTGGCGAATGAACATAAGGCAACATATAACACTGTGAAGAAATAGCATGTCAATCAAACCTCCATCTCTATTTCAACTGCAACATGATCTCGTTGTGTCCCGCCGTCAGGCTTTAAAAGTTGGCGGTGCCGGGATGTTGGGATTGAACATGCCCGGACTTCTGGAGGCGACTGAAAAAACGACAGTGATGAAGCCTCGTGCTAAGCGGGTGATTTTTCTATTTCAATGGGGAGGTCCCAGTCCGATTGACATGTTCGATATGAAACCGAACGCTCCGGACGACATTCGTAGTCCCTATCGTCCGATTCAGTCATCTTTGCCCGGTCTGCATGTCTGTGAGCATTTGCCAAAAATGGCGAAAGTTATGGACAAAATCACATTGATACGCAGCGTGCACCATAAGATGAAACATCACAATTCCGCGGGCTATTATGCCTTGAGCGGCCATGAACCTCCGAGTGATGATCAGCGTTTGCGAGACCTGCCGGAACTATATCCGGCTTATGGCAGTGTTGTAGATAAACTTGCACCTAGTCGAGGTTCCATCCCTACTTTTGTTTCCTACCCACATACATTGCGAGACGGGTCTATTACTCCGGGGCAGCACGCCAGTTTTTTAGGGAAGGCGTATGATCCACTATTCTTTAAAGAAGATCCCAACAGTGAGCAATTCAAGTTACCACAATTGAGTGTGCCGGCGGATCTTGATTCGGATCGTCTGACACGCCGTCGTGATTTACAGAAGTTCATAGACAATCAAAGTCGGCTTCTCGATGATAATGAGATCATCCGGGGATTCGATCAGTATTACGATAAAGCCCTTAATATGCTGACGAGTAGTAAGGTGCGTAAGGCGTTTGACTTGAGTCAGGAAAAGGATGGAGTTCGCGAAAAATATGGACGAACGACATATGGTCAAAGTGTTTTGCTGGCACGGCGTCTTGCCGAATCCGGTGTGAAATTTACCACCGTCTATTTCTCAAATAGCATTGGCGGACGTGCGATTGGTTCCGGTGGTTGGGATACTCATGGCTTCGACGGTTCACGCATGTACAAGATCGTCGACAAGTATCACTTCCCGGTAACGGAGCAGACATTGCCGACGTTGTTGTTGGAACTGGAAGAACGGGGTTTGTTGGATGAGACGCTCGTCGTCTGGATGGGGGAGTTCGGCCGCACTCCCAGGATCAATAAGAATGAGAGTCGTGACCACTGGCCCCATTGCTACACCGTGTTAATGGCCGGCGGCGGGGTCAAAGGTGGGTATATATATGGGGCATCAGATCGCTATACCATGGCTCCGGATGAAGACCCGGTGAAACCTGAAGATCTGGCTGCCACGATTTACTATTTGTTGGGAATTTCTCCGGATACCGAAATTCACGATAAAGACAATCGTCCTTTACCGATCGCTGGACGGCCAATTCTCGACATCATGGTCTAATTAGATTTTGAGGGCCATCGGTAGCTGAATACCGTGGATCAAGGATTGGCTGGAATTTCAGTCGGGAATCTAGTCTAATACGACGAGACGTATAAATCTTAATCCTCATAGGAGACCACGGGGAATGTCGAAATTAAACCGGCGCGAATTTGTAAAGAAAACGGGTGCTGCTTCTACTGTCTTTGCTGCATTTACCGTAGCGGGAACAAAGTCATCTCGACAGGTTCTGGGAGCTAACGATCGGATACGTGTTGGAGTTGCTGGCATTAATGGTCGGGGAACTTCACATATCGGAGGATTTGCTCCGATGGATGGCGTTGAAGTTAGCTATTTGATTGATCCTGACACTCGCTTATTCGAATCTCGTACTAAGATGGTAAAAGATAAAGGTGGCAATACACCGACTTGTGTGCAGGATATTCGCGCGGCGCTGGATGATAAGAATTTAGACGTTGTGACGGTAGCCACATGTAACCACTGGCACTCACTGATTACGATCTGGGCGTGTCAGGCGGGGAAGGATGTCTACGTCGAAAAGCCAATTTCTCATAATGTATTTGAAGGCCGCAAGTGTGTTGAAGCAGCGGCAAAATATGATCGTATTGTGCAACACGGAACACAGAATCGATCTAGTCAGGGCAAGGCGAATGAGATCGCTGCCGTCCAATCAGGTAAGTATGGAAAGCTGCTTGTTTCCAAAGGATACTGCTGTAAGCCACGTTGGTCCATCGGACATAAACCGATGACGACTCCCCCGCAGGAACTCGATTGGGATCTTTGGTTGGGCCCTGCTCCGAAACAGGATTACCATGGTAATTTGCACACTTATAATTGGCACTGGTTTTGGGATACCGGAAATGGGGATACCGGTAATCAGGGTGTTCACGAAATGGATATCGCTCGCTGGGCTATTAAAGATTCAACATTACCCAAGCGGATTTGGAGTGTTGGTGGTCGTTATGTTCCGGGTGAAAAGGACCAGGGAGAGACCCCCAATATGCAAGTTAGCGTTTACGAATATGAAGATGCGATCTTGCTGTTTGAAACTCGTGGTCTGGTAGGAAAGTCGGGTGCACCGGATCGAATGGTTAGCAACGAATACTACACCACTGATGGTGTAATTAAAGGAGGTAAATTCTATGCTCAGGGAAGTGAGCAGGGAGAGTCACTTAGCGTGGAAGGTGCACCGGTAACTCCTGGTGGAGCATTTGGAAGTTTTA
This sequence comes from Rhodopirellula sp., assembly GCA_002698965.1. Lineage (GTDB taxonomy): Bacteria > Planctomycetota > Planctomycetia > Pirellulales > Pirellulaceae > UBA721. The sequence continues at coordinate 2,981 of PAAT01000183.1, read as the reverse complement.
TTCAGGCAGTGCGAAGTCGTAAACAGGAAGAGATTAACTGTGATGCGGAAGTCGCTCATTACTCCAGTGCCCTGTGTCATCTGGCCAATATCTCATATCGTCTGGGTAAGCAGGACTCATTGTTGAAAGATGAAAACCCTTATAACGATAACGAGACAATCAAAGATTCTCTTGGCATGCTCAAGTATAATTTGAAAGCGGTTGAAATCGATCTGGCAGAGAATACTTATTCAATTGGTCGTGACTTGCAGTTTGATCCTGTGAAAGAGAAATTCATTGGGGACAAACAGGCGGATGCCATGTTAACCCGGCCTTATCGTGCCCCCTATGTTGTGCCTGAGAAGGTATAGTCCTCAGAAAGCTATGTGGGCTATCAACGCCTTATGTTGGTAGCTCCTTTTTTTTGTTTTCACGCTAAGAGAAATACGACCAACTCATAATGTAAGCCTTCCTCTTCAATCTAAGGTGCTTATCCCAATGATGATTCGAGCAATTTGTAAGTATTCTGTCGTTGTAATGCTTCTGCTTTTCGGATTAGCATTGCCTGTTCACGCGGAGGACCCGGTGTTTAGCGCAGGTGCCGCACGCGTAGACGCAACGCCTGAACATCTGCCTGCGGTTGTGAACGGATCAATGCTTGAACGTTTGGTGGAGGAAGTGAATGACCCATTACATGTGCGTGCGGTTGTCATGGATGATGGAACCACCAAGATTGCGATGGTACTTGTTGATAGTTGTATGATGCCACGTGATTTGCTTGATAAAGCCAAGAAAATGGCGGAAGCACAAACGGGAATTCCGGCGGAAAACATTCTGGTTTCAGCGACGCATTGTCACAGTGCTCCCTCTGTTATCGCTGTTTTAGGAACCGGGGTGGATGAACGGTATGTAGCTTTTCTGCCTGGCCGCATCGCGAAAGCGATTGAACTGGCTAATGAGAATCTTCAACCAGCTCGGATTGGGTTTGCGATGGGAAGAGACGAGGTAAATGTTGCTACCCGCCGCTGGCTGATGAAAGAAGGGGTTGCACCTACCAACCGCTTTGGTGGTACACGAAATGATCGGGCGCGTATGCATCCAGGCTACAACAATCCAGATGCTATTCGAGAGACAGGATTAGAAGATCCCGATATTCCAGTGATCTCATTACAGACAAAGGAAGGTACACAGATTGCTTTTCTGTCGGCCTATTCAATGCACTATGCCGGAGCTCCCAATATCTCAGCTGATTACTTTGGATTGTTTGCAGGCATCATTGAAGAAAAACTGCCTTCAGGTAACGAAGATCGTCCGACCGTGGCAATGATTGCCAATGGTACAAGTGGTGACACCTGGTTGGCTGACTATAAACGCAGTGAGCGTCGCAAATTTGATCGGTTTACTGTTGCAGATGATGTTTCGGCTGCAGCCCTCAAAGCATTTGAAACCATTGAATACCACCAATGGCTGCCACTTACTATGTTGGAAAAAGAATTAGAAGTCGCTGTTCGCTTTCCAACGAAAGATGAAATTCAGGTTGCTCAGGACTTTGTTTTTGAATGGTCTGCTGAGAGAAAGCCGAAGACAACCGAGGAAGTTTATGCTTTGGAGACATTAATTCTTAGCAAGATGCCCAAGACCCGTATGATAACTTTACAGGCCATCAGGATTGGGACGCTTGGTATCGGTGCCATCCCGAATGAAGTTTTTGCCGAAACGGGGTTAAATATAAAGAAGTACAGCCCTTTTGAAATGACCTATACGATTTCACTCGCCAACGGTGCCTTTGGATATATTGCTCCACCTGAGCAACATGCGTTAGGTGGCTATACGACCTGGCGCGCCCGTAGTAGTTGTCTTGGAATCTATGCTGAGCCACTTATAAAATATGAGCTACTTGAATTACTTGAAAAAGCAAAAGGTGTTGATAAATAATCGTTGAGGAGACGCCAAACCTTACCGGTCATTGTGGGTATATTGATTTTCATCAACCATTCATTTCTATGGAGAATACGATGTTTCGACGAGTAAATATGTTTGTCTTGCTGTTGGTAATGACGATGGCGGCCACTGCCCAAGCGAAAATGAAAGCTCTTATCATCGAAGGCCAAAATAACCATGGTGTATGGCCTAAGACCACACAAATGATGAAAGGGTATTTAGAAGAGACCGGATTATTCTCTGTCGATGTTGTGACCACTTTGAAGAGTGGTACTGATCCAGACTTTGGACCGACATTTTCGGATTATGATGTAGTGGTCTCCAACTACAATGGGTCTCCATGGCCGGAAGGCACGAAGAACGCATTCATTGATTACATCAAAGGTGGTGGTGGCTTTGTACTGGTTCACGCAGCGAATAACGCTTTTGGAAACTGGAAAGAGTACAACGAAGCAATTGGCCTTGGTGGCTGGGGGGGGAGAAATGAAAAGTCGGGCCCCTACGTTTATTTAAATTCTGAAGGCAAATTGATTCGTGATGCCACACCGGGCCGTGGTGGAAATCATGGATCTCAGCATCCTTTTGTCGTAACAATTCGTGACAACAAGCACCCTGTAACCAAGGGAATGCCAGGGCAGTGGTTACATGAAAAAGATGAATTGTACGATTTGCTTCGCGGGCCAGCTGAAAACATGACGGTATTAGCGACGGCCTATGGTTCTAAAGAATTTGGTGGCACAGGGCGTCACGAGCCCATGATCTTTACGGTTGATTATGGTAAAGGACGTGTCTTTCATACGCCAATGGGACATGGAATTTACTCACAGGAATGTGTCGGCTTCATCACTACGTTACAACGTGGTACTGAATGGGCGGCGCGCGGCAGAGTGACTCAGAAACTTCCAGGGGATTTCCCTACCGCCGACAAAATTTCTAAACGTCCAAGTGGTAATTAAGCTTTTTAATTTCATCATGATCGAGGTGAGTTTGAGACCTGGGTTTTAAACTCATTTTTTGTGACCGGCGAATGCCCAATGCCGATATTTCTAAGTGAAATCTCG